>CABSMQ010000030.1:0-24312 GCA_902478965.1 uncultured Collinsella sp. | reverse complement strand
ATGCTCAGGTTGGGATCGAACTCGCACTCCCCCATCACCGCGCCCGCCAGGGCATAGCGCACCGACTCACGCGGCATGTGGATAATCGGCACCTTGGTAAACGACTGAATCTGATCATAGAAGTAGTGCGACGTGTTGCAGGGAATAGCAATGTGCGCGCAGCCCAGCGTCTCGAGCGCCTGAGCGCACTCCTTCATGGTCGCCAGCAGCTCGGCATGCTCGCCGGTCTTGATGGCCAGCGTGCGGTCGGGCATGGTCGACTTGGAAAGTACCACCATGTCAATATGTTCTTGATCACAGGTAGCAGCCGTATGACGCACGACCTGGTCGTAGTAATACGACGTGGCCTCGGCGCCCATGCCGCCGATAACTCCCAGCTTTTCCATCGCCGCCTCCTTGGTGACGCCCCTGCAATTGCTCGCATCATACCCGCGCCCGTCCGATGCAAGCCGGGCGGGCGCCGCGCTCATCTACTTGTAATACGTCTTGAACAACTTAAAATGACGCAGCTTGGTGTGCCACATGCGCAACCAGCGGTTAAAGACAAAGTCACCCTTCATGAACGAAGGATCGGCAGCCTTGCCCTCCTTGGCCAGACGATGCGCCTTCGCACGCAGCTCGGGGTCCTTGACATACTTGTCGACGACGCCCATAGGAACAACCATCCACAGCGCCTCGTCCTGCGCCGTCACAAACTCCGGCTCAAACGGGCGGTTATAGACGTACTCATCCACCACGTATTTGGCAACGTTAAAGCCACTATTGGTGACATAGTAATTACTGCGGCCCTGACGCGTGTTGAAGTCGAAGAACTTAAACGAGCCATCGCGCTGGTCGTACTTGACGTCGAAGTTGGAGAAGCCCGTAAACTTAAGGTCCTCAAGCAGCTTGCGCACGCCACCCATGAGCTCGTCGTTGGGCTCAGTTATGATGCAGGCGTGGTTGCCGACACCATGGGGCTGATGCTCCTCGAGCAGCACGTGGCCCAGGCACATCATACGAACCTTGCCGTTGCGGTCGGAATAACTGGTGAGCACGCGCATGTACTCGTCGTTGCCGGGCACGCGATCCTGCAAGATGAGGTCATCGGTGTAGCCACTGGCGTACACATCGCGAATGACTTGTTCCAGCTCGGCACGATCGGCAATCTCGTAGGCCTTCTTCTGACCCTCGAACTCGTGCTCCCACCACATGATGCCGTCAGAGGGCTTCAGAATCATCGGGAAGGGGAAGTCGATCTGGTCGAGCACCTCGGCGGGAGCCTCGCCCTGAGCGTTGAGCATCACCATGGTAAAGGTAAACGTGTGCGGATACGGCACACCGTGCTTCTCGCACAGCTCGTAGAAAATCTCCTTCTTCTGGCACTGCTCGAGCATGCTGTAGGGGGCGTAAGGTGCGATAACGTTCGAGGCAAGCTGGCCGGCGTCCTGCGCCTGCGCGGCAAGCGCGACATAGTTGTCGCCGCAGCCCATGAGAATAATCTTCTTATCAGGATTGGCCTGTGCGACGCCGTTAACGGTCTCGATCATGACCGGCATGGTATCGATATCCACGTTGGGCGTGTAATCGATAATTTGGCTGCGATACGCGGGGCCGGTCTGGTACTTGCCAAAGACCAGGCTCTTAACCTGATACTCCTCGTAGAAAGCGCGCGCCACCGAATACGCGTTGATGTCGCCGCCGAGCAGCACGGGGATAAACTCGCGCTCTGTAAACTGCAATGCCATGGAAACTTCCTATCTAGAACTGCCCCAGAACGGGCGGTCTTTGAGCAACCGTTCTATTCTAGCGTGCCGAGCCGCCGGTACCCAAAGCTCCACCGTATCTATGGCAATCGTTGCGACCATCCAGCGATGGGACGGCACTCACCGGTGTATGACACCCAGCAGTGAACCCACCGTTGTTGTAGGATTCAGCATATCGATATCCTCGAGCGAAAGGCGCACACGTGCCCCAAGACCATCCGGCCGATAACCCCATCCTCAACGCCGCAAGGCGTGAGCTGACAGAGCGCGCACAAACGACCGCCCCTCTGCGCACGGCAGACGATGCCTACAGCGGGTCCGCCCGCATCGTCTCAATCAACACATCGGCGCACAAGGGAACGCGCAAAACACCCGTCGCCGATGGGCACGACACCGTCATCAAGCAATTTGGCCTTTCCTCCGATGCGCACGCCGGACATTGGCATCGCCAGGTCTCGTTTTTGGCCGCGGAATCCATCCAGACGGCGCAGGCTCGCGAGCTCGATGTGTCCGAGGGCGACTTTGGAGAGAACTTCACCACCCAGGGCATCAACTTGCTCTCACTCCCCTTGGGCACGCAGCTCAAGCTCGGCAGCGAAGTGCTCGTCGAAATCAGCCAGATCGGCAAAGTCTGCCACACCCGCTGTGCCATCTACTATCTCGCCGGCGACTGTATCTTCCCCCACGAGGGCATTTTTGGCGTCGTGCTGCAGGGCGGAGAAGTTCATATCGGTGACAACATACAGGTGGTCAAGCTCGGCGATGGCACCTGTTCCTTCACTCCCGCCGAGGCACTCAAAGAGGTGGAGCAAGCTCGTCGCGAAGGAACCCTGTAGTTGCAAAACCCCACGTGAGGGCAACTTTTACAGCCAAAAACCCTCACAAGCAGGGTTCCGTAACGTTAAAGTTGAACTCTATGGTTTCTCAACAATTCGCTATAACTGCAGGTCAAAGCCAAAGCCTCAAGTTTAACTTGACCCTTTGAAACCTTTAAGGTTCAAGTTGAGGTCGAAAGCAGTAGTAGAATACACCTCGACCAATAACCTACGATTGATTGCAGAGGGACTGGATGCAGCATTCGAACCATCGCACCGCAGCGTTCATCGCGTCGAAGCCGGCTCGCATTATCACGAGCGCCGCGCTCGCCGTTGCACTGACGGCCACGCCGATGCTCTCCCCCGTCGCGGCCTATGCCGCCTCGCAGGCAACGCAGGATCAGCTTTCCGCCGCCCAGAAAAAGATCGAGGACGCTACGAGCGCCTACAACGACGCCCGCACCAAGCTCGAGGATCTGCAAAAGCAGATAGACTCCAATGAGGCGAACATCGATAAGATTGAGGCCGAGCTACCCGAGCAGCAGGCCAAGGCAAGCTCCGCCATGCGCGATCTGTATAAGTACCAGAAGGGCACCAGCCCCATCGTGAGCTTCCTGGTGAACACGCAGAGCTTGGGTGACTTTATCACCACCTGCAAATACACCAACCAGATTACGAGCTCGAGCGTCGACGAGATCGAAGAACTCAACAAGATGCAGACTGAACTCGAGCAGAACAAGACCGAACTCGATCAGGCTAAGTCTCAACTCGAGGGCGAGCAGAAAAATGCCGAGGATGCACTGGCGCAGGCTCAGCAGCTCCGCAGCGAGGCACAGGCAAAGGCCGAGCAGGAAAATGCCGCCGAGCTGGCAAAGCTCGAGGCCGACAAGGCCGCTGCCGCCGAGAAGATCTCGGGCGAGGGCGTAAGCGGCAACAACTCCAACAGCCAGGCTAACAACGCCAACACCACCATCGACACCACGATAAACAGCTCGAACAGCGGTAACTCCGATTACGACTCGTTCATTAACGAGTGGACGAGCCGCATCGACAACTACCTTGCCGGCTCCCCTATGGCAGGCCAGGGCTACAACTTTGCCGTTGCCGCCTGGAACACCGGCGTCGATCCTCGCTGGTCTCCCGCCATCGCCTGCATCGAAAGCAGCAAGGGCCTCTATTGTGCCGGCTCCTATAACGCCTGGGGCTGGAGCGCCCGGGGCGGCGGCTGGCGGAGCTTTGGTAGCTGGAGCGAGAGCATCTCTGCCCACGTTGCCTACCTGGGCGCCAACTATGGCTCCACGCTTACCCCGGCAGCCGCCAAAAAATACTGCCCGCCTACGTGGCAGGACTGGTACAACAAGGTTGCTTCCCAGATGAACCGCATTTAGGCTCGCAAGCCTCAACTGCAAAGGGCCCCAAACGGGGCCCTTTTTCGTATATCTAGGAGACGACGCCCGTCGCGTTGCCGATAACGACGACAACGCACATAACGGCAAACATAAACCCGAGTGCTTTGAACCATAGTTCGACAAAGGCGCCTCCCCGATACCGGTCGAGCACGGGAAAGCGACGCCGAAGCCTGCGACGGTCGAGCATGCCAAACGTAATAAGCAGCACCAAGCCATCGACCATAAGGAAATACTCAAGCGCTAAAAACCACGTTGGATAGTTGCGGTTTTCACCTGTCGGCTGAAACACGGCAAAATGACTTCCCATCAGGAGCAGCAGCGTCATCGCATAAACGCATCCATTCCATATGCGCCCCACAGGTTCGGGAATATGCGAGAGCAGGCTTACGCACTTGGACGCCAAGGGCTCGGACGCCGAGGGCGAGATGGTCGAATGCTGACTCGCAGAAGGCGAAAGCGCAGGGGCAACCGGTTGCTGCACCCGATGCACTTGAAACGCCGCGGTCCGGGACACGGCGGAGACAGGAGCCGTTGCGAGCGACGACGCAGGGGCGCACAAGTCGTACGCTGCGCGCGCAGCACTGCCCAACGCCTTTGCACTCGCAAAACGCTTGGCGGGATCGAGCGCCATCGCCATGCAGATCACATCCGCCAGCGGGACGGGAATGCCATGTGCATCGCATTGCTCGCGCATGGCACGCCCCGGTTTGGGATCAGTCCCCGTCAGGCAAAAGAACAGCAGCGCGCCGAGCGCATAAATATCGCTACGCACGCTCGTCTGCCCAAAACCGTACTGCTCGGGCGGCGCATAGGAACGCGTGCCAAACTTAACGGTATCGGCATCGGCACCGTCACGCCAGACACGCGCGATCCCCAAATCAATAATCACCAACGAGGAAAAGGTCATGCCGGCATCGGGCGCATAGTTCGCGCCCGACACGATGATATTCGAGGGCTTCAGATCGCGATGGATCACTGGCGCCGCCTCCCCCGCCGCCGCAAAGCCGGCATGGAGCTCGCTCACCGCATCGCACAGGACGGGATATAGCACACGGGCGTAATCGGGCGTCGCGCCCAGGCGCCCCACGAGCGCCTCGAGCGTCTCGCCTTCGACATATTCCATCACCACATCGAGCTCCTCGCCCGCGCGGCGGCAGTCGAAAATCCGGGGTAAGTGTTCAAAACGGCGTCCGGCCTGCTGAGCCGCAAACAGGCGCTCGTAGGCCCCGCCAATCTGCGCCGAAGCATCGATACACTTGCGGACAAAGGGGCCAAGCGAACCACCGCCAGAACCCTCAAAGTACACAAGCTCGGTTGTCTCGACGTCGGAGCGCTTGAGCACGCGGTCTACGCGATAACTATCATCACGCTCGAGCGACGCCAGGTGCCCGGCAAGCGCGGCGGTTAACTCATCATCGTAATATGTTGGGCTCTGAGTATCCATGGGGTCCATCATAGCGCAGGGCGCGGACACCCCATGGCATCCACGCCCTGTTCGTTCGCATAGTTGTTTCGGCATTAGCTAACTCAGCCATCGGCCGCTAACTCGCCGTCTCCTCGCCAAAGCGATACAGTTCCTCGTTGACCTTTTGCAGGCTGCAGCCGCGATCGATACAAAAGATGACAATCGCATCGCGACGGTCCTTACAGTTGAGGACGCTTACCCCGGCAGCTGTCAGAGCGCGGTTGGTCTCCTTGAGCGTCAACGCCATCGCAAAGGCAATCTGCAGCACCTTATTACGGCTTGGGTGGCGCGCACCGGTAAAAATCTGATAACCAAAGGTCTCATTAAGGTCGGCCATGCGCACCACGCGCGAGCGCTCTAAGCCCTTTTCCTGTAGCAGCTGCTTAAGGTAGTCCGAAAGCGACGGGGCGGCAAAGTCGTGTTCTTTGATATAAACATCGATGTTTGGCGCGTCGAGGAGCTCATTGAGCAACTCGTCCGTCAGCTTTTTATCGGGCATACGACCTCACCTCCCCAGATCGCATAGTAATCATGTTGTTTATTCTAGTTAAAAGCCGCTCACATCAGAACGTTCCCAGCTAGCAACCTGATCGGGAGATACCGTACTCATCGCTTCGAACTTCCAGGTGCCGCCCGCTTTGAGATGGTTGGTGTTCGCAAGAGCCGTTCCCACCTGATTGCCGTCTGCGTCATACAGAACATACTCAATCTGAATGTAGCTTTGCTCTTTATCCGTATTATTGGTCAACGTGCCAGTGATCTTATACGCAAACTGATTAGACGTATCGCCGGCTTCATCCGAAACCGTATAGGGTTCTTGTGCCTCTTTTTGCTCCTCGACTTGCTGGGTCTGTTCGGCAGGCTTTGCTGCATCACCCGTAGACGAATCAGACGAGTTACCGCCCATAGAGCCTACGACGCCGGCAACAACGAGTACCACGATGACACCCAGAATGATCTTGCCGATCGGCTTCTTTCCCTCTTTTGCCATTATGCATCCTTCCCACGATCCGGCTACCGTGCCGGCACACAGCACATCGTAGGAGGCAGCGAACTCAAATTCATTAGCTGGGAGCTAATGTCGCAACACAGTTTGCCATCTGGCGCTCATTGAGTCCTTTTTCTTCACCGAACTCATGCCTTTGTTGTTGACTATTAAACATTTAGACGTAAACTGCTTTGTTACCTTGTCAACATCTGAAAGGAACCTCATTGGGAAAAGACGTACTGGTGCAGCAACTCGTTGACTCATTCGACAACTGGCCCGCCAAAAATTCCGGTTGCGGATCGTCCCGCATGACGCAAGAGCTCTATCCTTTTGACAAGCTCTTCTCTCCCATCAAAATTAACAAGCTCACCGTCAAAAACCGCATTGTCATGGCACCGATGGGCAATATCGACATGTGCGAGGAAACTGGCCGTCCCAGTGACATGATGCTGCAGTACTTTTTCGCCCGCGCCAAAGGCGGCTGCGGCCTCATCACAACAGGACTCGTGCCGGTAAGCCACGGCATCGATACCACGGTCACCGAGCTGGACAAGCTCACCTATTTCCCGCGCATCGATCGAAGCCGAACCGTTATGGCAGGCTGGCGCGACCTTGCCCAAGGTGTCCATGCCTTCGGATCGCGCATTTTTGTCCAGCTTACGGCTGGACTCGGCCGCGTGGGCAACCCGCAATGCCTCATCACGCAAAAGAGGTTTCCGGTCTCGGCGAGTTTCTTGCCTAACTACTACATCCCCGCCATTCCATGCATGCGCCTCTCGGACCAAAAGCTGCGCCGTATCGTAAACAATATCGGCCAAGCGGCGGCCGATGCCCATGCCATGGGTATCGATGGCGTCTATTTGCACGGGCACGAGGGTTATCTTATCGAGCAGCTCGGAAACCCCGCCTTTAACCATCGCAAGCTCGGACGTTATGCCGATTGGCGTCAATTTGGCCTCGATATGGTCAAAGAAATCCGTCGCCGCGTTGGGCCTGACTACCCCATCATGTACCGCATCGACCTTTCGCTTGCACTCGAGGAAACCTATGACGAGCCGGTCATGAATTCGACCTATCTGGGACGCATGCGCGGCGGCCGCACAGTCGAACAGACCCTGTGTTATATGGAAGAGCTCGTGGCGGCGGGAGTAGACATCTTTGACGTCGACCTTGGTTGCTATGACAACTGGTGGATGCCCCACCCGCCTGCAAGCATGCCCGCAGGCTGCTTCGTTCCCGTGGCGCGCGCCGTTCGGGAGCGCTTTGCCGCCGACAATATCCGCTCCAATGCCGACCTTCCCGTACCCGTTGTCGCGGTGGGTAAGTTGGGCTACCCCGACATTGCCGAACGCGCCCTTCGCAATGGCGACGCCGATATGATCATGCTCGGACGCCCGCTGCTTGCGGATCCCGAGTGGCCCAACAAGGCGTATGCCGGTCGCGTGGCAGATATTCGCCCCTGCATCGGATGCCAGGAAGGATGCCTCAACGAGTTTGTCGAAGGGGGCCATCCGCAGTGTGCCGTCAATCCACGCTGCAGCTTTGAATACCTCATGCCCCAGACACCCGCTCCCGCCATAGAACCCAAACGCATAGCGGTGATAGGAGCCGGACCCGCCGGGATGGTCTGTGCGCTAATCGCCGCGCGTCGTGGCCACGACGTAAAGCTCATCGACGCCGAAAATGAACTTGGAGGAAAACTCCTCTCCGCCAGCGCCGCCCGAATCAAGTTCGACCTCGATAACTACCGATCATATCTTGTTCGACAGGTGCGCGAGCAGACAGAAAAACCCAACGGGAACCTGACACTCGAGCTTGGACGGGCAGCATGCGCCGAAGATCTTGCAAAAGCAGGCTTCGACGCAATCGTGTGTGCAACAGGCACTTCTAATGCGATACCGCCCATCCCCGGCCTTACGGAGCTCGCAGCATCGGGCCATGCCGTGCAGGCAACGCAGCTACTGCGCCAACCTGCACTGCTTGGCAACGCCAAAACCGTCGCCATCATTGGCGGAGGGGCCGTGGGCTGCGAGGTTGCCCAATGGCTCACCGTCGAACACGGCATACCGCAGGTCAGCGTAATTGAAATGCTGCCTCATATGATGCAGGGCGCCTGTACGGCAAATCGTGGCCACCTACTCCATGCGCTCAGGGGACGCAATGTGCGGCTCTTCAATATGACACGCGTCGAGCGCGCGGAGGTCGGCGGCATGCGCGAGTCTGGAGCCCCAGCGAGGTGCGCGCGTCTCCACTTGAGTCGCAACTGCCACAAAAACGTTCCCGACCCCTACATCTCGTGGCCACCGGTCTTGCCCGAGAACGTCGAAAACCCGCTTGCACCCAAAATCGGCAACGACTGGAAGCCGCTCGAGCTAACCTGCGACCTGGTAATCATTGCCTGCGGCGGACACCCCGACGGCGCACTGTTCTACAAACTGCAGCAGATGCACGCCGCAGACGAGCTGCATAACATCGGCGATGGGTTTGCACCCGGCCGTGTGCTCGAAGCGGTCCGCGCGGCATACCGACTCGGCACCAATATCTAACACGAAAGGATGGGCTCGCAGATGAACCTGACCTCCCAACAACAAGCCCTGCTCGACGGCGCCAAGGGCCCCGCCATGGCCAAAGTGGTCAAGACCCTCGTTATGTACGGCGAATGCTTTGGCGCCGAGCGTATGGTTCCCGTGACCGGCGCAAACGGTCATCTTGTCACAAGTTTTGGCCTCTCCATGCTCGGTCCAGTCTATGACCTTATGGATGAGCTGCTGAAAGACGGCGCCCTGTCCGGTCAGTCATTCTCGGTCGACCCGAGGCCCCTCGACCCCGCCGTCCCGGCCAACCCGCTGCAAAAGCTGCTGTTCAAGATTATGTATTCCAAACAAGACGATTATGAGGCACAGCTGCGCAGCATGGGCCTATTGGACAGCGATGCTTTCAGCTGCACCTGCTACCAGCCCGAGGTTGGCAATCGACCTCGGCGTGGCGACATCCTAAGCTGGGCAGAAAGCAGCGCCGTGGTCTTTGCCAACTCCGTGTTGGGCGCCCGCTGCAATCGCAACTCCGGCATCATCGAGATGTTCGGCTCAATTGCCGGCTTTGTCCCGGAATTCGGCCTGCTCACCGACGAGGGCCGCAAGGCGACCTGGATCATCGAAGTCGACTGTAAGCGCAAGCCCGAAGCGCAAGTGCTTGGCAGCGCCATTGGCATGAAGGTGATGGAAGACGTCCCTTACATTAAAGGCCTCGACCGTTGGCTTGGCCGCGAACTCACGCCCGACACGCAGGACTACCTTAAGGACATGGGCGCCGCCAGCGCATCGAACGGCGCTGTCGGGCTCTACCACGTAGACGGCATCACGCCCGAAGCCGTCGAGCAAGGCGAACAGCTCATAGCACCAGACGCCCAAATCTATCGCATTGACGACGCCGAGCTGGAACACATCCGCTCAAGCTACCCCATTATGTGGAAGAACCCGGGCGCGCGCCCCAAGCTGGCCTTCATCGGCTGCCCCCATCTCTCGTCTGCACAACTCGCCCACTGGGCAGACGCCATCTGCGATGGGCTGAGCGCCTCCGGCAACTGCCGCGTGCAAGTACCCACCGTGCTGACCGCCGCCCCATCTGTGGCAGACGCCTTCCGCAAGACTGCGGCATACAGACGTCTCTCGACTACCGGCGCCGTCGTCTCGAGCATCTGCCCGCTTATGTACACCAACAACCCGCTGTGCGGCAGCATGCCCATCATCACCAACTCCAACAAGTTGCGTACGTACTCGGCATCGCGCTACTACACCGACGACGAGGTGCTCGCCTACGTCACCACCGGAAAACCAATCAAATAGGAAGGCGACTCCTCATGAAAAAAATCTTTCACGGCCGCGTCGTTGTCCCCGGAACTGCCCACGCCAAGGCACTTGTCTCTCACGGAGGGCTCAACACACTCGCATCGTTTCAGAAGGCACTGATGTTTGGCGACAAAAAGGCCACATGTTCCGACCAAAACAATCCCGACTTGTACGGCAAACCTTTGGCAGGATGTGCCCTGTGCCTACCGCAGACTATCGGCTCCACCACAGGTGGCATGGTGCTCTTCTGCGCCACCAAAATGGGCCGCCAACCCGCATGCCTGCTGTTTTCCAAACCCATTGACAGCCTTGCCGCCGCTGGCGCGATCCTCTCGGGTGTGTGGACCGACACCCCCATGCCCACCATTGACAACCTAGGCGATGAGTTTCTCGATGCCGTGTCGACGGGCGACGCCATCACCGTGGCCGAAGACGGCACGGTCATCGTCGGCTAAGGCTATCCGACCCGCCGCCCGCAGATGAACAACGTGTTTCGCCGTTTCCCACGCGCGGTGCGGGCGATAATCTTGACGTATTCGATATACAACACGAAAGGAGTCCCACCATGGGAGCATCGGTATCGGTCGCACAGGGCGCGCCTCTTGATGCAGGCACCTACAAGGCAGACGAGGCAGCCGTCGAGCGCTTTTGCGAATTGCTGCGCATCCCCACCGTTTCGCGTGAGAACATCGCCGAGCGCGACGATGAGCCCTTCAACCAGTGGATTCCCACGCTTCAGCGACTTTATCCGCATTTCTTTAAAGTCGCCGAGCTTACACGCGTCGACGACTTTGGCATGCTCCTGCGTTGGCCTGGTGCCGATTCCGCCTTGGACCCCATCGTCATGATGGCGCATCAGGACGTCGTGCCCGTCGAGGGGCAAGACTGGAAGCATGATCCCTTTGGAGCCGAGATCATCGACGGCGAAATCTGGGCCCGCGGCTCACTCGACACCAAGTGCATCGTCTCTGCTTTCCTCGAGGCCGCCGAGCACCTCATCGATCAGGGCTTCGTTCCACCGCGCGATGTCTGGTTCTTCTCGAGCGATGGCGAAGAAATCGCCGCACCTACTGCAACCCATGCAGTGCAGTGACTTCGCGAGCACAACATCCATCCCTATATGGTGCTCGATGAGGGTGGCGCCGTGGCAACCGACGCGCCGCTCGGCGTCACCGAACCCGTTGCCATGGTAGGCGTATCCGAGAAGGGCCACGTCGACCTTACCGTTACGGCGCGCGCCGACGGCGGCCACGCCTCTACGCCTGCGGCAAACGATGCCTGCCGTCTTCTCTGCCGTGTATGCGAGACTATCTCGGCCAACCCCGGCAAGCCGCAGCTCACGCCCGCCGTCGAGGCCACACTGACCGAGCTGGGTGCCCGCAGCAGCGCGACGTTTCAGGCAATCTTTGGCAACCTCTGGCTCACACGCCCCGCGGTCACCAAGATTATGGCCGCCAGCCCCGAGACCTCGGCCATGCTGCGCACAACCTATGCGCTCACGCAGCTCGAAGGCTCCAACGCGCATAACGTGCTGCCACCGATCGCTCGCGCCAATTTCAACGTTCGCATCGCTCCGTTCGAGACCATCGCCGATGCCGTTGAGCGCGCTCGCAGGCTCGCCGCTCAGCAGTGCCGCGCCTCGGGCGTAAGCCCCGACCATGTCACCGTCGAAATCAACGAGGCGATTCCCTACACCGAGCCCGCGCCCATCTCGCCTTACGAAAACGATACCGCCTTCAACTACATCCATCGCTGCGTGTCTGGCGTCTATCCCGAGGCCGGCTTTGCCCCCTACGTGCAGAACTCCTGCACCGACTCGCGTGAGTTCAACGAGATCTGCGATCGCGTCTACCGCTTCTGCGGCTTTATCTACTCGGGCGAGGCGCGCAAGCTCATCCATGCCGCCAACGAACGCATCGGCGTCGACGTCTACAAGCGCGGCATCGAATTCTATGTGGCGTTTCTTGCCAACCTCGAACAACTGTAGGACAGGAGGGCCGATAGCGCCCCTCCCCGTTTTTACCGACCAGGAGAACCAGCATGACCCAACCAAATCTTAAGCGGGCGGCCCGGCTCGACACCAAGGCCGTCGCCCTCGCCTCCCTACCCTTTATGGGCATGATCAGCTTTTGGCAGGTCTACGACGGCATCGTTCCTAAGATGCTCACGGGGACCTTTGGCCTATCCAACTCGCTCACCGGCGCGATCATGGCCATCGATAATGTCTTTGGCCTGTTCCTGCTTCCGCTCTTTGGCATCCTCTCGGACCGTTGCACAAGCAAACTCGGGCGCCGAACGCCCTTTATCTTGGGCGGCTCCGCGGTAGCAATGCTCTCCGTCCCGCTCATCGCGATCGCCAACAACATGGGCAGCCTACCTCTGCTCATCGGCGCGATTATCCTCACGCTATTGGCAATATGCGCCTATCGCACCATGACGGTTGCCATCGTGGCCGATATTACGCCTCGCCCACTTCGAACCAAGGCGGACTCGATCGAAAAGATCGTCGGCTATGCGGGGACGGGTCTTATGCTCGTCGCCATCTCGGTCATGGTTCCCAAGGCCGACAAACCCGATTATCTTCCGCTCTTTATCTTGCAGACCGCCTTTATCCTCGTGTCGGCCGTTGTCTACGGCGTCTTTGTCCGTGAGTCCGCCCTCGTCGAAAAGATGCGCGAGAAATCGCTGTCCATGGGCATCGACGAGGATCAGATTGACAAAGATGACTCCCCCGAGGCCGGCGGTAAAAATCGCATTGCAGACGCCGGCGTACGCCGCTCCATCATCATGCTGCTCGCCGCAACGTTTTTCTATTACATGAGCTATAACGCCATGACCACCAATATCAGCCGCTATGCCGATATGTTCTACGGCATGGAGGGCGGTTCCTATGCCATCATCAATATCGTGACGATTGCAGGCGCGCTGCTAAGCTACGTACCCTTGGCAAATCTTTCGCTCAAAATCGGCCGTAAAAAGGTCGCCCTGGGCACCGCCGTCATCATGGTTTTATGCCCCGCGCTTCTTTGGCTGGCACCCGGTTTCTCGCCCGTGCTGTACGGCGTCTTTTTGTTGATGGGCGTTGCGCTGGGCGGCGTGGACCTGTGCGTGTACACGATGATTCTGGAGTGCTGCAGCTCCCAAAGCGTAGGCCGCTACTCTGGTTACTACTACACCGTGAGTATGGCGGCTCAGGTGGCGACACCGATTCTCTCCGGCATCGTTATGGACGTGGTGCCGTCGATGCTCTTCGCCTACATCACGGCAATGGGCATGTTTATGGCCGCGAGCATTGCCGCCGCCAAGCACGGCGATGCTATCTTGATCGACGAGGTCGCTCGCCGCGAGGCAACCGAGTAGAAGCTCATGCCAATATTGAGCAATGGAGCCGAATGGGGGTATTTCCCATCCGGTTCCATTTTTGTTCCATCTTCAAAAGACTCGTCGAAGCCTACCCCACCGTGACGGATTTTCCGGTAAAGGTACTGACCATCAACAGGACAAAGAACACCAGGTAGCTGACACTCAGCGGGTACGCAATGATCAGGAAGACGGCCCAGCCGACATTGGTTTTACCGCAGGCATGGCGTTGCTCGCGATTGCGGCAGAGCCAAATCGTCACGCCAATGGCCACGATCAGCAACACGAGTGCCGCTGCTGCCAACCCGGCAAGCGCAAACATAACGCCAATGCTCACAGCAATAACCGGGAGCAGCAGCAAGCCGCACCCGCACCCACCAGGACTATACACGGCAGACTGTCGACGTCGTTCCATCGTCACTCCAAGTCAAGCAATCGTTTGTAGACATCGAGGCCTTTGAGTAGGATTTCCTCGTCAAAGAGCATGGTATCAGTATGCAGGGCACTCGTGGCATAGGTGGGACAGCCCTCGGCGTCGCTCGGATTATCCTGACTGGCGGGAACGCCCGTGCCCAGAAGGAAGAACACGCCCGGCAGATGGCGCTGATAGAAGGCGAAGTCTTCGGCAATCAGCAGCGGCTCGTCCACGAGCTGTAACTCGGGCAGAGCAGGCGCGATTCGGGCGAATAACTCGGGGTCGTTGTCGACCGGTGGATAGCCCTCGGCAAAGTCGAGATCGTACGTGCAGCCCGTTGCAGCGCACGCCTCGTCGAGTACACGGCGCACGCCTTCGCGCGCGCGGTCGAACATACCGTCCGTAAACACGCGCAGACTGCCGGCAACATGGGCCTCCCCCGCCACCGCATTGCAGACGGTACCGGCCTGCAGCAGGCCGAACTTACCAATGCAGGGTTCATCGGCACCCAACTCGTCCATCAATTCACGCTCGGCAACCAAGAACTTGGCAGCTGCCAGCGCCGCATCGTGCGATTCGTTTACGGGAACGCCGTAGGTCTTGGCGATATGGATGCTTGTCCCGTGAATGTGCACGTGCGTCTCACTCGAGCGCGCCAGCAGCGGGCCGGAACAACTCGCCAACGTGTTCGCAGGCAGATCGGGCCACACGTGAAAGCCAAAAATGCGGTCGGCCCCGTAGCGCTCGAACACACCGCTCTCGCATACCGTCTTGGCACCACCGGTCGTCTCCTCGGCAGGCTGGAACACAAAGAGCACGTTACGCTTGATGGCACCTGGCTGCTCACGAATCGTGCGATCGACAAAGGTTGCCGCTGCAAGTGCCATGGCCATGTGTCCATCGTGTCCGCAAGCGTGCATCTTTCCGGGATGCGTCGAGGCAAAGGCCGCACCCGTCGCCTCCGCGATAGGCAGCGCGTCCATATCGGCGCGAATCGCCGTGGCATGCGCGGCGCCCGTGCCAGCGTCGAAGAAAGCACAAACACAGCTGGGGCAAGGACGGGTCACTTCACAGGCAAGCGAGGCGAGCACGCCCTCGATATAGGCTATGGTTTGAGGAAGATCGAAATCGAGCTCCGGAATGCGATGCAGGTCGCGACGATAGCGACGAAGTTCTTGGAGCTCGGTCATAAAGGATCCTTTCATGGGGCATTTCCGTTCACACAATATTGTGATGCAAAATTGTGACGCCCTTGTTTCTAGCATATCCCTGCATTTTTTAAACATTATATACGAATACTCTTGTTTGGTAAAGTGCAACGTGGTAGGGTCGTTACCACTTGATAGAGGCGCGGGCACGAAGAACCGCGGGCGAGCCGGCAGGCTTTGACCCCGTGGGGAGGCGAAACCCGCCGAACTGGGTTTTTTGGGCACGAACAACCTGGTGGGCCTGCGGGAAACACCCGCAGGACTGTCTGCAGCAATGCGGGAGCGCTATCCGGACATTGGGTCCACGCTATGCGGATTCGATGCGCAGATGGCGCCGTCTGGATAGCGAGGTTTACGGGACATGGCATTGACCCCCAATGAGGCATATGCGGCCAAACAGCCGTTTGTGGACAAGGAAACGCTCGAGCATATCGTCGAGCAGTTCCCCACGCCGTTTCATCTATACGACGAGGCGGGCATCCGCCGCAATATGCAAGAAGTTCGCGACGCCTTTGCATGGAACCCGGGCTTTAAGGAATACTTTGCCGTCAAGGCCAATCCCAACCCGGCGCTCATCTCCATTCTCAACGAATACGGCTGCGGCTGCGATTGCTCGAGCTATACCGAGCTCATGATCGCCCGCTCGCTGGGCATCACGGGACACGACATCATGTTCTCGTCCAACGACACGCCGGCAGCGGACTTTGAGCTCGCCGAGAAGTTGGGCGCCATCGTCAACTTTGACGACATCAGCCACATCGAGTTCTTTGAGCGCGTCGCAGGCCCCATCCCCAAGACGGTCAGCTGCCGCTTTAATCCGGGCGGCCTGTTCCAGCTCTCCAACGGCATCATGGATAACCCCGGCGACTCCAAATACGGCATGACCACCGAGCAGCTCTTCGAGGCGTTCCGCATGCTCAAGGCCAAGGGCGCCGAGGACTTTGGCATCCACGCATTCCTTGCCAGCAACACCGTCACCAACGGCTACTACCCCAAGCTCGCGCGCATCCTCTTTGAGCTTGCCGTGCGCCTGGAGCGCGAGACCGGTGCACGCGTCGCCTTCATCAATCTGTCCGGCGGTGTCGGCATCCCCTACCTGCCCGAGCAGCAGTCCAACGACATTCACGCCATCGGCGAGGGGGTGCACACGGCCTACGACGAGATCCTGGTTCCCGCCGGTATGGGCGATGTGGCCATCTGCACCGAGATGGGCCGCTTTATGATGGGGCCCTACGGCTGCCTGGTCACCAAGGCCATCCACGAGAAGCAGATCTACAAGGACTATATCGGTGTCGATGCAAGCGCCGTCGATTTGATTCGCCCTGCCATGTATGGCGTCTACCACCACATTACGGTGATGGGTCAGCCGGGCGGCGCCGACAAGGCCACGGCGCCCGTCACGAACACCTATGACATCACGGGCAATCTGTGCGAGAACAACGATAAGTTCGCCATCGACCGCGAGCTGCCGCATATCGACATGGGTGACCTGCTTGTAATCCACGATACCGGTGCGCATGGCTACTCCATGGGCTACAACTACAACGGACGTCTGCGCTCCGCCGAGGTCCTGCTGCGCCCCGATGGCGCGGCCGACCTCATCCGCCGCGCCGAGCGCCCGGGCGATTACTTTTCCACGCTCGACGTGCTGCCGTGCGGCCGAGAGCTGCTGGCCAAGTCGCGCGCCGAAAGCGCCCGCCGTCGCGCCCAAGACGAGCGCCTGGCAGTCGCAGCTCAATGGAACAAACGCATCCAGATCGCGGAGGCGAAGGAGAAGAACATGGACATCCGCAATCTCGAGGGCTCAATCGTCGCCCTGGTTACGCCGTTTAAAAAGGACGGCAGTGTCGACTTTGACGCGCTCGAGCGCCTTATCGATTTCCACTTGCAAAATGGCACCGACGCCATTCTCACCCTGGGCACCACCGGCGAGAGCGCCACGATGACCGATGACGAGGACAACTCCGTCGTCGCCGCCGTGGTCAAGCATGTTGCAGGACGCGTCCCCGTCATCGCCGGCTCAGGCTCCAACTCCACGCAGACCATGCTCACCAAGTCGCTTACTTACCAGGGCTTGGGAGCCGACGGCCTGCTGCTCATTACCCCCTACTACAACAAGTCCAACGAAGAGGGTATCTATCAGCACTTTAAGACCGTCGCCGATGCCGTTGACATCCCCTGCATCCTGTACAACATCCCCGGCCGCTGCGGCTGCGGTATCAGCGAGCGCAACGTAGAGCGCCTAGCCGCGCACCCCAACATCATGGGCATCAAGGAGGCCTCGGGCAACGTCGCCTACGCGGCCAAGATCGCCCACCTGCTGTCCGACGATTTCCGCATGTACTCGGGCGAGGATGCACTCACAGTGCCGCTCATGAGCCTGGGCGCTTCGGGCACCATCAGCGTGTGGGCCGACGTGCAGCCGCAGCTTGTACACGACATGTGCCGCGCTTATCTGGACGGCGACGTAGCGCGCGCCCGCGATATCCAGATTGCCGGCCAGCCGCTCATCAACGCCCTCTTTAGCGAGGTCAACCCCATCCCCGTCAAGGAAGCGCTCGCCCAGATGGGCATGATCGAGGCAAACTACCGTATGCCGCTGTGCCCCATGGCAGACGACACGCGAGCCGCACTTACCGATGCTCTGAAGGGAGCTGGTCTACTTGATTAAGACCGTCATTATGGGAACGGGCCGCATGGGCTCGCTCATCCGCACTACCGCCGAAGGCATTGTCGACGCCGCCGGGCAGCCCGTTTTTGATATCGTGGCCCAGATTGGCTTCGATTTGAGCGAGCTCGAGAACGCACCGGCTGCCGACGTCATCATCGACTTCTCGAACGTCGCGACCTTCGACGCCGTCGTCGCCTATGTCGAGCGCACGGGCGCGGCGTTGGTCTCAGGCACCACAGGCTACACCCCCGAGCAGATGGACCGCCTGCGTGAGCTGGGCCAGAACACCCGCGTTATGCACTCGGGCAATTACTCCATCGGTATCGCAGCCCTGCGCCATCTGGTAGCGCAGGCTACACGCGAGCTGCCCGGCTTTGACTGCGAAATCGTCGAGACGCACCACAACCAAAAGGTCGACGCCCCCAGCGGCACTGCCAAGCTACTGCTCGACGCCGTCGTCGAAGCCGAGCCCGAGGCAGGCTACCACCCCGTCTATGGCCGCGAGGGCATGTGCGGAGCACGCGATCCCAAGGAAATCGGTATGCACTCGCTGCGCGGCGGTACCGTCGCCGGCGTGCACGAGGTGAGCTTCTTTGGCCAGGACGAGGAGGTCACGCTCACCCACCGCGCCACGAGCCGTCAGATCTTCGTCAACGGCGCCTTGGCAGCAGCCCAAAAGCTCATCACCCGCGACCCCGGCTTCTACACCTTCGACCAGGTCATGTTCGCCTAACTAGTTATCAACCATACCCCCTCAAAGGAGAGACAGCATATGAGCAACGCAGCCGAGATGGATGCACAGGAGATTATCAACTACATCGCCACCGCGCCCAAAAAGACGCCCGTCAAGCTGTACGTGCGCGAGAAGCCGGGCATGAAGGTTCAGTGGGGCAATGCACACGTCTACGGCGGTCGTCGTGGCAAGACCGTCTTTGGTGACTGGGATGAGCTGAAGGCCATCCTGGACGCCAATGCCAATTCCATCGATTACTACGACGTTGAAAACGATTGCCGCAACTCCGCCGTGCCCATGCTCGACCTTAAGGGCATCAACGCCCGCATCGAGCCGGGCGCGATTATCCGCGACCGCGTCGAGATCGGCAACCGCGCCGTCATCATGATGGGCGCCATCATCAACATCGGCTCCGTTATCGGCGAGGGCTCTATGATTGATATGGGCGCCGTCCTGGGCGGCCGCGCAACCGTGGGCAAGAACTGCCACATCGGCGCCGGCACCGTGTTGGCGGGCGTCGTGGAGCCCGCGAGCGCCACGCCCGTCATCATCGAGGATGATGTCATGATTGGCGCCAACGCCGTGGTCCTGGAGGGCGTGCGCGTGGGCAAGGGCGCCGTCGTGGCTGCCGGTGCTGTGTGCGTCGAGGACGTCCCCGTCGGCGCCGTCGTGGCCGGTGTCCCCGCCCGCGTCATCAAGATGCGCGACGAGAAGACCGACAGCAAGACCGGTCTCGAGGAAGGCTTACGCCGGCTCTAGAGGCGTGTCAACCTGCAAGGAAATGCAGTTCTAAGCAAAAAGGCCGAAGCTCCATTGGGGCTTCGGCCTTTGTTTTTCTGCAGCGTCCAAGCGCAGTTTATCGATTCTCAATTGACCCGATGTTCTTGAGCTCGATGGAGATGAGGCCGTTGGGCTCGTTGACAAACTCGATGTACTCAGAGTTCGAACCCATCTCGGCCGGGAAGCTGATCTCGATGCCCGTGTCGGTACGGATCTTGTGGTTGCGCACCGCCGCGCGTTCGACCTGCTTGCGCTCCACGGGCACACGCTCAGGCACCTTCTCCTCAGTCAGTGCCGCGCGCACGCTCTCCTTGATAACCGGCTCGTCCTCAAAGACCTCATCGACGATATCCCAAGGGGGCAGTTCCTCGTCATCCTCAACTTTCTCGGCAACAGCAGCCTTAACCTTGGCGAGTGCTACAGCCGTGTTGGCACCGTGCTCCTCGGCGACTTCCTCGACCACACGCGTCACGGTGTCGATGACCTCCTTGCCCGATACCCCCGTGTCGCACTGCAGCAGGCCATCGGGAATGAGCATGCGATCCTCGCCGGCAATCTTGCGCTTCTTATCCACATAGCCGATCTCCATGGTGCTTGCACGCACGATTGCATAGCTCGGCACCTTTTGCGAGGGATTCGGCAGAATGGCGTAGTGGCGCGCAATGTCGTTGCGCACCTCGCCCTCTTCGCGACCCACCTCGTGCATAAAAGCCTGCTTGGAGCCCAGCAGCATCACGGCAAACCAGCGGGCATCCTCATCGTCATCAAAGTCCGCCACAAGCACGTCAGTGGACTCGGCTTTCTCGGCCTTGGTAAGTTCGGAAGAGATGAACTCCGCAATCTGCTGAGACAGATCCACGAACTCACGCTCACCAAAGAAATAGCCCTTGAGCTCGCCGCCGAATGCGGAGTTCTCGGCAAACGTGGCACGCTTGTTATCAGCCGAGGTACGAGCGCGCCGCAGGTGCGTGGTTACGAAATTACGCACGGTGCGGCTCTCGATATCGAGCTCGCGCTGGCTCATAACGTTGACGGCAGAGTCAAAGTCCAGGATATGCAGAATCGCGTGATTGATTTTCATATACGGCATTCCGTTCTAGATCGATTTCGGCACGAACCAGTATAGCGGTCGATCCCGCCCCAGGCGCATCGAAGATTGGTGCATCGGGGACAGGTTGCTTTGCACCAATGGTTAGCGCAGGAGCTCGGACTGCCAAGCCTCGAGCTGTTCTGCCAAGCTCTTGCCGGCAGCGGGCATGTCGATCTGGGGACGTTTGGGCAGAAGCGCACACTTAAGAATCGCAACGATAGTCTGCGAGACAAAGCGTCGCGTATCCTTGTCAAAGCCTTGCGCAGCCTGGAGCATCACGGGCAGGCTCTCGCGCAGATTCCCAGCGATATCCGCAAACCGCTCAGCACCCGTAGCCTCAAGCACGGAGAACAACGCATCTACAAAACGCTCGCGCTCGTTAGGCGACACCGCAAGCAGCATCTCGCGAATGGAGCCATCAACGTATCGAGCACCGGCGGACAGGCGCTCACAGTACACGAAGTCGCGACCATCAACCACCCAGCTAAAGGGATTATGCTGAAGCAGGCTGAACTCGGTGCTCTCAACGATGGCATAGTCCTCCTGTGTCTCGAACATCATGCCAAAGATCGACGACCGAGGTAGCGTCTTGTCGATTCGACCGGATAGATCGGCGAAGGCGTTGCCGCTCAGAAACTCCTCGACGAAGCCCGGACCATCATGGGAATACGCCCGTTCGATTCGCTCACGGGCGACATCGGGGCACATCGCCGCACCGTACACCGCAAGGTTTCCACCCTTGGAATGACCTCCGCACAAAAGCGGCCCGTCAATCGCATCCGCCGCCTCGTCTACATAACGCGCCGCGGATTCCTGGGCCGGCACAGGACACCGGAACGCCATGTTAAAGTCCTCTTTCCAGCCCACAATCGTGCTGTCGGTCCCCCGGAAGGCAAGATAGCTAAACCCCGCCGGAAATCGGAACGTCATGGCCGCAAACTGCTCCGTTGTCTCGGCATCACTCACGCTACGATAGCCGCAAACACGAACGCCACGGTAGCGAGGGCTTGCTGCCACAGCCTCCAACAGGGCACGACTCCCCTCCGGATCCCACAGGTCGCCAATCATGTCTTGGTAGCACTCGGCGCGCAGCAGCTCGCGTACGTCTAGGCCCTGCCAGTTCGTCAGCTCCGCCATATCACCCGGCAAACGCAAATAGGACAACCACGCAAAGACCAGGCTATCCACCGCGCAGAACGGCCGTTCCTCAAACGGATCAAACGCTGTCTGGGCATAGGTCAAAAAATTAGGCGAATCCGACATGGCCCTCCCATCAACTATGGTGCATTGGGGTCAGGTTACTTTGCACCAAAAAGGCGCCCGGACCGTGTGGCCCGGACGCCTTTCATTGTAGCCTGTTGCCCAAAAGAGCTTGATTTAGCAGGAGAAATCGACGCTGTCGATGATGTCCTTGAGGGCCTTGGCGGAGACGGTGAGCTCATGCCGCTCGTCATCGTTCAGCGGCACGGGGACGCGGCAGACAACGCCGTCGCGGCCAACGACGGTCGGCATGGAGATGGCAAGATCGGACAGGCCATACTCGCCCACCATGAGCGAGGAGACAGGCAGAACGGTCTGCTCATCGCGCATAACGGCGGTGCAGATGCGCTTGACGGCCATGGCGACGCCATAGTAGGTGGCGTGCTTCTTCTCGATGATGGTGTAGGCGGAGTTCTTGACGTCCTCAGCGATGCGCTTCTCGGCAGCCTCATGCTCCAGGTGGCCGTGAAGCTCACAGAAGGTGTTCAGCGGAACGCCGGCAACCTGAGCGCTGGACCAAGCGACAAACTCGGAGTCACCGTGCTCGCCCATGACATAGGCCTGGACATCGCGCGGGTCAACCTCGACGTGGGCACCAAGCATCTGCTGCAGGCGGCCGGTGTCGAGCACGGTGCCGGAACCGATGACGTGGCCCTCGGGCAGGCCGGACATCTTGATGGCGGCGTAGGTCAGAACATCGACCGGGTTGGAGACGATTAGCAGAATGCCGTCGAAGCCGGACTTCTTAATCTCGGGAATAATGGACTTGAAGATGCTGACGTTCTTGTTGACCAGGTCCAGGCGGGTCTCACCGGGCTTCTGGGCAGCGCCAGCAGTGACGACGATCATGGCGGCGTCGGCGACATCGGAATAATCGCCGGCGTAGATCTTCATCGGCTCGGCAAACGTCATGCCGTGCGCGATATCCAGGGCCTCACCCTCGGCACGGTTCTTGTCCACGTCGATGAGGACCATCTCGGAGAACAGACCACTCTGCATCAGTGCGAACGCCGAAGACGAACCGACGAAACCGCAGCCGACGATAGCGACCTTCTTCTCGTTAACCATTAGAAACTCCCATCTCTCTCCACAAACAAGCCGCCCGGGAACGACCCGAGCGGCTTGTCGTAATCCCAATACATCCAATCGGGACTTTGATTATGCCCCTATTCGCAGCCAAAAATCGACCGTTTACCGAAATTGTTTGCAGGATTCGTAAAATAACTGCACGAAATCGGTTTCGAGCTATTGACGAGGCGAAATAGCTTTCTAATACAGGCCCGCCTCGCGAATGGCCTCGACAGCCAAAGCGATCTGGTCGGGCGGTAAGACCAGCGCCATGCGCACGTGTCCCTCGCCCGAAGGACCAAAGCTCGCGCCCGGCGTCACCACAACGCCGGCCTTCTCCATAAGCTCCTCGCAAAACGCCATGGAATCGGTGCGACCACCGGGAAGCTTGGCCCACACAAACATAGAGCCATGCGCGTTGGGTCGCTCCCAGCCCAGACCCTCAAGACCGTCGCACAGGGCATCGCGGCGCTCCTGGTACTTCAGACGCTGCGCCTCGACCTCATCGCGCGGGCCATTAAGGCACGCGATGGCGGCCTTCTGGATCGGGAAGAACATACCAAAGTCAATCTGGCTGCGCAGCTTGGCAAAGGCAGAGACCACGTCCTCTCGGCCGACCAAAAAGCCGATGCGGGCACCGGTGACGTTAAACGACTTGGAAAGCGAGAAGAACTCCACACCCACCTCGAGCGCACCGGGATACTGCAAGAAGCTGCCACCCGGCTCGCCGTCGAACACGATGTCGGAGTACGCGTTGTCATGGACGATGAGCAGGTCGTGCTCGCGGGCGAAAGCGATGATCTCCTCGTAGACCTCGGGCGTGCCCACCGAGCCCACCGGGTTGGCGGGCAGCGACACGATCATATACTTGGCACGATCGGCAACCTCGGGATCGATACCCGCCACATAGGGCAGGTAATTGTGCTCGGCAACCAGCGGATAGTACTCGAGCTTGGCATCGGCGATCTTGGCACCCGCCTCAAAGACCGGGTAGCACGGATCGGGCACCAGGATGGTGTCACCCGGGTCGAGCAGGGCCAGACCCAAATGACCCACGCCTTCCTGCGTGCCGTTGCACGACTGCACCATGGACGGCGTAATGCCCGAAACGCCAAAGCGGCGCTCATAGTAATCGCACACAGCCTGCTTGAGCTCGGGCAGGTCGCGCAGGGCATACTTCCACATCTCGGGATCTTGGGCTGCCTGCGTGAGTGCCTCGACCACGTGGTCGTACGGCTTAAAGTCGGGCGTGCCCACGCTCATGTTGTAAATGGTCTTGCCCTGAGCCTTCAGCGCGAGAAGCTTGTTGTTGAGCGAGGCGAAGACCTCCGCGCCAAAGCGGTCGAGACGCTGCGATGCCTGCATGGTGCCACCTTTCGATATAAAAAACGCGGCGCTCCGACAAGAGCACCGCGCGATCTGTCTCTTATACACATCTCCGAGCCCACGAGACAGGC
>CABSMQ010000029.1:0-24468 GCA_902478965.1 uncultured Collinsella sp. | reverse complement strand
CACGAGCGGGGGCTCCTATCTTTTTAGTGCCCTCGGATTGGGTCATAGTGTCTGTCTACGCCAAAACATCGGCGTTGTCGGGCCGGCACTTGGGGACGTTCCTTTTCTGCCGGCACCTTGGGACACTCCCAACGACTACCCGCAAAATGAGAGTGGATAATCTTCCGTTTTTGACCTGTGCGGGCTCGAAATGGGAGATTATCCACGCTCGTTAGATAAGCGTCCAAAAATCCACGCTCGTTTTAATTTGGCTGGGCTGCGGTGCCTACCTAATCGGCTCAGCGTCTTCCCTGAGAATCGAAAGATACTCTTCATACCCGTACTGTCGGTATCTCTGTCTTGACTCGTCGAGCGGACGGAGGATACCCAATTCTTCAAATGATTTGACGAGCGAGCTCGCGGTACTCCTACCGATATCGAGTCGGGCAGCGATAAATGCGGTGTCGAGGATGGGATGCTCTTCAAGAAGGCTCAGCAGCCTTTGTCCGTTTGCGACAGTCCTTCCGAGATTTTCGGTAATGGCTGCCGTCGAACGGTTATGGAGATCAACAAGACTCTTTAAAGACCCTACCGAGTCCTTCGCGCTCTCAAGAAGACTGGCGCAGAAAAACTCTATCCATTCCTCGTAAGTTCCTCGTTCCCTTACGGATGTGAGTTGTCGGTAGTACTCGCTTCGATTTTTCTTGAACTGGAACGATGGATAGAACAAGCAAGAATGAAGAACGCCATCATTGATGAGCATAAGTGTAATGAGAAGCCTGCCCAGGCGACCGTTTCCGTCTAGGAATGGATGGGCAGTTTCAAATTGGTAATGGACGAGCGCCGCCCGCACGATCGGATCCATTTCGACTTGAGGCTCATTGATAAATCGTTCGAGGTCCTGGAGCGTGTTGCTCAAATCTTCAATGTTTGGGGGGGGGACGAACGATGCAGTTGCAATGGTGCAGCCTGAGGGGCCAATCCAGTTTTGTGAGGAGCGCAGCTCGCCTGGATTCTTCTCCGTTCCGCGCACTCCGTCCAGCAGGACCGCATGAACCTGCCTGAGAAGTCTCGTACACAAGGGCATCTTTTTGAGCAGTTCTACGCCGCGGTCGACAGCACGGACATAATTCACGACATCTGCGACATCTTTATGATGGAGTTGGGTTTGCGATGGACTAAGTAGGTCGTCAAACGTGCACTGGGTTCCCTCAATTTGCGAAGAAAGGAGTGCTTCTTTGCGCACATACATTGTCAGATACATGTCGGCGTTGGGAACAAAGTAGAGCATGCCTTCAAGCTCTCCAAGCTTTCGTGAGCATGTGGAAAGCGTGCGATAGGTTTCCTCAGTGAGGTTTAGCTGCCTCAATGATTGCAAGGGCGTTGGCAAAAACGAATAGTAAGCCAATTTCCCCGATAGATTATTGCGGAGCGTTCCCTGGCCGTTCTCCTCGATTTGCATCGCGCCCTCCATATCTTTAGTGCCGGAAACTCGTTATTAAGCTAATCATATCAATTCTAATAACGAGTTTATGGCGAAAATAGTTATTAGATTCGATTTGAATGATCTAATGACGAGAAGTCGTTATTGCTTTGGTGCAAGGTGGTCGAGTGGTCCCTCGGGCGCAGAGGAAAACGGATCATTCAACACGAGCGTGGATAATCTCCCGTTTTTGGCCCCCGTGTAGGCTCAAAGTGGGAGATTATCCACGCTCGTTAGATAGGCGTCCAAAAATCCACGCTCGTCGCTACTTGAGCCCGGGCAGGCGGGTGTAGGGGAATGAGCGCTCTAGGAATTCGGAGCAGCGGTCGTAATCTTTGGCGAAGTAGCTGCTGTAGAGCGAATCGAGCACGTATTGCACGGCGATGTGGCTGGCGAACTGTGTGATGCGATGCGTCATGCTCTCGTGGTCACTCACCGTAAGGTAGGCGGCAAAGCCGGGGTGAATGCGAGCGCAATAAGGCGTGCCGATGACGATGACCGGGACGTGCCGACTGCTGAGGACCGGCAAGATGTCCTTGAGGTTGGGGGCAAGGCCGCTGTAGGAGATGACGATTGCCGCATGGTCGGGACCCGAGGCGAGCGCCGTTCGCACCTGGGCCTCGACACCGTTGTGACACGTTGCGCTTTTACCGGCGGAGAGCAGGCGATCGCGGAACATTCCCGCTGGATAGAGGTTGTGCGAGCCCGTGTAGATGTCGACCTGTCGGGCGTTCGCGATGAGCTTGGCGGCGTGGTCAAGCTGCGTGGGGTCGAGCAGCTCCTGCGTTTCGGCCAGCGTAGTCTGGTAGAGCCCCTCCATGCGCTCCATAACCTGCGCAGGGGTGGACGCGGCGTCGAAGGGAAAGTTGATATCCACGTCGCGTCGGTTGCCCGATTCGGTTGCCAGGCGGATGAGCTCGACCTTGAGGTCCTTGAAGCCCTCGAGGCCGAGCTTTTTGCAAAACCGGTGCACGCTCGCAACAGAAACGTTGGTGCGCGCGGCAAATTCCTTGATGGAGAGCCCGCGGACGTCTTCGCCCATGGCAAGGGCCGAGATGCCGAGCTGCTGCTCGGTGGGGGTGAGGCCCTGCGCCTCGGTGATCTTGCGTTTGATATCCATGCGAACTCCCACACTCGCCAAACCTGCCAAAAAGGGACAGGTTTATTTTGGCACGTTTCGGTCGGTATCAGGAAGTGTCAGGGGCGGGGCGGTGACGGTCCGTGGGCGCGAAAAGAAGTGTCGGGTTTGGCGCGCCCACTTCTGCCCGTCCCGCGCGTGGGCGATACTCGGCTTATCGACTCGCGATGCAAAGGAGATGCTCATGGCAAACATCAAGTTCCCCGAGGGTTTCTATTGGGGTGGCGCCACCGCCGCCAACCAGTTTGAGGGCGCTTGGAACGTGGACGGCCGCGGTCCTTCCGTCGACGACCATTTCTTGGGCGGCAGCTACAAGGAGCCGCGTCAGATTACGATCGACATCGACCCCAACCGCTTCTACCCCAATCATGACGGTATCGATTTCTACCATCACTACGAGGAGGACATCGCGCTGTTCGCCGAGATGGGCTTCAATATGTTCCGCATGTCCATCTCTTGGAGCCGCATCTTCCCCAACGGCGACGACGCTGAGCCCAACGAGGCCGGCCTCGCCTTCTACGACCGCGTCTTCGACTGCCTGCGTGCCCACAATATCGAGCCGCTCGTGACCCTTTCGCACTATGAGATGCCCTATCACCTGGTCGAGAAATACAACGGCTGGGCAAGCCGCGAGCTCATCGGCTTCTTTGAGAAATACTGCCAGACCGTCTTCGATCGCTATCAGGACAAGGTCAAGTTCTGGCTCACCTTTAACGAGATCAATTGCGGTACTCAGGACATGGGCAACCTCTTTGAGACCAGCATGATTCAAGGCTTTGAGGGTCCGGCGTCGGCGGTTCACACTACGCCGCAGGCTCGTATGCAGGCCCTGCATCACCAGTTTGTCGCCAGCGGCCGCGTCGTGCGCTATGCCCACGAGCATTACCCGCAGTTTAAGATGGGCAACATGGACTGCTTCATCCTTTCCTATGCCGCCACGTGCGATCCGGCCGACGTGTTCGCCACGCAGCAGGAGATGAATACCATGAACTGGTACTGCTCCGACGTGCAGGTGCGCGGCAAGTACCCGTTCTATGCCAAGCGCTTCTGGACCGAGAACGATGTTGAGCTCGTGATGGAGGACGGCGACCTGCGGGATATCGCCGACGGCAAGGTTGATTTCTACACCTTTAGCTACTACATGTCCGGCACCGTGGGCACCCACAAGGACCACGAGATGACCGAGGGCAACATGACCTTTGGCGGCAAGAATCCCTATCTGGAGTCCACCGACTGGGGCTGGCAGATCGATCCGTTGGGCCTGCGCATCGCCCTCAACGAGATTTACGCCCGCTACGAGATTCCGCTGATGGTGGTCGAGAACGGCATGGGCGCCTACGACGAGGTCGAGGAGGACGGCTCCATCCACGACCCGTATCGCATCGCCTACTTGCAGAGCCACATCAAGGCCATGGGCGAGGCCATTGCCGACGGCGTTGACCTGATTGCCTACACCTGGTGGGGTCCCATCGACCTGGTTTCCGCCGGCACTGGCGAGATGCGCAAGCGCTACGGCTTCATCCACGTCGATAAGTACGACGACG
Source organism: uncultured Collinsella sp. (assembly GCA_902478965.1). Lineage (GTDB taxonomy): Bacteria > Actinomycetota > Coriobacteriia > Coriobacteriales > Coriobacteriaceae > Collinsella. Next base: position 20,324 of record CABSMQ010000029.1, on the reverse strand, counting down.
GCACCGGTACCTACGAGCGCCGCCGCAAGGACAGCTTCTTCGCATACCAGAAGATCATCAAGTCCAACGGCACCGAGGGGCTGGATTAATCGACAATATGAGCGCCACTGGGGAAATGGTTTTGGGAAGGGCTTGGAAGGGCTTGCGATTCGAGCCCTCACCTTAGCAATTTGATCATTTGGCACTATAATCACCATAGGCATGCGCATAACGTTGCGCTTAATCAAGAGGAGAAAACGTATGGGTCTGTTTGACATGTTTAAGAAGAAGGCTGAGCCTGCCGCTGCTGCAGCTCCCGCCTCCATCTCTGCTTCTGCCGGCGCCGACGTGCTGTGCTCGCCCGTCAAGGGCAAGGTCATCAAGATGGCCGACGTGCCCGATCCCGTCTTTGGCGGCGAGGTCCTGGGCAAGGGCTGCGCCGTGTGGCCCGAGGACGATCTGGTCTACGCTCCCTGCGACGGCAAGGTGACCGTCACCATGGGTCACGCCGTGGGCCTGCAGTCCGATAGCGGCATCGAGGTCCTGGTGCACGTTGGTGTCGATACCGTCAACATGAACGGTGACGGCTTCGAGGGCTTCGTCAAGGCCGACGACGTCGTGAAGGCCGGCCAGCCCTTGCTCAAGATCGACCGCGCCAAGATCGCTGTTGCCGGCTACAAGGACTGCGTCGTCGTGGCTGTGTCCAACACCGCCGAGTTCGCCGACGTCGAGCTTACCGTCGAGGCCGAGTCTGCCGTCGCTGCTGGTGACGCCATCGTTAAGGTCGTCCGCAAGTAGACTGCGACATCCAAAGGATGTGCAAGGGTGGTCGAATTGTTCGACCGCCCTTTTTTATTACAATGCGGCGGGACGTTTTATTGCGCGTTGGACGGACCGGTAAACCGTTCGGACGTTAAATCGAGCCGACTGCGCCTTTGCTTTGCCGGGGGTGTTCGTTAGCGGCTAGTATGGCCTTATTGTTACGACGTGCACCGCGTCGGGAAGCGCGGTGCCGCTTGTTGGGAGGAATGTCATGAAGAAGAAGCTGCTGCTTGCGCCCCTGATGGCTGTTCTGGTCGCGTGCGTGGTTGTGCTTTCCGGCTGCGGAGGTCCTTCGGTTGAGGAGCTTATCACCGAGGATCTTACGACGCAGTTTGACGAGGTCAAGAACGGTGGCGACGACTTCCTCGCCGGCCTGGAAGAGGCCTCGGGCGACGAGTTCGAGCAGCTGGGCATCGATCCCAAGGAGTACGCCAAGAGCTATCTCGAGGGCTTTGACTACAAGATCGGCGACGTGACGGTCGACGAGGACAAGGGCACCGCGACTGCCGAGGTCACCATTACCTGCAAGTCCATGAACCAGATCGTTGAGGATTTTGCCACTCAGTACCAGGAGAAGGTCGCCGCGCTCGATTCGATGCCTTCCGATGACGAGCTGTACAAGATGGCCGGTCAGGTTATGGTCGATGTGACCAAGGCTGCTAAGACCAAGGACACCAAGGTCACCTTCAAGTACTCCTGCAATGACGATGGCGAGTGGTCTGCCGACGATTCCGCAACCAACGAGATGATGAATGCCATGATGAGCTAGTTCGTTGCGGCGTTTTACCAAACGCCGCAACTGCTCGACGCTGCAAACGCCCCTAAGCGGCAATCTGACGTTCAATTTCAAGGGCGCGACCAGAAGGTCAGCGCCCTTTCATTTCACGTCACCTTGCTCGCTTAGGGGCGTTTCGCTGTCCGTCCTCTACCTGCGACGTTGCCATGGTAGTCATTGGGGACGTTCTTAAATGACTAGTCAAAAGGGACACTCTTGCGGCACTTGGGGACGTTCCTTTTCTGCCGGCAGTTAGGGACACTCCTTGCACCAGCGCTGTATCGAATGCTCGGGAAAATGCGAGCCGGTTTTTGGGCGAATAATGGGTCGCGGTTTCCGGATGGGATGGGTTGCGGAAAGTGCGACCCGGAATATTGCTCTGAAACGGGATGCGGTTTCCCTGACGCGCCTCAAACGGAAAGCGCACCCCATTCCGGAGCTCCAAAACGGGATGCGTTTTCCGCGCGGAAGAATTGTCGCAGCTGCGTTAAGCGGTGTCGCTCGTTACTCGCCCAGCACCAGCGCCGCGAGCTCTGCCTGGGTGTCCACCACGTAGTCGGCGCCGGCGGCCTCCAGCTCTGCGCGGCCACGGAAGCCCCAGCTGACGCCCGCGCTCTTAAGGCCAGCGTTGTGACCGGTCAGGATATCGACATTGGAATCGCCCACGTAGAGCGTGGTTGCCGGATTGGCGCCCAGCTCCTTCATCACGTGCAGCGTGACGGGTGCCTCGGGCTTGGGCGGAAATGCGTCCACACGGCCCTGTACCAGCGCAAAGCGCTCAGAGCCAAAATACTTCTCGATAAGCGGGGCTGCCGAAATATGATCTTTGTTGGTGAGCACGGCAAGCTGAACGCCCGCTGCGCGCAGACGGTCGAGCATCTCAATCGTGCCGGCGTAGGGTGAGGTGTGGTCCTCCTTGTGCTCGCCGTAATAAGCTCTAAACTCGGCAAGCGTCTGCTCAAACATACGGCCGTCGCCCGCATATTCGGCGGGCATAAAGCGCTCGACCAGCTTAAGCATGCCGTTTCCCACCTTGTAGCGGTACTCGTTCACGGCAAACGTGGGCCAGCCGTGCGCCTCGCAGGTATGGTTACCGGCGGCCGCCAGGTCCTCGAGCGTGTTGAGGATGGTGCCGTCTAAATCAAAGATCACATGGGAAAAAGCTGCTGCCATGAAAGCTCCCGTCATTGGGTTTCAAAACGCACCCCATAATACTGGGCTTCCGCGTTGGGCGTGCTTGGAATCTGAACATCTTTAGGGTTATCGAGCCACATCGCGCCAGCCGTGCAATTCCGTCCTAGCAAATTCTCGGCAGCTGCTCTCCTACGAGCATGTCGAGGATACGGGTCGATCCCCAGCCGGTGCGTACGCGCACGGCGGGACGGGCACCCTCGGCAAGCGGCAGCACGCGGCCGATGATGGCGGCATTCTCGCCGTAGCGCGCGGTGCGCATGGCCGCCAGCGCGGCATCGGCCTGCTCAGCCGGCACCACGGCGACCATCTTGCCCTCGTTTGCCACCTGCAGAACGTCGTAGCCGAGCATCTCACATGCCGCCTGCACGTCGGGGCGCACGGGCACGGCATCCTCGTCGATCTCCATGGCAACGCCGCTGGCCTGGGCAAACTCGTTGAGCGTGGATGCTAGGCCGCCGCGTGTGGGGTCGCGGAAGCAGCGGGTGTCGGGGGCGGCGGCGAGCACGTCGGCAATCAGATGATTGAGCGGCGCAGCGTCGCTTTCGATGTCGCTCGAAAACGCCAAGCCCTCGCGTTGGCTCATGATGGCGATGCCGTGGTCGCCTAGTGTACCCGACACCAGGATGGCGTCGCCGGGCCGGCAGTTGGCACCGCTGAGCGTCACGCCTGCGGGAACCTCGCCCACGCCGGCGGTATTGATGTAGACGCCGTCGGCACCGCCGCGCTCGACCACCTTAGTGTCGCCGGTGATTATGGACACGCCCGCCTCGTGCGCCGTTTCGGCCATGGTCTGCACAATTTGGCGCAGCTTGTCCATGGGATAGCCCTCTTCGAGGATAAAGCCGCATGAGAGGTAGCGCACGTTAGCGCCCGAGGTCGCGACGTCGTTGACGGTTCCGCATACGGCGAGGCGGCCGATATTGCCGCCGGGGAAGAACTGCGGCGTTACCACAAAGCTGTCGGTCGACATGGCGATTCGCCCGCTTGCGGGCAACGCGGCGACACCGGCATCGTTGCCCGCAAGCAGCTCGGGCGACCCAAAGGCATCCAGAAAGACCTCATCGATAATGCGCTTCATCATCTGGCCGCCGGAGCCGTGGCCCAGCAGGACAGTGCTATCGGTGACGCTATGGGACATATCGAAAACTCCAATCGTGGGTGGTGCCAGTGTGCGGGTGCGTCCGGGCTAGTTACGGTATCTAAAGTACGCCGCGCAGCTGCCTTCGGAGCTCACCATGCAGGGGCCGACGGGATGTTCGGGCGTACATGCGTGGCCGAACAACGGGCAGTCGCTCGGCGTGATGGCACCGCGCAGCACGTCGCCGCAGCGGCACCCGCGCGGCTCGACCGTCGCCTCAACGGGCACATCAAAGCGGGTGCCGGCATCAAAGCGCGCGAATTCGGGTCGGATGGAAAGACCCGAGTTGGCAATCGGTCCCAGCCCGCGCCACGTGGTGTCGCACGGCTCAAATACCTGCTCGACTAGCTGGCGCGCCACAGGGTTGCCGTCTGCATTGACGCCACGGCGGTAGGCGTTGCCAATCGCGGACCTGTCCTCGACAACCATCTGGACCAGCATGCAGATGCCCTGCAGGATATCGACCGGCTCAAATCCCGTGACCACGCCCGGGGTATTGAACTCGTCGACCAAAAAGCTAAAGGGTGCCAGGCCTGTGATGGTAGCGACGTGACCCGGCAGGATAAAGCCGTCGATGGTCGTCTCGGGGTCGTTGGAGATCGCACGCAGAGCCGGCGGCGTGGTCTTGTGAGCACAGTAGACCGAGAAGTTCCGGAGTCCGCGCGCGTCGGCCTCCAGGATAGCGGCGGCAATGGTGGGCGTTGTGGTCTCAAAGCCGACGCCCATAAAGATGACCGGGCGTTCGGGATTTTGCTCGGCAATGTCGAGTGCGTCGAGCGGGGAGTAGACGATGCGGATGTCGCGCCCCGCTGCCTTTTGCGCGGCAAGCGAGGTGGACGATCCGGGCACGCGCATCATGTCGCCAAAGGTGGTGATAATGGCGCCGTCCATGTTGGAAAGCGCGATTGCGTGATCGATGTCGCGGTTGGCGGTGACGCAAACGGGGCATCCCGGGCCGCTTAGCAGTTTGAGTCCCGTCGGCATAATGGAGCGAAAGCCATAGCGGCCAATGCTCACGGTATGCGTACCGCAGACTTCCATAAGGTTGATGCTGCGGTTGCCGACAAGCTCATGAATACGATCGATGAGCTCGCGAGCCAGCTTGGGGTCGCGAAATGCCGAAAAGTCGATACCGGAGCGAACCGGCTGCGCCGCCGCCACTAGTATGCCTCAGCCGGGTTGGTGGCGAGCTGGTCCTCTTCGGCCAGTTCGGCCATGGTATTGACGAGCTCGAGTGTCTCCTGGGCTTCCTGCTCGTCGACAATCTGAATGCCAAAGCCGGCGTGCACGAGAATATAGTCGCCGACCTGCGCCATCGGCACGAGGCGCAGCGAAACGGGGCGCTCGATGCCCATCATGTCGACGGTCGCCTTAAGGTCATCGTCGCGTTTGACCACTTTACCGGGAACGGCAAGGCACATAATGTTTCCCTTTTATACGTTTTGCGCTGGATAGGCGCCTAATTACCCATCAGATGATGGTAACGCTCGCGGGAGTCGCGAGCAAACGCGTTACACCTGTGAGACGGCGGCGCGCAGGCTGGCAAAACAGCCTACCCGTGCCGTCTGCGCGAGGCGAGCGCGAGCGATGGCGGCCTGACCGTAGGCGATGCAGCCGTCGTTGACGGGCACAGCGTGGGGGACCAAGACGGCAAGACCGGCGTCTTTGAGTTCGTGGGTAAGGAGCTGAAGCAAAAGCCGGTTCATGAACACACCGCCCGAGAGCGCGACGGTATCGAGGCCTTCGCGATCGCAGATCTCGCACGCGATGCGGGCCGACGCGCATGCGATGGCGGCGTGGAAGTCGAGCGCGAGCCTGTCGGCCGGCGCGCCTGCCTCGATTCCATTCAGAAGAGCTTCGATGAGCGGTTGGGGGTCCAAGATGGGGGAGTCGGCGTCAGACGTGAATACGCCTGCATGATTGCCGTCGAGACGAACGGGCTTGCCGCCGAGCGCGCGCCAGGCGGCGGCTTCGAGTTCGATGGCGGGCTCGCCTTCGTAGGTTGCCTGCCCGCAAATGCCCAAAACTGCAGCGGCGGCGTCAAAGAGACGCCCCATACTGCTCGTGCGTGGGCTGTTGATGTTCCGCTCGATCATCGTAGCCGTGATGCTGCACGTCTGCTCGTCGAGGGTGCTCAATAGCCCCGCGGTACCCGGGTGCTCGAGCAGGCCGAGCTCGTTTAGCAGGGCAAAGGCGTTACGGCGGGCATCGCGCACGGATGCGGCACCGCCTGGCAGCGCCCAGGTGCGCAGGTGCGCGGCGCGTTCAAAATCGGCAAGGCCGGCGACAAGGAACTCGCCGCCCCATATGGTGCCGTCGGTGCCGGCGCCGGTGCCATCAAAGGCAATGCCGAGCACGCGCGCGTCGGACACGAGCTGACGCCCAGCGATAGCCTCGGCCATTACGCTCGCGATATGCGCATGATGGTGCTGGACTTCGATAAGCGGCAGATTGTGCTCCTGCGCCTGCTCGCGCGCCCACTGACTCGATAGGTAGCTGGGGTGCAAGTCGCAGGCCAGCGCGGCGGGCGTCAAGTCGAAGAGATCTTCCAAGCGCGTGCGCGCGGCGTTCCAGGCATCGAAGGTCTCGCCGTTTTCGACATCGCCAATATGCTGAGACACAAAACAGGCTGCCTCGCCGTTCGCATCCTCGCGTGTGAATGCGATCGTTGCCTTTTGCTGTGGGCCGCAGGCGAGCACGCAGGACGGAGCGCCGTCGAGTGCCGGCAGCGGCAACGGCCGAGGCGCATATCCGCGAGCGCGGCGAACGGGCATAACGACCCCACCGACCACGCGTACCACGGAATCATCGTAGCGTGAGAGGATCGCGCGGTCGTTGCCGAGCAGGGCGTCGGCAATGCCGGCGGCAACGAGGTGTTTCCAAGCAAGACCGTCATCAGTCTCGATAGGTTCCTCGCTCAGGTTTCCGCTGGTCATGACCAGCGCGTGCATGTCATGCGACGCGGCAGCTGCAAGCAGCAGATGCTGAAGCGGTGTATAGGGGAGCATGACGCCGAGCTCGGGTAGATCGTGCGCGACGGATGGCGCGAGTGTAAGGGCGTCGGGGGAATCTCCCTCGCCAACAGCACGCCGGCGTAACAGCACAATGGGGCGAATGCTACCGGTTAGCAAGCCGCGCTCGGCATCATCGACATGGCACAGGCGTTCAGTATCGGCAAGGCTGCACACCATAACGGCAAGCGGCTTGTTGCTGCGGCGCTTGCGACGGCGCAGCTCGACCACCGCCTGCTCATCGTCGGCGTTGCAGGCCAGATGGAATCCGCCCAGGCCCTTGATGGCGACAATACCGCCGCTGGCTAGCAGTTCGACACAGCGATCAATAATGGCATCGCTGGTTTCGCGCGTGCTGCCGACGGCTGGCGTCGCCCCCGAGCCCTCGAGCTCCATGTCGCCCGCCGCCTCGCGCCAGGTAATATGTGGCCCGCAGTCAAAGCAGGCATCGGGCTGCGCATGAAAGCGCCGGTCAAGCGGGTCGCCATACTCTGCGGCGCACTCGGGGCACATGGGAAAGCAATCCATCGACGTGGCCGCTCGGTCATAAGGCAGCGACCGGATGATGGTAAAGCGCGGCCCGCAGTTGGTGCAGTTGATAAAGGGGTAGTGATAGCGTCGGTCGGCGGGGTCGAACAGTTCGCGCAGGCAGTCGTCACAGGTGGCGATATCGGGGGAGATGAGCGTCGTGTGCATGGTCTGATCCTGCGACGCTACGATACGAAATACCTGCTCATCGTCGGCATCCCAAGCGTCGGGCTCCAGGTCTGCAACAGCGACATGCTCAACGCGGGCCGCGGCAGGCGCTTGCTCCGACAGCGCGGCGACAAAGCCGTCGAGTGCCTCGACCGAAGCATGCGCCTCGATGTGCACGCCATCGCCCGCGTTGAGCACCCAGCCGCAAATGCCATGCGCCATAGCCTCGCGATACACAAATGGCCGCATGCCAACGCCCTGCACAATGCCCGTCACATGAATATGCACATGCCGCATGTGGCTCCCCTTCATTGAAGTGTGTGCTGTTAGAGCCCCAAGCTCTGCTTGGTGGCGGCGCAGGTGAGCTCGCCGTGCTTAACGCCGCGCAGCCCCAGCAACCGGTCCGCCAGCTCGTAGACGCGTTTGCCGCGACCCTTGAGCGCCAGAATCTCCAGGCAGTTGTGGTGGTCCAGATGCACGTGCATGGTCGAGACAATCTCGTCGGTGTAGTCGTGCTGCATCTCGTCCAGACGGCGCGTCAGATCGCCGGTATGGTGGTCATAGATCATGGTGAGCGAACCGATGACCTGCTCGTCGGGCGTGCGCATCTGCTCCTTGGCGATTGAGGCACGAATCAGATCGCGTACGGCCTCGGAACGGTTGGCCACGTCACCGCGGCGTGCGATCTGCTCGTCAAAGCGGCGCAGCAGGTCGTCGGGCGCGGTGACCGAAAAGCGGACCAGCTCGGAGCTGGAGCCGCTGCAGCGGCAGTTCGCATCGTCGTCCGCACCGTAATCGTGCTCGTGCTCGGCCACGTTACACCAGTTTCACAGAGCCGACGGAGTTGTGATCTGCCTCGATGGCCTCCTCGTAGCCCTCGAGCGCATCGTGCGCCTCGTGCAGCGCAGACATGGCGGCCTCGAGCTTGGCGCCAATGCGCTCCATGTCAAAGTTCTCGGTCGCATGCAGCAGCTGATGGCTCCACTCGTGAGCGAGCTCAATGGTGTCGTCGACCTGCTTGACGCTCATGGCAAGCTGGCTCATATTCATTCCGACGTCATGCACGGGAATCTCCTTTTGTACGGGGCGATATGGTGGTTCAGATTCTACTACGCCCGCCTTGGGCGCCGCCGCATAAGAAAACGGGTGCGAGTCCGTCTGACTCGCACCCGTTCACTGGGGGCTGTTTGTGTCTACCATACTATCCGTGGTCGCATGCCTTGCGTTTGGCACTCCGGCGAGCGGTGCGAAACCGCTCATGGACGGCAGACAGGTAACAAGCGTATTACAGATGTTTCTCCAGCAGTGCCTGAAGCCTTGCCTTGGGTAAGGCGCCGACCGAGCGGTCGACCTCCTCGCCGTTCTTAAAGACGATCAGCGTGGGGATGCTCATGACGCCAAACTTCATGGCCAGGTCCTGGTTGTCGTCGACGTTGCACTTGGCCACAGCCAGCTTGCCGGCCAGCTCGTCGGCAACCTCGTCTACGATGGGCGAGAGCGAGCGGCAGGGGCCGCACCACGGGGCCCAAAAATCAACCAGTACGGGCAGGCTATCGTTGACGACAGCGTCGAAGTTCTCGGGGGTAATCTGCTTGATGTCAGCCATGGTGACCTCCATAATGCGACGCGGCTCGGCCGCGTAAAACTCAGTACGACCGTGCTTATACCCAGCGGCTCGTAAAGCAACCACTCGCGGGCGGCTCTTTTATATAATGGTGGGCACGCAAACGATTGGAGAGCGCATGTCCACGTCACAAAGCCAGAAAAAAGAAGCCATCGCTCAGGCGACCGAGCAGGAGCTCGCATCGCTCGCCGGCCGTGGCGTGCGTATCGCGGGCAACGCGTGCTCGCCGATTGTGCTGGTCAAAGGCGATTTGGATGAAGCCGAGTGCTCGGGCGGCGAGCTGGCTGCCGGCGCGGATGGCGCCGCGTTGCGCAAGGCTCTCGGTGCCATCGGATATGCCCCCGAGGATTTTTGCGTGCTGGCAAGCGTCGCCGGCGCGGGCGACGGAGCGGTCGCGCCGGGCGAGGCCCTGACGAGCGACCTGTTCCGCGAGGCGCTGGAGACCTTGGACCCCGAGGCGGTGCTGCTGCTGGACAACAGTGCGGCCGATGTCATGCGCGAGACCTATGCCGATATGCTTGTGGCAATTGATGACTTTGACACCGCCATGCTTAAGCCCGGCCTGGTCGCCCATGTGCAGGGGCGCCGCGTGCTGGCGCTCGACGGTTTTGAGGCGGCGCTCACCGACAAGGCCGCCAAGCAGCGCATGTGGGCCTACATTAAGCAGCTGACCCCGGCGGCCGCACCGCTGTAGCGAGGCTGGCGGCAGCCCCTACATCACGGCGCGCAGCTCAAACCGGTCGCCATTAATGCGGAACTGGCAGTTGCCGTTCATGCGCTCGACGGCAAGCATAATGCTCTTGGTGCCAAAGCCGTGCCCAGTGTGCTGAGCCACGGGCATGCCATCGACCATGTGCGGCGCACGGCCAAACGTGTTGGAAACCAGCAGTAGAAGATGACCGTCTTCGTAGCGAAGGTCCAGGTCGACAAACCGCTTGCCCTCGGGGGCGGCGCTCGCCGCGGCGATGGCATTGTCCAGGGCGTTCGATACCACACTGAACAGATCGACATCGCCCACGTGGACGGTTTCGGGTACGGCGGCGCGCAGGTCGGCGGTGATGCCGTGCGCGTTGATGTCCGCGGAAAGCGACGAGAGCGCAATGTTGACCGTTTCGTTGGCGCAGTAGCGGCGCACGGCGGTGCGGTCGTTGGTCTCGCAGAGCGCGTCGATGCGCTCGAGCGCCTCATCGGTGTGACCCTCTTCGATCAGGGCCGCTAGACCGCGCAGGTAGTGGCGCATGTCGTGACGGAGAACCGAGAGCTCGCGTCCGGACTGGCGCCAGGCTTCGAGCTCTTTGATGGCCGCGCTGTCGCGGGTCGCGAGCATCCAACGCTCGCGCTCGGCGATTTCCTTTGCCTCGTATTCGCGAAGGTAGACGGCAAGAAACATAAGGTAGAAGGCGCAGAGGGCGAACGCCAAAAACTCAACGGTTACCACCGAGCCCGAGTGGAAGAGCGTGGTATAGACGTTGGTGGCGTAGTCGAAGATGTAGTAGACAAGCGGCAGGATGAGCAGAATCTCCAGCTCGGTGGGGCTTTTGATCGCCAGGCGGGGGCCAATGTCGCTTGCCCAATGCAACAAGACGGCAAAGACGCCGAGCGTGGTGATGATGCGCGCCGCGTAGTACGCAACCTGCGAATCGGTGGCGGCGAATGCGGCGATGCCCATCCAGTTGCTAAACTGGCAGCTCAGGTAGGCACTGGTAACGCCCAGGATGGCGAGCAGCGGACTCAGGCGATAGCGTGCGCACAGGTAGACGACAAGCGGCAGATGCACGACGAGCGGATAGGCCTGCCGGGCAAACAGCTCGCCACCGACGAGGTTAGCAATCGCAAAAGCGGTGCCGGTGACGGCGCCGACCCCCACCAGCTCGAGCGAATGGCGGCGGTTGATCTCGACACCGCACAGCGCCGCCGAGGCAAAGACGCCAAAGAGCAACGTCGTCGCATGGTGGATTGCCCATAGTACCAGTTCTGCCGAGGAAAGCATCAGCGTCTCCCGCCCTCGAACCGCGCCGCAAAGTAGGCGTCTTGGAATCCTTGCTTGCAGCTGCGCGCGAGCGGTATGCACGCGCCCGAGCGCATGACGATTTCCGTGCGGTTAAAGTGGTCGATGTTGCGCAGATTGACCTGGTAGCTGCGGTGGCACTTAAAGAAGGTCGCGTTTTGGGCCAGTCGGTCCTCGATGCTGCGGGACGGCTCGAGCGCCTCGATATCGCGGCCGTCGCGCAGGTGGAAGACCACGTGCTTGTTGCGAGCCTCGGCATATTCGATATCGGATAGGCGCAGGGCATGGTAGCCAAAGGACGTCTTGATGACGAGCTCGTCGATTGCAGCCGGACGCAGGCTCGACAGCTCGTCGAGCAGTTGCGCCAAGCGCTCGTAGGTCACGGGTTTGAGCAGGTAGTCGAAGGCGCGGACCTCGTAGGACTCAAGTGCGAACTCGGGCGATGAGGTCAGAAATACCAAGCGCACGGCGGTATCGGATTGACGCAGCTCGCGGGCGGTGTCCATGCCGTTGACGAGCGGCATGATCATGTCGAGCATGATAATGTCGGCGCGCGATGCGGCATGGCGTGCCAGCAGGTCCTCGCCGCGCGTAACGAGTGCAACATCGACCGCCGTACCCGTTTCGGCCGACCAGCGATTGATCATGCGGTGCAGGTTATCTAGAAAGGCGACGTCGTCGTCGCAGGCGATGATTTTGAGCATATCGGGCCCCCTTAGTACCTCGATTTTGCCACATCGTGCACGCGCCACCCGCGGGGGTGCGTTCCGTTTGCGCCCCACGGTACGCAACTCGCGCCGAGCGGCAGGGTGTCAAAACATGCGGTTGCAAAATACCAGGTGGATATATATGTCAATTTGAGCTGGCGGCTGGTGAGGGACCATGCCGGTCGCCAGCGCCAAGCGATAGCGAGCATCGCGAAAGCATAGGGGTAAGGGAGCTGAACGATGAGGGAGAAGAAGATGGGGATGCGCGCTGCGTTGACGCGTCTACTGGGTATCGCAACCGTGGCATGTGCGCTCGTGGCGACGCCGGCTGTGGCCAGTGCCGAGACGCAGGTTATGCCCGACGGGGTGAGGGCGGAGGTGCTGTCGCTTAAGCAGGCCAACAACGAACCCGTCCAAATCACCGAGCCGGGCAGTTACGTACTTAAGACGGCTGAGGGTGAGGTCACGCCATCTTCGGGTTACACCATCGACGCGCCGGATGCGTCTCGGATTAATCCTGTGAGGATCTACATCGATGGCACGGTCTACGTGAACGATAAGACTAACTGGCGGGTTGAGCAAACTCGATGGCTGTTCAACATCAAACAGGGTAGCAATATTGAGTTCATCGGTGTCAACAATCCGTGCGTCAGCTTCCATAGAAACCAAAAGCAATTTGAGTCCGTAAGCGGCTTTTTGACCGACCGCTATTACAGCGGTGGCTACAAAAAGGCATCGGGCGACATCTCGGTTGGCCTGGGGGTTGGCGACGGCTCGCAGAACTTCATTCTCTCGTATGGCAGCAAGTACGAGCAAAAGGTACCTGCGATTTCCCTGGGCAGCGCCGAGGGCAAGTTAACCGCCAAGTTCGAAAAACTGAAGATCCAAGGCTATGTTGGCAAATCGGGCGCAGTGGCGGGCAACGCCCAAGAGTATGCCGTCCCTGTACATCTCTTCCGTGAGGGCAGGGATACGACTGGCGGCAATACCAAGCCCTTCGCAGCGACTTTTACCGATTGCGTGTTCTACGATACGTCCGGAGACTTCAATGGTGCTGTTTCCGTCGATGGCAACAGCAGCTTCAAAATGCCCAAAGACGGAAGCGCTGTCGCAAAATTGACGGCGACGTTCAACAATTGCAGCTTCAGTGGCAGCAATGGGGAGAATCTGGGCGTCAGGCAGACGAACAATAGCTATGAGTCGGTCGAAGCGTCTCGTTATTTTGCTAACTCCTCTATTCTTAATACTTATGCTGTCGCCGGCGTGATGGGCGTCACCAACGCTACGGTCAACCTCAACAGCTGCACGATGAGCAACTTCCACAGCACGCGTTCGAGCTCCGCTGACAATACTTTGACGGTTGATGCCCTTAATGTTGCACGAAGCGCTCGCTGCAACATAAACGGTGGCGAAATTTCTCGCTATGGCGCGCGCGGCAATACGTGCGTGGTTTACGCCGCCGGGACCCTTACCCTCAATGGATCGCCGGAAATCGCGAGCTACTGGAAGAACAGCCACGCCGACGATACTAATTATGGCGACAAGTACACTGAAGCTGATAAAGCTACGGGAACCGCCAAGAGCCTGTATATCCCGAAGAAAAAGAGTGTCGATGCCAACGTCCCGGCGCTGAATATCGCGTCTGACTTCTCCGTACGCGGAGGCTTTGGAGACAATGTTTGGATCTCGATTGAGGAGACTGCGGACAGTAATGGCGTAAAGTCGCGTGTCCTTGGCACCTGCGAATCCAACAAGATCGAAGGCGTTGTGCCAGACGGCTCGTCCGAGAACGACGACAACTCCGACAAGTACGAGGTCGTGAACCCTAACGGCGACCTCACCTTCCGCGAGACCATCCACCAGCACAAGTGGAACGTTGAGGCTGACGGTTTGGGCGTTCGCGCTTCGTGCGTGGGCCCGTTCCGCAACAGCGAGTGCGAATATGGCAAGGACGAGAGCGGTGAGCCCAAAAAGTACCTGAGGGCCACGTATGCGCTCTCCATGTCCAAGGCAACGAGCTCTCAGAGCACCGAACTTGTCTATGACGGTTGCCCGGTAAAGATTGCTTTGAATAAGGACGGCGCGTGGAATCTAGAGCAGATGGGCGTGACGGCCAGCGATGAATTCACGTGGTATCAGTGCAAGTCCCAGGCGGACGCCGAGGCATATAAAAACGGCACCAAGCTCAAGGATGCTCCGGCGGACGCTGGCTACTACTATGTCGTCACGAGCTTTAAGACTGCCTCTGGTCAGACGCTCGAGGGCAAGAAGGCCTTTGAGATTTCGCCGTGTCGCCTGGTTAGGGGTCAATCCTACCAGTTCACCCTTAAAGACGGCGGCAAGGGCGCGGGCAAGTATGCCTATGACGGCAAGGAGCATCAGCCTGTCGTCGAAAGTGCAAAGTTCAAAAACGGTGCCGGTGAGTGGGTCGATCTCGTTGAGGGCAAGGATTACGAGCTCAGCGCTCGAAGTGAATCCGGACTGAAGCAGACCGAGCCAGGGCAATACGAGTGCATTGTCATCGGTAAGGGCAACTTCACGACCGATGGCGGCACCACAAGTGTTCTGACGCTCAAGTGGGAGATCGTTGATGTTTCGCGCTTTGACCTTGAGGTCACTGGCTTTGAGGGCGCCTATGACGGCAAAGAGCACGGCATTACGGTCAACGTCAAGAATGACCCCCAGCCGGCGGATATGAAGATCGAGTACTGCGAAGAGGGTGGCGATTGGACGACGAAAAAGCCGACCTATCGCAATGCGGCCGAGTACACGACCCGTTACCGTGTGACGGCTTCCGACTACCTGACCGTTACGGGCCAAGCGACCGTGAAGATTTCCAAGGCAGACCAGGAAGCGCCGGCTGGGCTCGTGGGCAATAATTGGACCACGTGCAGCAGCAAGGACGGCTCCATCTCGGGCGTGACCAAGAAAATGGAATACCGCCACGAATTCAGCAAAGACTACCAGAAGATAACGTCTGACGATAAACTGACCGGTCTTGCGAAGTCGGGAACGTACTACGTTCGCTATGCCGAGGATAACAACCACAATGCGTCGCCCGATGCCGAGGTCAAGATCGAGCAGGGTCCTCATGCCGTTGCTGACAATGCAGCTTGGAAGCCGAATGGCGAAGGTAGCCACGTTAAGGTCTGCAAGTATTGTAAGAAGACTCAGGAGCGCCAGCCCTGCAGGTGGAAATATGAGATCGTTACGCCCGCCACGCCTGAGGCCGATGGTGTTCGTCAAAAGGTCTGCAGGGTTTGCAACGGCAGGTGGGATGAAGAACGTTATACCTACGTGGATACTTACGCCCCCACCATTTATGACCTCTGGGTAGATAAGGCCTACTGCGAGAGCGTTTCGTTTGACGTGTTCGATGACCGCGACGAGACGGTGACGGTTACCGATAACGGCAAGGAGCTCAAGGCTGGCAAGGACGGAAAGTACACGGTTAAGGCCGCTGAAGGCGATGCCGGTACTGAGCATGTAATCGTGGCTACGGACACTGCCGGCAATAAAGAGACCATCACAATTAAGATGTACGCCGAGCATGTGTATAAATGGACGATCGACAAGCAGCCGACGGTTACCGAGACCGGCTCCAAACATGGAACGTGCTCCGTGTGCGGCCATGAGTCGGGTGCGGTAGAGATTCCGGCCCTGGCTGTTAAGGGCTATTCGGGCAAATATGACGGCAAGGACCACTCTGTCGACGCCTCGGCGCTGCCCGAAGGTTCCGTCGTTGAATACAAGGCTGCTGACGGCGGCTGGACGAGCGTTGCGCCCAGCATCAAGGATTCCGGCAGTGTGACGGTCGACTATCGCGTCACGATCGACGGCGCGGCGGTCGACGGCAAGGTGACGCTTGAGGTCAAACCGCGTGCGATAACGGTCGCGGCGCAGGACGCCTCCAAGACCTATGGTGAGGACGATCCCAAGTTTACGTATGACGTCACTTCTGGCGAGCTCGTCGAGGGCGAGAGCCTTCAGGGTATTGAGATTGAGCGCGATGATGACGACAGTGTACGCGACGGAGGTTATGCTCTGCGCCTGACGCAGCCTGAGGGCGCCAACTTCAATTACAAGATCACATTCAAGGATGGCACCTTTACGATCGACAAGCGCGAGCTTTCCGTAACGTGGGACACCGCTACTGAGTTCACCTACGACGGCGAGAAGCACTGCCCCCAAGCGAAACTCCACAATGTCATCGAAGGTGACGATGTCTCCGCGTACGTCGACGGCGCCAAGGTCAAGGCCGGCACCTACACGGCGAAAATCACCGAGCTGACGGGCGACGACGCGGGTAACTACAAGCTTCCCGCCGAAGGCCTGACGTGCGAGTTCTCCATCAAGAAGGCGCCCCAGGGCGCGCCGAAGGTCCAGGCCACAGCCGAGACTGTGAGTGGCAAGTCCGACGGTAAGGTCACGGGTGTCGACGCGAAGATGGAGTGGCGCGCCAAGGACTCTGGCGAGTATCGGGGTGTGCCCGAAGGCGTGACTGAGATTGCGGATTGCGCTGTCGGCACGTACGAGGTGCGCTACCGCGCCGATAGTGACCACGATGCCTCCTCCGCCACCGAGGTTACCGTTAACGCTGGCGGCAAGTTCGTCGTGACGCTGCCTGCCAAGCAGGTCGGCTATACGATTACGGCGAGCCCGGACGAGCTTGACTGGCACGGATCAACCACCTTCACGGTCAGTATCGAGAGCGGCTACTTTACTGACAACGACTCTTACGCCGTCAAGGTCAACAATGCCGTTGTGGCGCCCGACGCGCGTGGTGAGTTCACCGTTCAGAACGCCGAGAGCGACCTCGTTGTCACCGTCGAGGGCGTGCGCAAGCACGAGGCCGTGAACGATGAGTGGCTCTCCGACGACAGCGCGCATTGGCATAAGTGCGCCTGTGGTGACAAGATCGACGAGAGTGCGCACACCTTTGAGTGGGTCGTCGACAAGGCGCCCACGGCAACTGAGGTGGGCTCCAAGCATCAGCAGTGCACGGTCTGTGGACACGCGTTGCCCGCAGTCGAGATTCCGGCTGCCGTCATCGTTGGCTACTCCGACGAGTACGATGGTGCGTATCACACGGTCGATGCGACGAGCCTGCCCGAGGGCGCAACGGCCCAGTACAGCACCGACGGCAAGAACTGGTCCCCCGAGGCCCCCAAGATCCGCGACGTTGGCACGCTGACCGTTGCCTACCAGGTGACGATTGACGGTGCGACTGCCGAGGGTGAGGTTACGCTCGAGGTCAAGCCGCGCGCGATCACGGTCACCGCCCAGGACGCTTCTAAGACCTACGGCGAGGCCGACCCCGTGTTTACGTGGGCGATCACATCCGGCGAGCTTGTCGAGGGCGAGAGCCTTCAGGGCATTGAGATTAAGCGCGAAGATGACGACAACGTGCGCGACGGCGGCTATGCTCTGCACCTGACGCAGGCCAAGGACGCTAACCCCAACTACAACATCACGTTTGTTGACGGCGTGTTCACCATCAACCAGCGCGTGCTCACTGTGAAGTGGGGTACCAGCGAGTTTGTTTACGATGGCAAGGAGCACTGCCCCGAGGCGACGCTCGGCAACGTTATCGACGACGATGACCTTGGCGCGACCGTCGAGGGCTCTCAGACCGAGGTTGGCACCTATACCGCGACCCTCACCGCACTGACGGGCAAGGCTGCTGGCAACTACGCACTTCCGACTGAGGGCCTGACGTGCGACTTCTCCATCAAGAACGCCGCGCAGGGCGCGCCGGTGGTCCAGGCTGCGGCCGAGACCGTGAGCGGCAAGCGTGACGGCAAGATCACGGGTGTCGACGCGACGATGGAGTGGCGCGCCAAGGGTGCCGCCGAGTATCAGGCGGTGGGCGAGGGCGTGACCGAGCTTACGGGTCTTGCCGCCGGCACGTATGAGGTGCGCTACCAGGCCAAGGCCAACTACGACGCTTCTTTTGCCACCGAGGTTACCGTGGCGGCCGGTCCCAAGCTGGTCGTGTCACTGCCGAGCAATCAGGTGGGCTACGCGCTCACCGCGACGGCAACCGAGCTCGACTGGCACGGCGCCGCAACGCTCACCATGAGCATCGACAGCGCGTATTTTGCGGGTAAGGACTACGCCGTCAAGGTCAACGGCACGTCCGTTAAGCTTTCCGCCAAGGGCACCTATGAGCTCAAGGATGTCGAGGGCGACGTGAATGTGACGGTCGAGGGTATCCTCAAGCACGAGCCCGACGGCTCCGGCTGGGCACACGACGCCAAGAACCACTGGCATGTCTGCCGCTGCGGCGAAGTTCTCGACAAGGCCGAGCATACCTTTGAGTGGGTCGTCGATAGGCCGGCGACCACCGAGGCCAAGGGCGAGAGGTACCAGAAGTGCACCGTCTGCGGCGAGAAGGGCAAGACCGAGGAGATCGCGATTCTGGCACCAGAGATCATCGACGGCAAGGGCCAGACGATGGTGGTCGACGCCGCCAAGGACCTGAGCTTCCGCTCGAGCGCGCCGCTCAGGTACTTCCAGAAGGTGCTGGTCGACGACAAGGAGGTCGCCGCCGAGAACTACGTGCTCACCGAGGGCTCCACGATCGTGACGCTTAAGGCGAGCTTCCTGAATACACTCGGCGTGGGCGAACACAAGCTGAGCGTGGTTTCGACCACGGGCACGGCCGAGACGAACTTTACCGTTGCCGAGGCTGCCAAGCCCACGCCGAAGCCCGGTTCGAGCCAGGCCACGACTACGACCACCACGACTACGACTTCTAAGTCCAAGAAGAAGGCTGGCAAGGAGATGTTGCCTGAGTCCGGCGACAGCGAGTACGCCATGGCTGGTGCCGTGCTCGCTGCCGGCATGGCGGCTCTGCTGCTGGCTTGGGCCATGAAGCGCCGCGCGTAGTCGCGCGCCAGTCCCCAGCGGGCCCGGATCGAGCGATTCGGGCCCGCTTTTGGGGCCTGCCGGAAACCCGGTGGTCAAAAAAGGTCAAATATGAGTACTGTTACCAGTTTAATGGCAGCCAAATGGCCTTAAAAATCGGTGCCAGCGGCCAAAAGTGCATCGATTTTCGTCCTTCAGAGCCGCGATCGGGCTCCAAACAAGGCGATTTTGCTGCTCTGGACCGGAAAATCGCTGCTACTAATTTGGTGACAGTACTCATATTTGGCCTTTTTTGACCACTGCCCCTTGGTCTAGGACAAAACGGCTGCTCGAATCTTGGGGCAGGTCCATTTTCAACTATCCTCAGCTTGCCAGTTCGAATATGGACCTGCCACATGATTGAATCTTTATTTCAACTTTACACCTAGGTTTACAGCTGTCTTGTCAGCTGTAAACCTAGGTGTCATACTAAAGCCCCAAGATTCGCCAAAAGAGAGGGGCCTTGATGGCACAGAGCGCGAACATGGATGCGTCGGAGCTTGCACGCGATATCGCGGCCGGCTTGGCATCGGCAACGACGGCAACGGAGCGTGCGGCACTGGTGCCCGCAGAGCTCGTCGAGGCCATTCAGCAACTAAAAACCCAACGTGACGCGGTGATCCTGGCGCACTATTACGTGGCGCCCGAGGTCCAAGCCGTTGCCGATTACGTCGGCGATAGCTTCTACCTGGCAAAGCTCGCCAAGAGCCTGCCGCAGCAGACCATCGTGTTGTGCGGCGTGGAGTTTATGGGCGAGAGCGCCAAGCTGCTCAATCCCACTAAGACCGTGCTGCTGCCCGAGCCGGGCGCAGACTGTCCCATGGCGCACATGGTCAAGCGCGAGACGGTTGACGCGGCGCGCGCCGAGTACGGCGACGACCTGGCCGTGGTGTGCTACGTCAACTCCACGGTCGAGATCAAGAGCTGGAGCGACGTGTGCGTCACCAGTTCCAACGCCGTTAAGATCGTGTCCGAGCTGCCGCAGCAGCATATCCTGTTCATTCCCGACCAAAACCTGGGACGCTTCGTAGCCGAGCAGGTGCCGCAAAAGCACGTCATCCTCAACAACGGCTACTGCCCACGCCATCACATCATCACCGTCGAGCAGATCGTCGACGCGACGGAGGCCCACCCCGACGCGCTCGTGCTGGCGCATCCTGAGTGCAAGGCCGACGTTCTGGCCGAGGCCGACTACATCGGCTCCACCGCCGGCATCATCAAGTATGCCGAGGAGTCCGACGCGAGCGAGTTCATTATCGTGACGGTCCGCGGCGTGCTCTACGAGCTCGAGCGCCGCTGCCAGGGCACCGGCAAGAAGTTCTATTTCCCCGCGGTGCAGCCCACCTGCGTCAACATGGACCTCATCACGCTCGAAAAGCTCGTGCGCTGCCTGGAGACGGGCGAGGGCGAGGTGCAGATCGGCGTCTGTCTCTTATACACATCTGACGCTGCCGACGAAGC
>CABSMQ010000028.1:0-25390 GCA_902478965.1 uncultured Collinsella sp. | reverse complement strand
TCTCGGAAGGCACGTGCAGACCTTTCGTCATGGCCTCCTACCTTTCTTTCGGGCCTTTCGGCCGAATCTCTCAGCGCCCTTCCATAGCGGACGCTGCTTGCTGACAGCTCTAGTTATATCCAAATTCCACCCGCAATTCCACCTCGCCCCCGAACGGTCAACAAAGTGCGATGAACGGTATATCGCACGAGATTCCCCCATAATGTACTTCGGCGTTCTAAAGTAACTTTTCTAAGGTAAACGCTCTTTTTTCCTAAAAACTATTTGCAACTGCATCTCTAAACTTTTGATTCAGAATTGCATAGCTAAATCGGTTTTATGTATATAAATGATGTTTGTTTACGTTTCAGCCTGCATTCAATGATATTCAGCTATCCATCATTCTTATTCACACTTACGTACCAGTTGAGTGAGGATATAGACCGCTTGCAGACGAGCAGGACGTCAGTCCTATGACTTGTCAGCGTAAGAAGTAGGTAAAGATACCGTTCACGCGATACGTCCGTGCCAGCGGTCGACTAAATTGAGACAATAGTGATTAGTGTTAGGCTACCGTCCCTTGTGGGGACTGAACGGACAGATGCATATGCCGAGCAAAATCGAAAAGAAGCAAGCCGCCGCAAAGCTGCGCAAACCGCCGCGCGACTTCTCGTACACGCAAAACCGAGAGCTCAGCTGGCTACGCTTTGACAACCGTGTGCTTGACGAAGCCTTCGACGAAACCGTTCCGTTATTCGAGCGACTAAAGTTCGTCTCGATCTTCGAGTCCAACCTCGACGAGTTCCTTATGGTGCGCGTGGGCGGCCTGTCCGATCTGGCGGAGCTCAAAAAACAACCTGTCGACAACAAGAGCAATATGACCGCCTCCGAACAGGTCGATGCTGTCATGGCCGAAATGCCCGGGCTCCTTACCCGTTGGGAGTCCATCTTTAAGAGCATCGAGGGCAAGCTCGACACCTTGGGCGTTCACCGCGCCCGCATCGATTCGCTTACGCCCGAGGAGCGCACCTTTGTAACCCGCTACTTCCAGGCCTACGTGTCACCGGTCATCTCGCCGCTGGTCATCGATCCTCGCCACCCCTTCCCCAACCTGCGCAATGGCGCGCTCTATCTGGCCTGTGGTCTGGACGGTGCCACCGACGAGGAGAGCCTGCTGGGCCTTATCGAGATTCCCGCCTCGATGAACCGCGTGGTCGAGATCCCCTCGCCCACCGGCACCTACTCCTACATCTTGCTCGAGGACGTCATCCTCGCCTGCCTGGACAGCTGCTTTGGCTCCTATAAGCCGCTGGATCGTGCGCTGATCCGCGTCACCCGCAACGCTGACATCGATCCGGACGGCGAGGGCGTCGAGGAGGAAGAGGACTACCGCCAGCACATGAAGCGCATTCTCAAGAAGCGCCTGCGCCTGCAGCCGGTAGTGCTCGCGGTCTCCGGATCGCTCGAGAAGGCGACGCTCAAGACTATCCGCAAGGCGCTCGAGCTTTCGCGTCGCTCGGTCTTTACCTGCGATATCCCGCTCAACCTGGGCTACGTCTTTGGCATTGAGGGCAAGATTCCCGAGCACCGGCGCAACGAGCTGCTCTTTACGCCGTTTAAGCCGCAGCCCAATCCCACCATCGACATGACCCGCTCCATCCGCGAGCAGGTGCTGCAGCACGACAAGCTGCTCTTCTACCCTTACGAGGCCATGAACCCGTTCTTGGACCTGGTGCACGAAGCAGCCTACGACCCCGAGTGCATCTCGTTGCGCATCACGCTCTACCGCGTGGCCAAGCAGAGCCGCCTATGCGAGTCGCTGATCGATGCTGCCGAGAACGGCAAAGAGGTCACGGTGCTCATGGAGCTCCGCGCACGCTTTGACGAGCAGAACAACATCGAGTGGGCCGAGCGCCTGGAAGAGGCCGGCTGCACCGTCATCTATGGTTCCGAGGGCTTTAAATGCCACTCAAAGATCTGCCAGCTCACCTATCGCGAGGGCATGGCGCTAACGCGCCTCACACTTTTGGGCACCGGCAACTTTAACGAGAAGACGGCCAAACTCTACAGCGACTTTATGCTCATGACAGCCCATCCCGGCATCGGCGAGGACGCCAACCTGTTCTTCCGCAACCTGTCGCTGGGCAACCTGCGCGGCGACTACCGCTTCCTGGGTGTGGCGCCCGTCGGACTGAAACCGCTCATCATGCGCGGGCTTGACCGCGAGATCCAGCGCGCCCTTGCCGGCGAGCCCGCCCGCGTGTTCTTTAAGCTCAACTCGCTGACCGACCGCGAGGTTATCGACAAGATCGCCGAGGCATCGTGTGCCGGCGTGCGCGTAGACATGATCATCCGAGGCATCTCGTGCCTCAAGCCCGGTGTTCCGGGCAAGACCGAGAACGTGCATGTCCGCTCCATCGTCGGACGCTTTTTGGAGCACGCGCGCGTCTATGCTTTCGGCGTGGACTCGGACATGATTTACCTGAGCTCGGCAGACATGATGACGCGCAACACCGAGCACCGCGTGGAGATTGCCTTCCCCGTGCTCGACCCCACCTGCCGCGCCCTGGTGCACGAGTACATGGGCATGCAGCTGCGCGACAACGTGAAGGCCCGCAGCCTCACGAGCGACGGCACCTGGGTCCCCGTGGAGCGTGCAGAGGGTGAGAAACCCTTCAACTCACAGGAAGCCCTGCTGGAGCGCGCCTATCGCAACGCCGAGGCCGCGCCCGAGCCCGTCATTGAGGCGGAACCTGCCTCCGAGGCCGAGCCGCAGCCAGTAGCACCCAAGGTCCAAGAGGTCCAGGCGACCGTCATTGAGCCCGAGCCTGCACCTGCACCTCAGCCCGATCCGCAGGTCACCAAGCCCGCACCCGAGACGAGCGCCCGTCGCGATAAGCCCGCTGGCAAGACCAAGGCCATCGAGCGCCATCGCCCCGGCCGCGTGCGCATGGGCCTGGGTCTGATCGGCCTGGGTCTTAAGACGCTCATTACCGGCAAGACGAAATAGTCGTTTGTAGAAGCAGTTTGTAGAAGCGCCCCGCATTTGAGGAAAGCCTCGGATGCGGGGCGCTTTTCCCTGCTACCATGGTGCGAGCAACAACGCGAATGACAGGCAGGAATATGAAGCTCACTATAGAATCGATGACCTACGGCGCCGACGGGCTGGCGCACGCCGACAACGGCAAGGCCGTCTTTGTGCAGGGTGCCGTGGCAGGCGACACCGTCGAGGCCGAGGTCGTACAGGACGGCAAGTCGTTCATGCGCGCCCGCACCACCGAGATTCTGGAGCCAAGCCCCGATCGCATTCAGCCTCCCTGCCCCTTCGTGGGCATCTGCGGCGGCTGCTCGTGGGGCAATCTCTCACGCACGGCACAGCTCGCCGCCAAGGAGCAAAACCTGCGCTCCACGCTCGAGCGCATCGGCAAGTTCGCTCCTGAGCAGGTCGATGAGTTGGTACAGCCCATCTGCCACACCAAGGACGACTGGGGCTACCGCAATAAAATCGAGCTCGAACCGACCGTCGTCAACGGTCGCGTGCGCCTTGGCATGCACGGTGTCGACCCCAGCAAAATCGTGACCGTCGATACGTGCCCGCTGTTCGATAAGCGCTTCCCGAAGGCGCTCAAATCGGTCGTCGGCGCGCTCAACTATCTGAGCGGCAGCCACGACCTGGGCCTCGAGCGCGTGGGCATTCGCGCCTCGCGCCGCACCAAGGCGCTCGAGGTCGCTCTCTGGACGCCTACGGGCTCCTTCCCGCGCTCGCAGGTCTCCCGCGTGCTGGCAGACGCCGCTCATCCCACGAGCATCGTGCGCGTGATGAGCAAGGGCGAAAAGAAGGCCCGCCGTGTCTCCAAAGTCGAAATGCTCGCCGGAGAGGGCTCATGGACCGAGAATATCGCCGAGGGTCAGATGCGCTTGTCTGCCCCGTCTTTTTTCCAGGTCAACACCAAGGGTGCCGAGATTTTGATCGAGCTTGTCATGGAAGCGCTCGACCCGCAGGAAGACGAGCTTGCCGTGGACCTGTACTGCGGTGCCGGCACCTTTACCCTGCCGCTCGCCCGCCGCTGCGACTTTGTCGCTGCCGTCGAGGCCTACGGCCCCGCCGTGCGCGATCTACGCCGTAACCTGGAAATCAACAAGCTTGATAACGTCGACGTCATTGGCGGAGACGCGGTGCGCGAGTTCCCCGACCAGGATGCCGACATCTTGGTGGTCGACCCGCCGCGCGCAGGCCTCGCCCCCGAGGCGATCGGCCTTATCGCCAGCACGAGTGCCCGCGATGTCGCCTACGTGAGCTGCGACCCGGCCACCCTGGCGCGCGATCTCAAACGCTTTGTCGAAGAAGGCACCTTCTCCCCCGTAAAGATCACGCCAGTCGACCTGTTCCCACAAACCTTCCACTGCGAGACCGTCGTCCACCTTAGACGCAACTAGCCGCTTAATCATTGCTCAGAAAATCATTGAGAAATCGAGCGTGGCAAGCGGAGGTCTTCGGGGTATAAGACGGCTAATTGTATGCCGCCTATGAAAGGAACCCTCATGCCCAGCGTTGCCGTTCTCGCCGCCGATGGCTTTGAAACTATTGAATGCTTGACCATGGTCGATGTCATGCGTCGCGGCGGCGTGCGTGCCACGCTCGTCTCGATCATGCCCACGCGCGAGGTCGTAAGCTCGCTGCAGATCCCCGTGACCTGCGATGCGCTCTTTGATGAGATCAACTTTGACGAGTACGACTGCGTCGTGCTGCCCGGCGGCCTGCCCGGTGCCACCAACCTGCGCGCAGATCAGCGCGTCTGCGACGTGGTCTGCGAGTTCGCCGCAACCAAGCACGTCGCCGCCATCTGCGCCGCCCCGTTTATCCTGGGCGAGCTCGACCTGCTCGAGGGGCGCCATGCCACGTGCTTCCCTGGCTTTGAGAAAAGCTTCCCCGAAGGCGCCTATACCGGCGAGAAGGTCACGCAAGACGGCAACATCATCACTGCCAGCGGCATGGCACAGTCCCTCCCCTTTGCATTGGAGCTGCTGCGCACGCTCGCCGGCGACAAGGCCGTCGAGAAAGTCGCCGAGGGCATTCAGCTATGATTTTGGCTTCGCAATCACCGCGCCGCATCGAGTTGATGCGCGAGGCGGACTATGACATTCGCATCATTCCTGCCGATATCGACGAAACGCCGTTTGATGGCGAGGCCCCGCTTACGCTCGTTGAACGCTTAGCACGCGCAAAAGCCGCCGCCGTTGCCGCCGAGCATGCCGAGCCCAATGAGCTAACGGTCGCGGCCGACACCATCGTCACCTTCGACGGCAAGATTTTGGGCAAGCCGGCAACCGAGGGCGAGGCGCGCACCATGCTTCGTGAGCTTTCGGGCCGCACGCACCAGGTCGCAACCGGCGTCTGCATCGTTAAGGCAGGCGATACGGCCGCCCCGCATGCCGCCGAGAGCCTGTCGTTTGTCGATGTGACCGACGTGACATTCTACGAGCTCACCGACGAACAGATCGAGCGCTACGTCGCCTCGGGTGAGCCCATGGACAAGGCCGGCGCCTACGGCATTCAGGGCACAGGCGGACGCATGCTCGTGCACGATATTTCGGGCGACTTCTATAACGTGGTGGGCCTACCCATCGCCCGCGTCGCACGTACCATTCAAAAACTCTCGTAATTGCATCTGGCGCTGGGTATCCCCCAGCGCCTACAATTTTGGCGTACCGTACGGATCCCGACCGGGCACAAGGCGCGGCGGAAAACCGATAGGAGTTAAACATGGATACACTGCTCGAGGCCATTGACGTCTGCGATGTCGATGGCTTTTGCTTTGGCAACTATACGGACGAGGAGGCCGGCACCGGTTGCACCGTAATCGTGGCACCCGAGGGCGCCACCGGCGGCGTTGACGTACGCGGTGGCGCTCCCGCTTCGCGCGAAACCGACCTGCTGCGACCCGAGAACACCGTCGACAAGGTACACGCCGTCTGCCTTTCGGGTGGATCGACCTTTGGCCTCGAAGCTGCAAGCGGCGTCGCTCGTGAGCTTGAGAGCCGCGGCATCGGCCTTCCCGTCGGCCCCACGCAGGTGCCTATCGTGTGCTCCAGCTGCATCTTCGACCTCGCCTTTGGCGATCCCACCGTGCGCCCCGACATAGAGGCCGGCATCGCTGCCGTGCGTGAGGCACTCGACAACACCCCCACCACGCTCGAGCAGGGCAATGTAGGTGCCGGCACGGGTGCCACCGTCGGAAAGCTCATGGGGCCCGCCACCTGCATGAAGGCCGGCCTTGGAGCTGCCGCCGTGGCACTCGGCCCCATCAAGGTGGGCGCCGTGGTCTCAGTCAACGCCTGCGGCAACGTTGTCGACCCCTTCACCGGCGAGTGGGTCGCCGGTATGCGCGCCGCAGCCGATAGCGACCAGATCGTCGACATGGAACTCGCAGCCTTTGCCGCCGCCGGATCCATGCAGATGCCGCTCGACCGCACCAACACCACCATCAGCTGCATCGTCACCAACGTGGAACTCACTAAGGCACAAGCCACCAAGGTCTCCCAGATGGCCGCAGACGCCTACGCACACGCCATCCGTCCCACGCACACCACCAACGACGGCGACACCATCTACACCCTCGCCAGCGGCAAACTGGGCGCCCAGGCAAGCGCCGCCGTTCCCCTAGACCTGCTGGGCATGCTCGCCGTAAGGGCTTTGCAAACCGCCATCGTAAACGGAGCCAAAACCGCCAAAACCTCCCACGGCATCCCCGGCGCCGCGAAGTAACCCCACTCGACCGTCGGTCGGAGGCGGGCGGGCATTACGTTTGCTGCTCTACAGTCCTATGCAAGACGAAGGCCACATTAAGTGGCCTTCTTTGCATGCGGAACTCGCGACAAACGTAATTCCCGCCCGTCTCCGACCGACTACCAACTAAAATTTTTCCAGCCCAGGCCCCTGTGTACCGCGCGTCTAAGATCTTCAAATTCAGGCAGCCTGACAATCGATTCTTATAGCAGAAGCCCCTTGGCCTTTAGTTTGATACAAGTTCCGCACGAGCCGGAAAGCACTTAATGTGCTTTCCGTGCGAGCAGGACTGTTCGCAGTAGCAAACTAAAGGCCAAGGGGCCCAGTCAACCTATCAGCAGCGATTACTCGGCAGCTAGTTGAATTTGAGGATCTTTGAGGCAAGACGGTATAGGCCGAGTGTGGTTTTGTCACCGGCACGACCGCGCAGATTGGTGAAGAACCCGACCACGCCGTAGCGGGCACGACGATACATGCGCTCGTCGTAGGCCTTCAAATCATTCCACAGCGTCTTTAGGCGCTCGTCGGCGCAATCTTCCTCGGAAAGCTTGGTGAGCACCGAGCAGATCGCCATCATCATGGTGAAATAGCCCATCATGTACGAGCGCAGACGCGACGACTCAACATCGCTGTACAGGTGGTACGAATCCATCATGATACGCGTAACACGGAATTGCTGGTCCAGACGCTTGACCATCGTTGCCTCGTTGACGCTCTGGCCTTCGCGACCGATAAAGTAGCGGTAGAGGTCGATGTCGGCGTAGTACATGGTCTTGCAACGCGGCAGCGGCACGTAGGCGTAGATGTTGTCCACATAGAACGTGTGCGGCGGCATGGGAAGGTTGGACTCGCGCAGCACATCCGTGCGATAGCACAGGCTGTGCATGAGCAGGTTCTGGTCCAGGCGAAAATGACCGATCTGATCCCAGGAAAAGATCTTTTTGCGCGGCAGGGCAAATTTGTAGCCAATAGCGGTATGCGTGCCCTCGTAAACCTTCTCGTACACGTAGTTCGAGATAAACAGGTCAACGCGCTGGTCGCGCTCCTCAAAGCCACGCAGAATCGACAGCATGGTCGAAAGGGCAGCGCCGTCAAGCCAGTCGTCCGAATCAACAACCTTGTAGTAGGTGCCCTGCGCCTCGCGCAGACCCGAAAGGACGGCAATACCGTGACCGCCGTTCTCCTGGTGCACCGCGCGGATGATTCCAGGATAACGGGCCTCCCACTCGTCGGCCTTGGCGGCCGTCTCGTCCTTGGAGCCGTCGTCCACCACGATAATCTCGATATCGGTGGCGTAATTGCTCCCCTCCAAGATGGAGGTGATGCAATGGTCCATGTCCTTGGCGGCGTTATACGAGGGAATACCGAATGTTATGACTTTATGCATGGCAGGCGATAATCTCATCCGAAAGATCGAGGGCGGAATTGGTCACGGCGTCCATATCGTAGTAACGATACTCGGCCAGACGACCCACCGGGTGGAAGTTCGTCAGGTTCTGGACGCGCTCAAGATAGCGCTCATAGAGCTCACGGTTCTCGGGCTCAAGAATGGCGTAGTACGGCGTCTCACCCGAGCCGGGCGTATAGGCCTTGGAGTATTCCTTCATGATGGTGGTCTTGCCGGGCAGGACCTGGCCAGTCATATTCTTGAACTCGGTGATGCGCGTGTAATCCTCGCTCGTGGTGTAGTTGACGGTGCCCACGGGCTGGAACTGATCCATATCGAGCGTCTCGAACTTCATGTCGAGCGTACGGTACGGCAGGGCGCCCAGGTCGAGATTGAACAGCTCGTCGAGCGGACCGGTGTAGACGATCTCGCCGCCATAGACCTTGCCGTCGATCTTGACGGTGGTCTCGTCAATCTCGAAGAGGTCGCGGGCATCCACGTCGCAGAACACATCAATCAGATCGTGGTCGAGCATGTGCTCGAACAGTGCGGTATAGCCGTCCTGCGGCATGCCCTGGAAGGGAGCTTGCGGGAAGTAGCGGTCATCATCGCCCACAAAGACGGGAACGCGGCCGGTGATCGAGGGATCGATCTGATCGGGCGTCTGGCCCCACTGCTTCATGGTGTAATGCAAAAAGACGTTCTCGTAGACGTAATCGGCGACCTCGGCCAAGTCGGGGTCGTTCTTCTTACGCAGCTCCATAATGGGCACCTTGACATCCTTGCCAAAGGTCTCCACGAGCTTCTGATACAGCTCCTCGCCGCGCTCGTCACCAAAGGCGAGCTTGAGACTCGCATGGTTGAAGGGCACGGGCATAAGGGTACCGTTGATGTTGGCGAGCACCTTGTGCTGATAATCCGTCCACTTGGTAAAGCGCGACAGGAAATTGTGAACGCGCTCGTTAAAGGTGTGATAGATATGCGGACCGTACTCGTGGATCAAGATTCCGGCCTCGTCAGTGCAGTCATAGGCATTGCCCGCAATGTGGCTACGGCGCTCCAAAACGGCAACACGATAGCCGATGGTCTCGGCAAGACGGCGGGCGCAAACGGCACCGGCATATCCAGCGCCGACGACAATCATGTCGTACGCGCCGGCGTTAAAGCCTTCAGGCAGGCCTGAGGTAATCTGCATCGATACTCCTTGTCAAAAGCCACGGGCTCGTTAGCTGGGCTTTTCTCGAACATTCTTCGAGACATATTTATCAGAGCGATTATAGCGCTAATGCGTCCTATAATGAGCTTGCCACACAAGGAAAGCTCAAGCACCGCGGCGTACATAATTGAAAGGTAAACCCGCTAGCAGCGGGTTTATTCGTGAACAGCCGGGTGCCTGGAGCTTAGCGAAACGCTTGTAAGGAGTAACATGAGCGATTTCCTAAACCGTATGAAGTCTGCCGCCAAGGCCGACCTTAAGACGATCGTCCTGCCCGAGGGCGAGGATCCGCGCACTATCGTCGCGGCCACCAAAATCATCGAGGAGGGCCTGGCAAAGATCGTCATCCTGGGCAACCCCGACGAGATCAACGTTCCCGGCGCTACCGTCATCGACCCGCGCAATGCCGAGAAGCACGAGGAGTACGCGCAGAAGTTTGCCGAGCTCCGCGCCAAGAAGGGCGTTACCATCGAGCAGGCTCGCGCCCAGGTGATGGACGCCACCTACTTTGGCACCATGATGGTCAAGATGGGCGATGCCGACGGCCTGGTCTCCGGCGCCTGCCACTCCACCGCCGACACCCTGCGCCCCGCGCTTCAGATCCTCAAGACCGCCCCGGGCACCAAGCTGGTCTCGGCCTTCTTCGTGATGTGCACCGACACCCCGCAGTTCGGCACTGACGGCACGCTGATCTTCGCCGACTGCGGCCTCAACATCAACCCGTCCTCCGACGAGCTCTCCGAGATCGCCATCGCCTCCGCTCACTCCTGGTCCACCTTCATGGGCAACGTTGAGCCGCACGTGGCCATGCTCTCCTACTCCACCATGGGCTCCGCTGGCGGCGAGGTCGCCAAGAAGGTCCAGGAGGCTGTGAAGTTCTGCAAGGAGAAGGCTCCCGAGCTCGCCATCGACGGCGACCTGCAGCTCGATGCCGCTATCGTCCCCACTGTCGCCCAGCTCAAGGCTCCCGGCTCCTCCGTCGCCGGTAAGGCTAACGTGCTGGTGTTCCCCGACCTCGAGGCCGGCAACATCGGCTACAAGCTGGTCCAGCGCTTCGCCGGTGCTGACGCCTACGGCCCCATCCTGCAGGGCATCGCCAAGCCGGTTAACGACCTTTCGCGTGGCTGCTCTGCCGACGACATCGTGGGTGTCGTGGCCATCACCGCCGTCCAGGCTCAGATGGCTGAGTAGCGGGCATATCCCCTCGGGACAGGTATTTCCGCCTGCTAGCAAAAAGGCCTCCGGAGCCGTTGCTCTGGAGGCCTTTCGTTTACTTGCAAATGCGCGCGTTAGTTGTTCTTGGTCAGGCGCTCGACGTCGTGGGCGATCATGTATTCCTCGTCGGTGGGGATGACCATAACCGTGACGGAAGAGCCGGCGGCGCTGATGACCTGTGGGCCGTTGCCCACGGCCTCGCGGTTCTTGTTATTGTCGATGCGCACGCCCAGCCACTCAAAGCAGTCGCAGAAGGCCTTGCGAATCGACCAGTCGTTCTCGCCGATGCCGGCGGTAAAGGTGATGGTATCCACGCCCGCCATGGAGGCGATCATGGAGCCGGCCTGCTGCATAGCCTTGTAGGCAAACATATCGAAGGCGAGCAGGCAGCGCTCATCTCCCTCGGAGGCGCGCGTGCGGATGTCGCGGGCGTCGTTGGAGATGCCCGAAATGGCAAGCAGGCCGGACTGCTTGTTCATCATGTCGTCGACTTCCTGGTAGCTGTAGCCGCCCTCGCGCTGCAGGTAGCACACGGTGGCCGGGTCAATGGAACCACAACGGGTGCCCATCATCAGGCCGTCAAGCGGCGTGAGGCCCATCGTGGTATCGCGGCACACGCCGTCCTCAATGGCGGCAAGCGAAGCACCGTTGCCCAGATGGCACGAAAGCAGACGGTGGCAGCGCGAGCCCAGGATCTCCTTGGCCATCATCCACTCGTAGCGGTGGCTCGTACCGTGTGCGCCGTACTTGCGCACGTGGTACTTGTCGCACACGTCCTTGGGCAGCGCGTAGGTGTAGGCGACCTCGGGCATGGTCATGTGGAACGAGGTGTCGAAGACGGCCACGTTGGGCAGCTCAGGATACTTCTCGCGGCAATATTCGATTGCCGCGGCCTCGCCGTAATTGTGCAGCGGAGCGAGCGGGGCCACCTCAAGGATCTTAGCCATGACCTCATCGTCGACGACCGCGGAATCATCGAAGTGCCAGCCGCCCTGAACGATACGATGGCCAATGCCATCAATCGTAAAGTCGGTCTTCTCGAGCTCCTCGAGCACGCGAGCGATAGCAGAGCGATGATCGGGGAAAGGGGCCTCCTCGGTCTGCTTGGCGCCACCGTTCTCGGAGTGGCCAAAGATGCCCATGTCCGAACCGATACGTTCGCAGTTGCCCTTGGCGAAAACCTCGCGGGTATCGGTATCCAAAAGCTGATATTTAAGGCTTGAGCTGCCGGCGTTGACAACAAGTACGTTCATGAGACTCCTTTGCAGTGCAATACGGTCGACGCAGACCCCTTAAGGCGGCCGCATGTTAATAAGAAGTTATCACAACTTAATAAATAACTATCAGGCATATCGCCCAACGAGCGCAAAAGAGGGGCTGAACGGCACTTGGTCGTCCAGCCCCTCCCCTCTTGCAATTACTTGCCGTTGACGATGCGCTCGACGTCGGAAGCGATCATGAACTCCTCGTCCGTGGGGATGACAAAGATCTTGACCTTGGAATCCTTGGCAGACAGGCACCAAGCGCCGTCGCCACGCAGGGCGTTACGGGCATGGTCCATCTTGACGCCCATAAAGGCCAAACGGTCGGCAACGCCGGCGCGAACGGCCGGAGCGTGCTCACCGATGCCGGCGGTGAAGACCAGCGTGTCCATGCCGCACATGGAAGTGGCCATCTCGGCAGCCTTGGCGGCAATCTTGTAGACGAACATGTCGAAGGCGAGCTGAGCCTCGGGGTCGCCAGCGGCGGCGAGCTCCTCGACGTTGCGGCAGTCGTTGGTCTTGCCACCGGTCACAGCCAAAAGACCGGACTTCTTGT
The DNA here is from genome assembly GCA_902478965.1 of uncultured Collinsella sp. Lineage (GTDB taxonomy): Bacteria > Actinomycetota > Coriobacteriia > Coriobacteriales > Coriobacteriaceae > Collinsella. The sequence continues at coordinate 12,988 of CABSMQ010000028.1, read as the reverse complement.
TCATCATCTCGTCGACCTCGTCGAAGGTGTAGCCACCCTCGCGCTGCAGGTAGCACACGGTAGCCGGGTCAATGGAGCCGCAGCGGGTGCCCATCATGACGCCGTCGAGCGGGGTGAGGCCCATGGTGGTATCCATGCACTTGCCGTCCTCGATGGCGCACAGGGAGGCACCAGAGCCGATGTGGCACACGACGACCTTGCGGGCCTCGCCGTTGGTCATCTCGGCGACCTTCTTGGAGATGTAGCGATAGCTGGTGCCGTGGGCGCCGTACTTACGGATGTGCAGCTTGTCGCAAACATCCTTGGGAAGGGCGTAGGTCTTGGCAACCTCGGGCATGTTGAAGTGAAAAGCGGTGTCGTAGACCGTAACGTTGGGCAGATCGGGATACTGCTCCAGGCAGTACTCGATAACGTTGGCCTCGGGGTTGTTGTGCAGCGGCGCCAGCGGGGCAACCTCGCGGATCTTGGCGAGGACGTCCTCGTCGACGAGGGAGGAATCACCAAAGTACCAGCCGCCCTGAACGATACGGTGACCAATACCCTCGATCTTGACGCCGTTGGCCTCGAGGTCCTTCAGGACGACCTCGATGGCGACCTTGTGGTCGGGGAACTCGATGTTCTCGGTCACCTTCTTGGAACCGTTGGCAGCGTGGGTGAAGGTACCGCCGGTAAAGCAGACGCGCTCGCAGGAGCCCTTTGCGGACACCTTGTGGGACTTGGTATCGATGACCTGATACTTAAGGGTCGAAGATCCTGCGTTGACGACCAGAACGTTCATGTGTCTCCCTACTAACAGGCGGTGTGGCGCCGCCAGGTTACATACGCTTCAATAATAAACCCAAACGCCCTCGCGCTCGGGTTTATTGGCGTTGATATATAAGTTATCGGTGCCTAAATACTCATGTCCTTTGGCTTGTAAGACGAAATAGCGCGGGAATATACACCAAAGAAGAAATCCCGAGCGCGACAAGCAATACGACTCGAATGCCCGCAGCGCTGCTCAACACAGCGTTGAGCAGATAGAAAAGAATGGCACCCACCGCCACCATCTGGCTTTGAACCGAAATCAGAGAACAGCGCATCGATGAGTCGGCAGCATTTTGGAAAACTGAGTATTTGATTGGGGCAAACAACGAGTACGCAACCGTCTGCAGCACATAGAACACGGGCAGCAAATTAGCCGGAGTAAGGGGGATCAAAAACAAAGCTGTCAATACTAAGCGAATGATGCCGTAAATACGCGCAAAACGGGCCTTGTCGACATGAGCAATCACACTGGGCACAATAAACCCTATGGAGGCGGAGGCAAGGAGCTGAACCGCAACGGTCACGCCCGAAGCGACAGCATTCATTCCGCGACCCGCAAGCAGCAGTGAGAAAAAGTCTTCCAGGGCGACAAAAGCAAATGCCTGAGAACAGTCCATGATGAACGCCGAACGAAGAATACCATTACACGCAATAGCGGCACCGATCATCTTCGGGCTAATTCCACGTTCAGGTGTCGCCGCAGTGCCCTCTCTTCGCATCTCAGGAATGCAGACAACAACAACCAACGTCAACACCATTGCGATGATATCTGCCGAAAGACCAATGAGATATGCACCGACAGACGAAATGAAACCGCCCACGCAAGCGGAGATGGCATAAGAGGCATAGAAAACAAATCGCTCAACGACATTAAGTCTTACGAGCTGGTCCCGAGAGACGCTGTCAATGTAAATCGCTTCGATGGATCCGCTCACACATGCAGCGGCAAAACCTTTGAGAGCAAACGCGCCGATCAAAAGCAAAGGAGAACGGACAAGGAGTAGGGCGGCGTAGTATCCAAGCATTCCCACGACGCCAACGAGACCGCTCGTCTTTCGTCCAAGCCTATCAGCAATATAGCCAGTGGGAACTTCGAGGATGAACTTGCTCACTTGATATGCAATCATCATGCTAGAAATCGCCACCATCGAGAATCCGACGAATTCAAGGTAAACCGTCAGAAAATACAAAATGGTGCTGAAGTTCGACAGAAAAACAAACGTCATATAAAGCAAAACCGTACGGTTTTTCATGCTCCGCCCTCCAAGAGTCAACAATCTAAATCGGAATCTTGGAAAAGCATGAGGGCAAAGCCGTCAGTCATGTGTTACAAGGCGTCAACATTCACTTGACGACACGAGGCCAAATGGCCTCACGAAGCAAGATGACGCAATAGGTGAAGAAATACCGTCTGGCGTCGATCGGTCCAGGCATTTTGTCGATAGCAAAAGTAGATGGGCAAGGCTACGTCATGCGAACCTTCAATAGAGTACTCGCTCACTTCCGACCCATCTGATGCGAGAGAAGAGCCAGAAAAACCCAATATCAATCCCCCGGCTTGAAGAAACTCAGCCTGCGCTCTGTTTCCGTATTCGACGTCGCGGAAGCGGAAATTAACCAGCTGAGCTTCGGGGCATTGATTGATCGCATTGAGACAGGGCGACAAATTAATGGGAACAGCTAACCTGCCGCCCAGTAACTCACGAACGGTCATAGCACCCACAGATTGATGACCCGCTGGGCACGAAAGAACCATGAGCTCCTTTTCACCCAAGTATTTCGAAGAAAGGACACTGTCCCTTGGTTCCTCAAATGAGATGGCCGCATCCGAAATGCCAAGCACAAGTGATTCAAAGCATGTAGCCGTTGGCTGATGCCACACATCAAGGTGAATCTGAGGGTGCGAGCTTTCAAACGAGTCGTACCAGTTTTCGGAAAAAAGACGCCCCCGCCCGTGAAGACAGGGGACGTAAAGACGAAAGTGGCCGTCGGGCGAAACGCCACCGTTCCCCGATTGGGTGTACTTTTTGAGATCGTCGACTTGTGCCAGGATCACGCGTGCACGACGCGCAAATTCTCTGCCCGCCGGAGACAAAACAGCCTCCCCCGCCGATCGATTGAGCAAAACGATCTGATACTCAGACTCCAGTTTCTTAATTGCCGACGAGACAGCCTGTGGGCTCACGTGAACGGCGCGAGCCGCTTTGCGCACGCCGCCGTAGTTCGCTACCGCTTGAAGGTATTCGAGTTGAGAAAACTGCATAGGTTACTCCAAAGGCAGCCAAGGCGACGGGCCGTGCGTCCTCAGATGAGGTTCTCGCCCAGGTTCTTGCCGCCGAGGACGTGCATGTGGAAGTGCATGACGGTCTGACCGGCGTTGACGCCCTTGTTGGAGATGACGCGGAAACCGTCCTCCAGACCCTTGGCCTTGGCGACCTCCTGGATGGCGTGGGCCATGGCGCCCATGGTCTCGGCGGGCACGTTATCGGCGATGTCACTGTAGTGCTTCTTGGGGATCACGAGCGTGTGGACCGGCGCCTGGGGATTGAGGTCGTCGAACGCGATGACCTGGTCATCCTCGTAGACGACGGTCGAGGGGATCTCGTGGTTGGCGATTTTGCAGAAGATGCAATCACACATGGTTGGTTCCTTTCTCACAGACCAAGGTAATTATATTTGGTCGGGATGGTTAGAACGAGAGGTTGTCGTCCGTGTTGGCGGCTTCGCCGTCGGCGAGCACGTCGTTGCCGTCAACATCCTTCAGAAGCACCGAGACCTTCTGCTCGGCATCGGACAGGCGGGTGCGCAGGCTCTTGAGGAGCTCGACGCCGCGGGTATAGTTCTCGAGCGACTCCTCGAGCTCCATATCGCCCGACTCCAAGCTGCGAATGATGAGCTCCAGCTCCTGCGAGGCCTGCTTGTACGTAAGCTGCTCGACCGGGGTCTTCTCTGCCATATCTGTTTCCTTTCCTAAAGGTTTATCGCTATGAAACGCGGCCTACTCGACCGTATCGACCGTTGCCGCAACGTTACCGTCTGCCATGCGCACGCGGATGGCGTCGCCCGGTTTAAAGGTCTTGGCGCTCGTAGCCACCCCATCATCGCTGTACGCGATGGAATAACCACGGGCAAGCACCTTGAGCGGCGACAGGGCATCGAGCGAGGCTGCCGCACGGCCCAGGTCGGATGCTGGCTTGTTGAGCATCGTGCGCCCCTGATGCTCCAGGCGGGAGCTTGCGAGCGTGAGCGCATGGCGCTTGCCATCGAGTCCTGAGGTGCTTGCGATCAAGCGCTCGGGCAGACGCTCAAAGTTGGAGCGGAATGCCCCAACCGAACGCGTTATGGCGCCGGACAAACGATCGGCCGTCAGGGCAAGCTCAGACTCGCGACGCTCAACCATAAACGTTGGGTCGTTGAGGCACGGGCGGCACGCAGCCGCATCGAGCGCATCGCCCAAGCGAGCCGTATAGGTATCCCAGGCACGGCGACCGCGCTGATCGAGCATCTCCAGGTCGACCTGGGCCGACCCAATCATCGATGCCATCGCAGCACCCAGACGTTGATAGCGCGCCTCGAGCACATCGGCCAACTCCGTCATAGCCGGCGCCACCGATTCGGCCGCCGCCGTAGGCGTGGAGGCGCGACGGTCGCTCACCATGTCGCAAATCGAGGTATCGGGCTCATGGCCAATGCCGGTCACCACGGGCACGGGACAAGCCGCCACCGCGCGGGCAAGCTCCTCGTCATTAAAGGTCATGAGGTCCTCAAAGGAGCCGCCGCCGCGCACCAACAAAATACAGTCGGGCGCCGGCGTAATGGAAGCGGCGCGGCGCAGGCCCTCAATGAGCTCTGTCGGCGCACCCTCGCCTTGTACCTTGGCACCCACGCAGACGAGCTCGACGAGCGGGTTGCGACGACGCAATGTGCGCTTGACGTCGTCGATTACGGCACCCGAAAGCGAGGTGACGACCGCCACGCGGGAGCAGAACACCGGGATGCGGCGCTTGCGCGCTTCGTCCATCAGACCCTCACGGCGTAGCTTTTCGGCCAGTTGCGCCACTTGTTGACGCAGCAGACCCTCCCCCGCCAGCGAAAACGAGCGAGCGACAAAGCTCATGCGGCCCGTAGCCTTATAGAGATTGAAGCTGCCCTTAAAGCTCACCTGCATACCGTCGCGCAGATCGAACGTGCGCTTGAGATAGGCACCCTTCCAAATGATGCAGTCAACGGCGGCCGAGTCGTCTTTAATCTGGAAGTAGCAGTGGCCGCTTCGGGCGTTGGGACCACGGAAACCCGTGACCTCGCCCAGGACACTCAGCTGCGGAATGGCATCGAGCGCACCAGCGGCGATCTCCACCGCCTGGCTCACGCTGAGCTCCTTGCGCTCCTGCTCATCCGAACCGTCGAACTCGGCGGAAACGGCATTGCCGGTTAGATTCCAGCCTGCCACGCAGCCTCCTTTCGTCATCGTGCACAAGGGCTTCGGCCCTGCGCAAATTCAAGTCCAACACATAGTACAGCGCCGCGGGGACACGAATCCCCGCGGCGCCCAGCGACCCAATTTGTTATCGGTTGGAGTTTCTGTTGTAGCGAGCCATAAGATAGAGCAGCTGAATAATCGAGGTGAGCGCAGCGGCAACATAGGTAAGCGCGGCGGCCGTCAGCACCTTCTTGGCACCGTTGACCTGCTTGGAACTCATACCCGACTGCTCAATATATGCCACGGCGCGGCGGCTGGCATCAATCTCGACCGGCAGCGTAACCAACTGGAACAACACACTAAACGAGAAGAAGATCAGCGCGAGGGTCGTGAGCCCGGCAATGTTCATAAACAGGCCCATGAGTAGCACGATGGTCCAGGTGTTCTGGGTAAAGTTAACGACCGGGACCAGGGCGGTGCGCACCTTCATCATGGCGTAGCCGCTTTGACGCTGGGCGGCATGGCCCGCCTCATGGCAGGCCACGGCAACGCTTGCGACCGATCCGCCCGAACGGTTGGCATCAGAGAGGTACAGGTTGTTGTCCTGCGGGTTGTAATGGTCGGTGAGCTCGCCAGCGACACCCTTGATACCCACGGCGTTACAACCGTTGGCATCGAGCATGCGGCGAGCGACCGTGGCACCCGTATCGCCGTCCGAGCGAACCTTGGACCAGGTTTTGTACGTCGAGTTGATATAGTTCTGTGCGGCAAGGCCAAGCACCGTGCAGACAAGAACAACCAGCAGGTACAGCGGGTCGATGCCAAAGCCGTATCCATAGTAATAAGGCATGCGAATTCCTCCGAATCGAGTTACACGTTGGAGGCATTCTACCCACTCAAGCGGCTAGGCTTCCTTACAGCAATTCGATTTTTCCGTCCTTCACCGTCAACCCCATATTGCCGGAAAGCAGATCGTCCAGGCGCGAGCCCACAAGCTCAAAGCGCCAGCCTTCGCGCAAGGGGCTCTGCTCGGGATGCTCAATATAGTCGGCCAGGTCATCGCGCGAGGCGATGACCGAGGTCGCCACGCCAGAGCGCTCGGCAACCAGGCGAATGAGCGCATACATCAGGTCCGTCACGCTCTCCAACTCCGGCGAAATCTGGCGATGCCCGCGCACCATGAGCGGCAGGCGATCGTGCGGGCAGCTCGCGCCGCGCTTGATGGCCATGAGCGCACCGTCCACGTCGCGCTCCCCCAACTGATCGGTACCGCGAATGCTACGGAACTCCTCAACGCGCACGGGATTGCGCTTAACGAGCGCAAGCAGCGTGTCGTCGGACATGACCCACTTGCGCGGGATGTTACGGCGCTCGGCGCGGTCCTCGCGCCAGGCGGCGAGCTCGCGCGCGATGCCCAACTGGTGACGGCTGCACGAATTGATGCGCTTGACCTTGCGGAACGCCTCGTGGCGATCGGCGCGATAGTGCGACTCGTCAGCTAGCGGGCGCAGCTCGTCGAGCACCCAGCCCACACGGCCCAGCTCGCGCAGGCGGCTCATCATCTCGGTATAGGCGACGATCAGGTACTTGACGTCATCGATCGCATACTCAATCTGCTTATCGGTCAGCGGGCGGCGCGACCAGTCGGTCAGCGACTCGGTCTTGGGCAGCGATACGCCGCAGAACGTCTGAACAAGCGCGCCATACGAAATCTGCTGGCGCTCGCCCAAAAAGGCGGCGGCGACCTGCGTATCGAAAATCGGTCGTGGCAGCACGCCCACGGTATGGAGCATGACCTCCATATCCTGCGAGCACGCGTGGAAGACCTTGGTCACGCTCTCGTCGGCCATAAGCTCGGCCAGCGGCGAGAGGTCGTCGATCACCAGAGGGTCGACCGCTACGCTCTCGGCAGGGGTGGCAATCTGAACCAAGCACAGGCGCGGGTGGAATGTGCGCTCGCGCAAAAACTCGGTATCGACGGCAATCGCGTCGAACTCACGGGCGCGCTGGCAAAAGTCGAGTAGAGCCTGATGTGTGGAAATGTACATATCAACCCATCGAATAAGGTTAGGCCCGAAAAACACGGGTAGGATATCGGCATTGCCTTACAACTATACTCGGTTAGTCACAGAACGGGAACGTAAGTATGCGCTGCCTTATCATCCACAACCCGGCATCGGGCCCCAGCTCAGATGAAATCTACGCATTCACGCACGCCCTCGCGCAGGGCGGCGACGAGGTCGTGATGCGTTTTATCGGCGATGGCATGGAGCCCGAGGATGCCGTGGCAGACGTGCGCGAGTTTGACCGCGTGGTCGTTTCGGGCGGCGACGGCACCGTCTCCAACGTGCTTGACCAGATGCGCGGGTGCGGTGTCCCCACGCTCGTCTTCCCCTCCGGCACAGCCTGCCTGTTCTTCAACAACATCGGCAATGCCCCCGAGGCAGCGGCGCTCGCCAAGGCCTGCCGTGCCGGTCGCACGGTCAAAGTCGACATGGGTGAGCTCTTTTGGCTCGACGAGAACGGCAACGAGAAGCGCCACGGCTTTATCATCATCGCCGGCTCGGGCTTCGACGCCGAGATCATGATGAAGGCCGCCCCCACCAAAAACGACATCGGCGAGATCGCCTACTTCCTCTCCGCGCTCGCCACGCCCAATCCCACGGTGGCGCACTTTACGATTGAGCATGACGGCATTGTCGAGGAGCTCGACGGCATCTGCTGCATGGCCGGCAACACCTCGGTCATCCAAAACGACATCAACCTGTTCCCCGACTGCCGTATGAACGATGGCATGGTCGACATTGCGGTCATCGAACCCGTGCGCACCGTGCAGCTGCTGCCTACCGTGATCACCGCCGCACTCGACCCCGCCGGCAAGGTACTCGGGCGCCCGCAGTTCAAGATCATCCAGACCAAGGAAGCCAAGATCACCTGCACCCCGTCGCTGGGCATGCAGTTCGATGGCGAGATTATCTCCAGCAATTCGGGCGTCTTTGGAGCCCGCGCGCTTCCACAATGCCTCGACCTCATCGTCGACGAATTCTCCCCGCTCGGAAAATAGGAGGACCCTATGAACGACAATCCCCTGCTCGGCTTTATCATCATCGTTTTGGCCATGCTCGTCGGCTATGCGATCAACGTGATTCACCGCCGGAAGAAGTAATTCCACATTGGTATGATATTCATCCAATTATCGTCTCCCCTGCTGTTTATGCGTTTGCCAAACAGCAGGGGATTTTCATTTCAGGCATTCCCAGCTACTTTATTCGGCTACAGTAATTACAGGCGTCTTTATTAAAGTAAAGCTACAAACTGAGTACAATTAACCGCTCGTCGCATATTTCATCACGCTTATCGAGTAAGTGTCTTTCATAGATGAATATTGTTTCCAGTTCGTTACGCTAATGGGGTGTCTTTATTGGCTGAAGCCCTCTGGCGACAGAGGGCTTTCGCACGCTGGGAGGGAAAATGAGGAAAACTCACCCCGTCAACGCGCTCAAGAAGCTAGGCATAGGCCTCGCCTTTGGAGCTGCAACCATCATGTCCATGCCGACATCTGCGCTCGCCTGCACGCAGATGTACATGGGCAAAAACTATACGGCCGACGGCAATACGTACTACGGCCGCGCCGAGGACTTTGGCAAGCGCTATCTTAAGCACTACGGCATCGAACCTGCCCACGAACCTGGCTTTAAGTACAGCTCGATTGAATCTGCTTTTGAATACACTTCGAACAAGCCTACCTATCGTTACAGCTATGTACGCGACCACCCCTCCAACTGGATGGGTCGCACCGACGCCTATTCCGAGGCCGGAATCAACGAGAAGGGCGTCTCCTGCTCTGCCACGCTAAGCACTTCCTATAACGAGGAGGCCGATGCAGCAGACCACATCGATGAGAAAGTGGGTCTGGGCGAGTACAGTTACGGCAGCATCATCCTGGGCGAGAGCGCCACGGCCCGCGAGGGCGTCGAGCTTCTCGGCAGACTGATCGATGATCAAGGCGTCTGCACCAACGACCAGATCATCATCGCCGACAACAACGAGACCTGGCTGTTCGCCACACTTTCCGCCCATCAGTGGATCGCCATGAAGCTCGCTGACGACGTCGCGTCGCTCAACCCTAATATCGGGAGCCTCAACTACGATGTCGACCTTGATGACCCCGAGAACTGCCTACACTCCGAGGGCATCGAGTCCATGCCCGTGGAGAAGGGCTTCGCCAAATACTCCGCTGACGGCAAATTCGATGTCGCCCAAACGTATGGCGAAAGCCTCGCCGATTCCGGCGTAAACCAGTGGTCCCGCTATGTGCAAGGCCGCGATTATTTTGGTAGTCAGCTGACCGAAGGCACAGATTACGACATTATCACAGTAAAGAAGGATGGAAAACCTGACCAAAAGGGAGCCATGGTCAGCGAAATCCAGCCCCTGTTCTTCAGGCCTGGCAAGTCTGGCTGGAGCACCTTTGAGCTGATTCGTGCCTTTGGCAACCGCGGCGAGAACGTCCCTGGCCTCAACGCGAACACTGATGGTGTTTATTGCATCGGCAGCGAGCGCAACACCGAGATCAACCTCTTCCAGATTCGTCGCGGGTATGACCCCGAAGTCGCTACCATCCAGTGGGAAATGCTCTCCCGCGCCGCGTACTCCGTCGCCATCCCGTTGTACTCCGCTCTGATAACTGAGGTCAGCCCGTACTTCAGCGATCAGACCGTCTCCTTCGATCACTGCAACCAGACTGACGTCGTGTACAACGAGGAGCCCGAGAACTCAATCAACTACGTCCTCATGGACATCAGCTCGCTCTGCTTCGAGAACCCTGACACCCTTGGTGTCAGCGTCCGTGCCTACCTCGATGCGCTCCAGAACGAGCTTATCGAGCAGAACAAGGAAGTTGACGCCGCCATGCTGGCCGAGACGACCACCGAGGGCCGCACTGCCCTGGCCAACAAGGCCGGCAAGGCTGCTACCGAGAACACCTACAAGAAGTGCAAGGCACTGCTCCAGGAGATGCGCGCCTATCAGAAGGCCGAAAACTTCGACCAGCCCTTTACCCCAAGCGACCTGAACACCGAGACCAACGGCCTCAAGGTGTCCATCACCTACGCCAAGGATGCTCTTGCCACCGATCCGGTCACCCCGGATCAGCCCGGCACTCCTGAGCAGCCTGGCACTCCCGAGCAGCCCGCTAAGCCCGAGCAGCCGGCCGCCAAGCCTGAGAAGCCTGGCAAGTCCGACACCACGACCACGGTAACCACTAACAAGACGAACACCAAGGGCGGCCTGCCCACCACTGGCGATCGTTTTGATGGCCGCATGGTGGCCGCATTCGCCATCGCTGGCGTTGCCGTCATCTCCGCGGGCGGTTACTTCCTCTACCGTCGCAATAAGGAGTAACGTCTAAGCTGAGCGGGCAAGGCAGCAATGGCAGCCTCTCGCCCGCTCAGCCCACTCTTTTGACCGGCGGGAAACCCGCCTGAAATCTTTTCAAAAAAGATTTCCCCGCACACACTTTGCTGTGCTATAGTGCAGCGCAACAGCAACTAGGTGCGACCGCGCCATGGCATCACGAAAGGAGCCACCGACATGAAGAACACGATGAAGTCTCTTAACAACTGGTGGTGGCGTGATGCGAATACGATCGGTCGACAGTGAGTCCCTCACGCCTGTTTTTGCGCTCTAGGTGATTGGAAGGCCTCCGGTTTCGACCGGGGGCCTTTTTCTATCTCGAGCCCGATCGCATTCGCATCACGCGCCTCCGCTTTTCTCTTGCACTCCCCTTCCGAAAGGATTTTCACCATGTCTCAGAACACCGCCGCCACCCAGCCCCGCACCGTCCAGACCGCCGACCGCGGCAAACTCGATGTCCGCGCCCTCGTCCTGCTTGCCATCCTGCTCGCCGCCGGCTTCATCCTCAACTTCACCGTCGGCAAGGCCATCTCGGGCATCTCGGGCGGCATGATCAGCCCCGAGTTCATCATCTCGGCCTTCTGCCTCACCATCCTGGTCGTTCGCCCCAACATCGGCCAGGCGCTCGTTATTGGCCTCATCTCGGCTGCCGTGATCCAGATCACCACCACTTCGCCGTTCGTCGATTTTGCCGCCGAGGGCATCGCCGCCATGCTCATGGCCGGCATCGTCAACGCCGCTGGCAAGAACGGTCAGGTCAAGCCCGCCATCGCCATTGTCGCAACCTTCCTGACCACCTTTGTCTCCGGCGTCATCTTCATGATCATCAAGATGGCCATGCTCGGCGTGGTCGGCGAGCTCGCCGCCGCCATGCTGCCCGTCGTCGCCATGACCGCCGTCTTTAACGCCATTCTGGTCGGCGCCCTCTATCTGCCCATCCAGAAGGCCCTGAAGCTCAACTAACCCACAGTGCCCCATCGGTAAAGACTGTCCCAAACGGCTAGCTTTTGGGGACGTTCTTAAACGACTAGTCATTAAAGAACGTCCCCAATGACTATGAAAGGTATCCATGGAAACGATCATCAACGTCGACGATGTCTCGTTCTCCTATGGCACGCAAACCGAGCAGGCGCTCAGCCACGTTTCGCTTAGCGTGAACAAGGGAGATTTCATCGGCATCATCGGGCCCTCGGGTGCCGGTAAGTCCACACTTGCCGCCTGCCTGTCGGGCGCCGTGCCTCACCACTACACCGGCGCATTTTATGGCTCCGTGTTAGTTGACGGCCACGACACCTGCGAGGTCTCGCTCACCGACATATCGCAGATCGTCGGCAGCGTGTTGCAGGACATCGATACCCAGATGGTCGCTTCGGTCGTTGAGGACGAAATGCTCTTTGGTCTCGAGAACTTTGGCGTTCCGCATGACCAGATCGAGCAGCGCTTGTGCGAGACGCTTAAGACCGTCGGCATTAGCGACCTGCGCGACCGCGAGATCGCCACCCTCTCGGGCGGCCAAAAGCAAAAGGTAGCTATCGCCGCCATCCTCGCCATGCGTCCGCGCGTCTTAGTGCTCGATGAGCCAACCGCAGCACTCGACCCCGCCAGTTCCACCTTGGTCTTCGAGACGCTGCGCGAGGCAAACCGCGCGCTCGGCATCACCATCGTCGTCGTTGAGCAAAAGGTCGCTCTGCTTTCGGAGTACTGCAACCGTGTGTTGGTGCTCGATCACGGCCAGATCGCGCTGCAAGGTGAGCCGCACGAGGTCTTCGCACGCACCGACGAGCTTCGCACCATCGGCGTCGATTGTCCGCGCGTCACGCGCATCTTCAACAGTCTCGAGGCCGATGGCTTGGTAAGCGGCACGCCCTGTCTGGATGTCGACGAGGCAGAACGCCTGATCACGGAAATCGTCGACCCCGACCGTGCGACAAGCGATACCCAGGCGCCCGCAGGCTCCCCGCACGCGCCGTCGCTGCGCCCGCATGCGAAAGACGCCGAGCCGGTGCTCACCTTTGACCATGTCGAGTTTTCTTACCCCCATGGAGGCGCCGCCGTCCACGACCTCAACTTGACGCTCTACCCCGGCGAGCTCGTGGGCATTGTCGGCCAAAACGGAGCCGGCAAAACCACGCTCACCAAACTGCTCACGGGTTTGCTCAAGCCCGCATCGGGCAGCGTACGCGTTACGGGCTTGGACACGGCATCGGTTCCCACGAGCCGCATCGCACACGAAGTGGCAACGCTTTTCCAGAACCCCGACCGCCAAATCTGCAAAGACACCGTGCTCGACGAGGTCGCCTTTGGTCTAGAACCTGTCTCTTATACACATCTGACGCTGCCGACGAG
>CABSMQ010000027.1:0-25489 GCA_902478965.1 uncultured Collinsella sp. | reverse complement strand
GTCGCCATCGCGCCGGACGAATTAAACCAGTACAGGGAGCCGTTGCACTCGTGAAGGCCGGTAGCCATGGCACCGCCCACGTCGGGCTCGAGCCAGTACCACGTGCCACTCTGAAACAACCATCCGGTATACGCCTTGCCGTTGGAGGCTGCATAATACCAGGTGCTGTCAATTAGTTGCCAATGATAAAGGGAGACATCAACATACGCGTAGTTCATATCAACGTTGCCGTTGATTCCAGGGACTTTTCCGTTGCTCTTATACTGCCAAAAACTGTAATTGCCGGTATAGTCACATTGCGAGTTATATTGAGCAATCCAATGATCCCAAGAGCTACTCTTAAATACAGAGTCAGTCAAAATGTTGTTAAACCAATTTAAATTTGCATAAATACCAGGCTCATATCCTGCGGCAGAAATCCTATTACAAAAAACCTGCGCCCTCAATGCAATTCCGGTTTGACGTCCATTTGCAATTATCGAGTTATCCTCAAGATCGTAATACACCGGCAATCTTGGATTATGCCCAGAAAGGCAATTGATCACCATTGATGCCTCATCGGCTGCCTGTTGATTATCAAAAGCATATGAATAGACATAGACGCCGTAGGGAATTCCGAGTCGCTCGCACTCAGAAATATTTCGATTAAATTGATAGTCAACTCGACCGCCGAAAGACGGAGCGCCAAACCCAACGCGCAGAATAGCGAAATCGATGCCAGAAGCTTTAACTGCGTCCCAATCAATACGCCCTTGGTGCTCGCTGACGTCAATGCCCTGAGCTGTAACCCCATCGGGAAGAGCGTCCATAGACAATAAAGCTATTCCGTCTTCTTCGGAAGAAGCATCATCTGAAACTAATTGTCCACCCTCATAACGCCAAGAATTCTCAACCAGAGTCTGAGCAGCCTCTGCATCCGCAGGGCATACAAACATAGAAACGGGCGCAAAGAGCATCAGCACCAACAATGCCGAAAACAACTTAAGATGTTTGTTCATGTAAACCTCGTCATTCGCTCTTGATTGCGTCTAGCTTACAGCATAGCTATGAAAGATTCCCGAACATCTAACAGGACAAGATGCCATCTAGGACAATAAATAGTTGGGCGCAATGCTGCAAAGAAAAGAAGAACTTACCGGCAGGGTTGAACCCGCAGGCTCATTGCCCCCTCCTCTTGCCCCCAAGAATACCGACTTCAAATAAACTTTCAAACCAGATGTCAAAAAGGTAGGGGGCCCAGAGAGTCCCCTACAACTCGGAATTCTAACGAATCAGTATTACTTTCGATGGGCCCAAAGCGGTCAAACCGGAGATGCGATTTCCATAACCATCACTATGCCAGAACAAATTTTCGCTCGGCGAATTGCCCCAGAAAAAGCCAATGTGGCTATCGTCCGCATATGGGTTGTAAGGATTGAAGAACACAATGTCCCCCTTACGAGCCAAACCACTACGTAACAACTCATCAATAGAGTTGAAATAAGTCACGTTCGCACACGTATCGATAGCGTAGCCGTACCAACGATAAGCGTTTACGCAGCCGCCCCTTCCGGGACCTCCACTCCAAGGGGAATGGCTCTGCTCGGCGGCAATGGGAGCTAAATTCCCGCCCGCCTTCATATATGCATGCGATACAAATCCACCACAATTCATGCCCGTATAACCGTCCCAACGCGGATCACCCTTTGGGTACATGCACGTTTCCTGGCTGAGATGCGTGTCGTAGCGTGTTCCACGGTAATAGCCGTCGTTTTCGTGGCTCATAAGCCAATTGACCAAGCTGGACCTATTGACCCCCAAAACAGAACCAGACGTATTCAACCATGCACCACTTGCATTGAAGTAATAGTCAACGCCATCGATTTTCAGCCACCCGTTAGCAAACATGGCACCCGAAGGCTGGAGCCAGTACCACGTACCGCCGTCATTAAGCCATCCAGTTTTCATATTGAATGTGGAAGGGTCCATCCAATACCACGCACCGTTGACATATTGCCAACCAGACTTAAGGACACCATTGGAAGATGCGTAGTACCAAGTATTGCCACTTTCGTCAGAAGCGTCTTTCGACATAATCCAACCAGACGCCACGTTAACGACACCATTCGCATCCGCATAGAAAACCGCATCTCCAATATGAATCACACCTGGCAATGAAGACGAGTCAGTACGATCAGCGACTACAGGAGATCCATCAGATGAAGTAGGCAACGGCTCGCTCAGTGCTCCAGACGAATTCGCCCATGCCATACCATCGTTCAAGTTGATCCAGCACGAAGATGCCATTGCACCGGAATCATAAGAAAAATAGCGCTTGCTTCCTACCGCAAATTCACCAGTACGCATTGCGCCGGATACATCATCAAGGTAATACCAGGCGCTTCCGGACTTTATCCATCGCCCTCGTTGAATAGCTCCGTTTGATGCGGCGTAATACCAAGTACCATCAGCAAGTGCCCAGCCTGTTGCCATGGCACCTGAGCTCGTAAGGAAATAGGTGGACGAGCCCACTTGCACAAAGCCCGTGAGCATAATATGGCTTCCTGGATCCAGGTAATACCAAGAATTCCCTAGAAGTAACCAACCTCCATGCAGTAAGCCGTTGGAGTCAGCGTAATACCAGTTGTTGTCAATAAGTGCCCACTGGGAGGATAGCATGGCCCCTGAACTGTTAAAGATATAAGAGGTGCCATTGCATTCATTCAGCCCGGTGGCCATAGAACCGTCTGCAGGATCAAGCCAGTACCAACGACCCCCATCCGAGAGCCAGCCCTTTACCAGAGCGCCAGAGCCGGAAAAATAATGCCAGACAGAAGCATCAAGATGCCATCCGATAAGCATTGCACCAGAAGAAGAGAATCCATACGTGGCTCCCCCAATCTGCAGCATCGCATCGTGGACCATCTTGCCCTCATCATCCAGCCAATACCAGTTGCTGCCGTCTGAAAGCCAGCCTTTTACCATGGCGCCAGAACCGGAGAAATAACGCCAAGCAGAAGTGGAGCCCGTAGAATCTAGGTACCAGCCGACACGCATTGCGCCCGAAGAGGAGAAGGCATACGTCGCACCCCCGACTTGAACCAACCCATCCTGAGCCATTCGACCTTCGTCGTCGAACCAGTACCAGCTACCGTCTATATGTCTCCAAGAAGAAACAGCGATTGTTCCGTCGGACAAGCCCCAACGCCAAAAACCAGCCCCTTCTTCGGGTGATATCCACCCCTGATGCCAAATAATTTGATTCGAAACCTCGGAAGGGGTCTCATTATCCACCTGAGAGTTCTGCTCGACAGCGAAGGTCGATTCGCGCTGAGCATCAACGCCTGACTCGACAGAAGCAATAGCAACGTTAGATGCGGGACCTTCGTCAGTGTTATTCGAATCAAGGGCGTATAACATCGAGGGCGAACCCAAAAGGAGCCCCAAAGAAACAAGGCCCGAAAAGACCAGCACCCCGAATGACCATTTCTTCATAGCAGCACAGTATCCAATCACGCAGTGGCCCCGTCACCTCAGGGCAACGGGGCCTCAATCAAAACTAGCTCAGTAATGTACTAGCCAATTTGCTGGCAGTTTTTGCACTCTCGTGAAGCGCCACGCCTCTGGGCCTCCTGGATAGAGATCTGCGAATAGCCCTTTGCGTCCTTGCCAACGGTACGGCACTTATGCGTATGGTAAACATGGCTACCGCTCTTATACCAAACTAAACCATAGCCCGGAATCCACTTGCCGTCCTCGCCGACATAGTAGGAGCCAACCCAGGCATTCGTAGCCATGGCACCGGAAGACTGGAGGTAGTAGTCGCCGACCCAGGCGTCGTGGGCCATAGCGCCGGAACCGCTAAAGTAGTACCAGGCGCCGCCGACCTGACGCCAGCCGGTAACCATCGCGCCGGAATCGTCGAACCAGTACCAAACTCCACCAACGTTAGCCCAAGAGTTAGAGGCCATAGCGCCCGAACCTCCGAGCCAATACCACGTGCCGCCATTGCTGAGCCAGCCGGTTGCCATGGCGCCCGAACCGCTCGCATAGTACCAAGAGCCGCCTGCCAAGAACCAGCCAGTGGCCATTGCACCGGAGTCGCCGAACCAGTACCAGGAGCCGCCGAGGCTGCGCCAGCTGTTAGCGACCATGGCGCCCGAACCGTCGAGGTAGTACCACGTACCGCCGATGTTGAGCCAGCCAGTGGCCATCGCACCGGAAGCGTTGGCGTAGTACCACGTCCCCGAAACGTTGATCCAGCCGGTCAGCATGACACCATACTCGTCGAAATAATACCAAGTTCCACCGATATTATGCCAACCGGTCAGCAGTTCGCCACTGGAGGTCGCATAGAACCACTTTCCATAGATGGAGTCATAGAGCCAGCCGCTATGCTGCATGCGGCCATCGGCGTTGGCACCAGGGGTGTTCAGGAAGTAGTTCTTGCCGTCAATCTGAACTCGGCCGTATGCCATATCATGGCTTTCGGGGTAGAAGTAATACTTGTCCCCACCGATAGACTGCCAGCCCGACACCGCGATCCCGTCAGCGCCAAAATAGTACCAGACAGCTTCGTATTCGTTATGCCACTGGTTCGTGACCATGGCGCCAGTTTCGGGATCGAAATAGCGAAGGTTGCCGTCCTCGCACCGAACGAGTCCAGTCTTCGGACGACCGTCGGAACACCATTCCGTAATCGGTCCACCGCCTCCGCCACCGCCAGCAATATCAGCAAATGAGGGCGCCGGGGCAACCGTCATGCAGACAGCGGCAAATGCAACAACTCCCAGCACTGTTAGTCCGCGCCATCTTTCTCGAAGGTTTTTCATACGACATCCTTTCTCCGAGATTTAAGGCTCTCTTAAGTTATTTTTAAACTATCAATTCAGTATTTCAACGGGAAATCGATAAAAGGTGTCTTTGTGACTGCAATTTAAATATGAGTCGCCGAACCCCAACCGTTACGCCAAATAGCTTCTAAGGCAAACTGAGCGCATGAGCGAACCGATTTAATACAACCACCTGTAAAAATCTTGAGGCACGTTTTCGATATGACAAGAGCTGCTTGAACGAGGAGTACTTGAACCCCACCGCCCTTGCAGCTCTTGAGGATACTTTGCCGGAACTTGGCATTACTTCGCACTAAAACGAGAAGTACTCACTGTCGGAGGACAAGTTCGGCCCCAACCATGAATCGCCCGTCAAGAAGAACTCAGGCCAGCGTTGCATGAACAGTGCCTGTTCGCGCTTCCAGCGGCGCAACTTTTCCTCGTTGGCCTCTTCCCTGCCGCGCGAGGTGAACTCGTAGTGATACAGCTCGGCATAGGGCGTATAGATGGTGCGGTAGCCCGCCTCCCATACGCGCAGGCAAAAGTCTGCGTCGTTAAAGCCAACGGCGAATTCCTCGTTGTAGCCTCCGACCTGCTCAAATACGTCGCGTCGCACCATCTGACAGGCACCCGTCACGGCGCTAAAGTTGCCCGGGCGCACAGCACGAGCAAGATAGCCCTCGCGCTTTGCCGAGAAGTCTTGGTTGGCATGGGCAAGTGCGCCGCGCACACCGACCAAAATGCCAGCGTGCTGCACCAGATGGTCGGCAAAATAGAGCTTGGCGCCCACCACGCCCGCATCGGGACGCTGCAGATACCCCATCATCTCTTCGATAAAATCGGAGCTTATGACCTCGGTATCGTTGTTGAGCAGCAACAGGTAGTCGCCCCTGGCGTGCTCCACACCAAAATTGACGATCTGAGAGTAA
Organism: uncultured Collinsella sp.; assembly: GCA_902478965.1. Lineage (GTDB taxonomy): Bacteria > Actinomycetota > Coriobacteriia > Coriobacteriales > Coriobacteriaceae > Collinsella. The sequence goes on along the minus strand of CABSMQ010000027.1, from coordinate 19,749 downwards.
TTGAACTCGCCCGGCCAGTACACAACGCGCGCGGTGCCCTTACCTTCGGATGCTGCAGCCACGCGCTCCGGCAGGGTTTCGTAATACGCAAACGTCTCCGGGGCTTCGCTGTTGTTCTCCACCAAGACGATCTCGTAATTGGCATACGTTGCCTTCTGGGCGATCGACATCACACAGGCGTCAAGCGTCTCAATGTGATCCTTGGTGGGAATCACAATGCTCACCAGCGGCGCAGGCTCCGGCAGCTCATAGCGCATGCGGTAGACAAACGGCGTCTCGGTATCCTCAACCGTTCCGCAAATGCCCAGCGCGTTAAAGTGGCGCTGCAGCGCAAGACGACCGGCTTCAATAGCATACGGCTTGCTATCGGCAGAGCCATCGGCGGTCGATCCCGGATGCACGCGCCAGTGATACAGCACATGCGCAACATGCTCAAACCGCGCGTCCGCCGAAAGGCAGCGAAGCGTCAAGTCGTAGTCCTGGGCACCCGCAACGTCTTCCGGGGACGTGCCAATACGATCGATGAGCGCCTTCTCCACCATCAGGAAATGCGTCACGCAGTTATGGCTATAGAGCAGGTCGACGTTGAGCCGCGTCTTAAAGACCGGCTGGCCCCACTCCCCCGTTTTCTGGAACATGTCCTCGTCGCAGAACAGGACCTGGGGACGCTTGTCCTCGGCCGCCTTATTCAGCGCGGAAACATACTGGAATAACGCGTCCGGTTCCAGATTGTCGTCATGGTCCAAGAACGCGACGTAGTCGCCTGTCGCTCGCTCGATACCTGCGTTGGTGTTGAGCACAATACCGCCGTTGCCGGGAAGCTCGATGCGACGGATGCGCTCGTCGTTGGCGCCTGCCGCAAGGGCGGCCACCGCATCCCATTCAGGCGAGGCATCCATAAGGAGCAGTTCCCAGTTGTCATAACTCTGGGCTAGCACCGAGTCCAGCAGCTCGCGCAGGTATTCCCGATCAGTCTTGTAGCACGGCACCACAATACTCACGAGTGGTCTATAGGCAAAAGCCACCGAAGCGACACGCTGGCACGCCAAATCGCCCGGCTTTGCGCGATGTTGCTCAAACCAACGTCGATAAGCTGCGTCGTCCGCACGCGCGTCCTTCATGCGGTTCCAACTGTCATCGACCATGCCGTTGTACAGGCGACCATCCATGGCGCAAAAACCGCTCTGGATCTGCCCCGCGGGGTCGATTGCAATCGCGACAAAATCACGTATATCCTGGGGCATCTCAACGCTCAAATACGTTTTATTGACGCGGCATCCGTTCTGCTGCGGCACATCGATCTGCGATTCAAACACATGCACGGTGACATCGATGGCATTCATATGCGTATCGAAAATCTGGAGCTCAGGTGCGCACTGAGGGTCTCCAGCCCAGGTAACCTCATAGCGCCACGCCGCGCCGGCGTCTGCCGGCAAATAGCGAATGGCATCGATCTCGTAGAGGCCGCAGTGTTCGCCACGCTGCGCATCGCGGATAAGCGCACACAGCGCAGGCTTTGCTTTGTAGTTAATCTTGGATTCCAGCTTGGCCACGCGGCTATCGAGGCGAATGGAGCCCAACCTTTGGCCACCGGATGCAAAAACGACATCCATCGACGAGCCGTCCAAAAACGGAAGCACCAAGACGGCGAGCTCGCGCTCGTAATCGAAAACGGAAGGGCAAAGCGCCAGCACACGGCCATGATCGACCGGGAGCACCAGCGACAGCACACAAGAACCGCTCGTCGTCGCATGGGCAAACGCTTGAGAACCCTCCCGCTCAATAAGCGCGGCGACATCCTGACCGGCAAAACGAAGCAGCACAAACAGACGGCCCTGACTGCGGCAAAGTGCCAAACGCTTGATACTCATCTACAATTCTCGCTTTCCCAGGGCGTTCGCTGCCATGCGTTTGCAGGCACCCAGGCGCCCAAACCTCAAGACGTCGTAATCGAACATGAGCTTTTTGCACCCACGGGCATTGGGGGCCTTGCTGGTAAGCGCCGCACGCACCATAGCAGCAACAGAAGGAGCGCATTGTGCGAGCGCAGCATCGCTGCCCACGGCAGAACCGGCAAGCGCTGTGGCAACGGCAGCAAACACCTTGCCGCAGTCCGAACCCAGCAACCTGAGCGCATCGTACAGCACCAGATCGCATAGGAAGTACGCCAGGTCCTCGGCATGCTGGACATCGAGACCGTCGCGCTGCCAGTCAGCCAGCACCGCGGAGTAAATCTTCACGTGCTCCAGCAGGCGCGTCTCGTCGTCGTAGCGCATGGTGTCCATGAGCGAACCCTTGCGCGCCACGCGGTAGTCATACAGCTTGTTCGAAATAAGCGCGGTCTTGCGCGAGCGACCGTACACGGCAAAATCGAAGACCTGGTCCTCGCCATACTTAACGGTTTCGTCGAACACGATCCCGTTACCCAGCAAAAACTCACGCTTACAGGCGGTGCGCCATGCAAAGGGGCGAGATGCTTCCTTAAACAGTAGGTCGGAGCTATAGCCTTCAAACGACACATCGCGCGGGCTCAGCACATAGTTAAGCCACGGATACCCCGCCTCCAGCGGATACGGATTCGCACCAAAGGTCAAAACATCACAGCGCTCGCGCTCAAAGGCATCGACGATCACGCGGCATGCATCGGGCGTAAAGCGGTCGTCGGAATCCAAAAACGCGACGATAGGCGCCGTGGACGCAGCGATGCCTGCATTACGCGCACTCGACAGGCCGCCATTGGGCTTATCGACCAGCGTGAAGCGCGCGTCTTTTTCGCAATAGGCGGCCGCAATATCGCGCGAGCCATCCGGCGAGCCATCGTTGACCAGCACGCCCTCCCAATCGGGCATATCCTGCGCAAGCAGGGAGTCCAGGCACCAGACCAGGCACTCCTCCACTTTATAGATGGGAACGACAACGGAAATCTTGGGGGTAGCCATAGTCACTCGCTCTTACTGTGCGGCCGGAACGTCATCGGGGTGCGGATTGTCGCCGTAGGTGCGCTGATACGTCAGCACGCGCCAGACCAGCGGCAGGCCGCCAATCTTAAAGTAATGTTTAAACGTATTGAGCTTGCCCGGCTTCTTAAAGTCAAAGCGCGAATCGATATAGGCACGAGGCGACTTGACCATCAGGCGCAAGTCGGTCTCGCCACGCGGGTCGAACAGCGACAGATCAAAGCGACCAGCATCCCAATCGGCCTTGAGCTCAGACGAGGCTTTCTTCCAAAACTGCTCACGCAGTTCATCGACCAGACGCTCATCATTCCAACGGTACGTATCGACCTTCATGCGCATTAAAATGCCCTGGAGCTGAGCCTTGAGCTCGGGACGCTCGTCCAAAAAACATTGCATCTCGGCATATTCGTCGCACACGCAAAACACCTTGTTGGGCGAATTAACAGAGCTCTTCTCATTGTCCTGGCGATAGCACAGGATGGGGTCCGCAATAAACGCGGCACGCTCGGCGCACGCCCAGACCTTAAAGTTAAAGCCTGCGTCCTGATACGAGGCGCCCGGCGTGGGAAGGAACCGAATCTGATTGTCGTTGAGGAACTCGCGCCGATAGATGGCAGACCAAATGGAAGGTTTGCGGTAGAAGATGCCAGGGCGATCGACGGGGCGATACGCGGCGCCCGTCATATGCTCATCGATAATCCCAAACAGCTCACGGCGCTCACTGGGCGCGGACCAATACAGGTAAAAGTCGCCCTTTACCACATCGGCATGCTCAGCATCGGCCTTGGCAACCAGCTTTTGGAGCGAATTCTCAAACATAAAGTCGTCGGACTCAAGGATGCCCACATACTCGCCGCGCGCCATCTCCAGGCCGCGGTTCATCGAGTCGCCGTAGCCGCTGTTGGATTTATCGATCATCTTTACACGGGGGTCGCGCTCCATGTACTCGCGGATGATATCTGACGAGCTATCGGTGGAGCCGTCGTTGATACAGATAATCTCGATGTCCTTGAGCGTCTGAGCCACGGCGGAATCGAGGCACTCGCGCAGGTAGCGTTCGACATTGCAGATGGGGACAAGCAGCGAAACTTTAGGGGTATCAGAGTTCTGCAAGAGAACCTCCTGTTGAATAGCGTGTAACAGGGTTATTTTAGCAGCCGAGTTGCGGCGGGCGGCAACGTTTGGAATTAGATAAAGCGCTCCAGGCAGGCTTTGAGACCGCGAGTCGAAAGATAGAACAGCGTGGCGTCTGCCATCGAAACGCCCGAGGTCGCCGCAACGAGCTTGTGGGCAACACGGCGAACGGCACCCTTAGCAGGCATATCCGCCCACTCCGTTCCCAAAAACGTCGTGAGGTCCATGTTGACGCGAGCCGCCACGCGATGGAAGTCATCGGCATCCAAGCGCGCCAGGTCGAACACAATAAGGTCCAAAAACCAAGTTATCAGCTCGCCGGGACACAGGTCCAAAAGATCGTAGGCCGCCCAGTCCTCCAAGACCTCCTCGAGCATCCTCATGTGGGCGTCAAGCTTTTTGGCGCGAGCCTCGGCACTGTTGAACTCGTGCGTCGCCGATTCGCTCTCCATCACGTAGTGGTAGAACTTGTCCGGCATGACGACGGTCTTACGGGCAAGCGCATAAGCCGCAAATTGGAAGACGACGTCCTCGCCCAAAGCCAGACCGGGGGCGAAGCGAATGCCTTCGCGATTGAGCAGCTCGCGCGAAAAAGCCGCACGGCAGGCATAGGGCTGCGCATTCGAATGGAACAGCAGTTGGGGATCACGGGCGCCGAAGGTACCAGCTTTAGGGCTCATGAGTTGCTGGACGCGTTTGGGGGCAGCATCGGCAGGTTCACAGACGCCGCCAAAAACGGCGGCCTCGGCATCTGCAGACTCCATGGCATGCAGCACGCGCTCGACCGTCTGGGCTTCAATGTAATCGTCGGCGTCCACAAAAAAGACGGTCTCGCCCTCGGCGACATCGATACCGGCATTTCGAGCACACGAGACGCCCGCGTTTTCCTGGTCAATCACCAGTACGCGATCGTCGGCCTGCGCGATCTGGCGCAACACGTTCAACGAATCATCAGTCGAACCGTCGTTGACGCAGACAACCTGAATCGAGCGCTCGGACTGGGCCAACAGCGAATCGAGGCATCGCTGAATGGAGCGCGCAGAGTTGTAAACGGGGACGACAATGGTAGCTTTAGGACACGAGGCCTCTCCCATGTCGACCTACCCCCTCAGCGATTCGATGAGGAAGGCAGCGACCACGCCTGGGCCTCCAACCGAGGCGTAATACTTAGCACGCCCCAAGGCACCATCCGTCGCGAAACTCGGATGCTCGTCAACCCAGCCCTCAGGATCTTTGAGGATGGCAGCGAGATTTGCGCGCTTCCACGGCTTGAGGTCGTCAAGCGAAAAGTCCCCGGCGTCCAAGGCCGCTTGGAACTCCTTGGCCATCTGAACCAGGAACTCCTTATAGAACTTAGGCGCCAGGCGCACGTAGTTCCACATGTACGAATCGTACTTAATGAGCTGATTGAACTTGAGCATGCGCGCGACGTCATCACTTGCGTGGTCGCGGGCATAATCCTCTCGAATCCAACGCTCAATCTCGGCATACTCGGTATTGACGCAAAAGACCTTAGCCGAAGAATTGACCGAGGAATTCTCGTTGTCCTGGCGATAAGACAACACGACATCATGAAGGTAAACAGCCTTATCGGCGCACGCGATCACCTTAAAGGCAAATGACGTGTCCTGAAAGGATGCCCCTGGAGTCGGCAGGAACTTAATGCCGTTGCGGTCAAGAAAATCGCGACGGTACACGGCCGACCAAATCGACGGCTTTTGCTTAAAGAACTGCGTCGTATCGCTCGGGTGCACCGGCTTGCCACAGTCCTTGGCTTTAAACATCTCGTGCAGCGAGCGGCGCTCCTCGGGCTTAGACCAGTAGAAATCAAAGTTCGCCTTCGCGAAGTCGGCATTATTGCTATCGGCGGCCGAGACAAGCTTTTCGAGTGCGTCGGGCGCCATAAAGTCATCGGACTCCAAGATGCCAACGTACTTGCCACGCGCCATCTCCAGGCCGTGGTTCATCGAGTCGCCGTAGCCGCTGTTGGCCTTGTCGATCATCTTGACGCGCCTATCGCGCTCCATATACTCGCGGATAATCGCCGGCGAGTTGTCGGTCGACCCGTCGTTAATGCAGATGATCTCAATATCCTTGAGCGTCTGCGCCAGGGCGGAATCGAGGCACTCGCGCAGGTAGCGCTGAACATTGTAAATGGGAATAAGCAGCGACAGAACAGGGCTGCCAGAGGCGTTAGTAGACAAATGTGCTCCTTAGGAAATACCTGTCGTTTCATGGTATCAAAGGGTCAGCGCGCCAGCGGGCGTTTATATAATCTATGGAGCCTCTTGCGGGCAAAGCAGCCCCACGTCATGCGGCGGGCCCATGGCAGGTTCCTGCGTTTTATTCAAAGCTTGCCGCTAAGGTGCGCCGAGCCTTTACAATAGGACAGTCCCAAGGACGTATTCGATAGCTTCCGTGCAGCGCTCGCCCGCCGCGCGTGAAAGGATATATTGCCCCATGCCTTCAACCCTCCCCGCCCCCATCGATAAGCTCGCCATCGTCGTCGTTACGTACAAGCGCCAGGAACTCCTGGCCAACTTGTTCGACTCTATGACCGAGCTCACGGCCGCGCCCTGGCGCATCGTGATTGTCGATAACGAGAATTCACGCGAGACCGAAGCCATGTGCACCGCATTCAACGAGCGCCTGGCCAACCTGTGGGGCATCGACACCGAGAAACCTGACGCACAGGGCGGCACCGACCGCGTTATCTACGCGCCGCAGCTTGAAAACGGTGGCGGCGCGGGCGGCTTCTCCGCAGGCACTAAATGCGCCTACGACCTGGGCGCCCAGTGGTTCTGGGTGATGGACGACGACGTGCTCGTCATCCCCGAAGGCATCGAGCGTCTTGCCAAGTGGACCGACCGCTACGATGTCATCCAGGGTTCGCGCCTGGACTTTGACGGCGGCGCCTTCTTTTGGCAGTACCAGCTCATCCTTTCGCTTGGTATCCCCAACCCCATCGCTAAGTGGGACCTGGGCCCCAAGGGCTACCGCGCCATGAACCAGTTGTGCTTTGAAGGCGGCCTGTTCTCGCGCCGCGTGGTCGACAAGATCGGCCTGCCGGATGCGCGATTCTTCATCTACGGCGACGATGCCTGCTACGGCTACGTGGCCAGCCAGCACTTCCCCGCCGCCGTTGTTGCCGACGTGGTGCTCAAGCGCGCCCGCGCCGTCTCTAACTGGGATATCGCCGGCAAGCGCCAGCTCAACTCCACGAGCGACACCAACCGCTACTACATCATGCGCAACCGAGGCTTCCTCGCTCGCTATATGCAGATCTACGGTGACTACCACCCCATGCTGTTCCGCCTGGGCAATGCCGCGACCTTCTGCAAGGAATTCATTCGCCTGGCTGCGGTCGATAAGTGCTTTAAGACCGGCATTCCGGCGCTGCGCCGCGGCATGAAGGACGCCCGCAAGATCATCAAGGATCCCAACTGGAAGCCCATGCCGCCCATGAAGGACACCGAGTAACGGAAGCCGGAAACACCTCAGCGCTTAAAGCCGCTGGCACACCGTAGCCACATGCTGCCCATCAAAACCGAACCCCCAGCGCATGCGACCCACGCCGGGGCGCGGTACACGGATTTCGTCGATGCCGTCGCGCTCTATGTCGAGCAGCGCCTGCACGGCCAGCAATTCCAGGCCCAGCGCATCCACACCGGGGTCATACATCATGTTGATCGTTATCAGCGGACGTTCATCGAGCATACCGATCGTATCGGCTATGTCGAACGCGGCGCCCGTAGGAAAAACCTGGATGTCCCAGCGATCCGCGCCACACTTTCGCCTCGAAGCAGGATTGGCATAGCCCGGCAATCCAAAGCAGAGTCCTTGCAAGAGTAGGTGATATGGCAGCGGTGTATCTGGGTCGGTCGCACCGATTCCCGCATCTCCCAAGATGCGGCTTAGCGCCCGCCTCACGGTATCCTCGTTCCCATGGCACAGCCCGTCGCGAAACGCATCGACGTCTCGAATGTCTTCTGCAGCGCACTCAAACCACTCAATAATCACTAGACGCAAGGCCTGGCGAAGCTCGTTATTGGGCAATCGCAAAGCACGGAAGCGATCGCCATGCTCTGGCTCCTCAGTCATATCCGTCGTGAGAAAACCGGACAGATACAGCGCTGTCCACATGCCATCGTCAGGCGAGACATCTGGCTCTGCAGTGCCCAAACAAAGCGGGGCCTCAGCGCACCCATGGGCCTCGAGCAAATCAAACAAGACCGAAAGGCGGTCGAGATTCCACCCGGCAACTACCCTACTCAGGCAATCGGCATATCCATACAGATCGGCACGCACAGGCGCCGTGCAGCCTCGGCCCAGAAAACCGATCACACGCGCTGGACTCGAGCAATAGACCCTGCCAAACCGATATCCCTCGAGCCATTCACGCGCATCATCCAGGTATTCCTCGCGTCCAGCATGATTCAACAGAGCCTCGACCTCGGCATCCGAAAAACCGAACCAACGGTTACACCAGGTCGACAGCGGCGTCGTCAGACAATACGAGCAGTTTCGCGAAGAAAGCGCCGCTTCGGCAGGGCCGGGACGCTCCCCCATCAGACACGCCAGCCGCAACGAATCGCCCGCAGCGGCAATGGTCTCGAACAGCACGCGGTCGAATAGCCCTGCCAGATCGGTGCCAGAAGCGCCACTCGCGCTCGCACGGCCCAACCACGCCGCGTCGTACCCATCAACAAGCAATACAACCTGCTCATCGCAGGCCATCTCCAGCAGCTCAATGAACACGCCAAGCACCGAGTCAACCTCGTCCGCGCTCGCTACACCACGCGCAACGCGCTCGATGTGACGCACCTTATCTCGCGCTAAATCCGGAGCCTCCAAGAATGGCAACAAGCGAGCGCACTCGACCGAAAGAGCATCGCGCACGACGTCGGCAACAACGGCGGCACGCCTCGCAGCGCCAGAAAAGTCCAGCGATATCACCGGATAGCAAGCATACTCATCCCGATAGCGCCCACCGTCTGCATCCCAAATCTGAGCATTGGCAAACAAACGCTGATCAGCGCGACCGACCGCTGGACGCTCCAGAAAAGCCCTGAGCATCGACAAGTTCACGCTCTTGCCAAAACCCTCGGGTCGACAGCACACCACAACGGACGCGTCGCAGTCCAACACATCGGCAATAAACATGGTCTTGTCGACCAGCGTGCAGCAACCAAGAGCCTCCGCATAGTCGTGCATGCCAATGGGCAAAGCCGCATCGTCGGCACAGCCGATCAAACGCACGCCAAAGCCGTCAGCACGACCATTATTTGCCTGTTCAGACACCAAAACGTTCCCCCTAAATCGCAACACATGCCAATTGTAATGACCGCCTCGCGCGTACCGATATCGCCGCGCAAACATATCGGGCAACGGTAGCAACAAGAGGTGTGAGGGGGCACAACTAATCGTTGCACAACAAAACGGGGCCCGATGCATTCGCACCGGACCCCGTCCCGACTATTTAGTTATCTGGCAACTGAGAGCCTACTCCTCAGAGTCGTCCTCTCCAGAAGCTTTCTTCTGCTGATCGAGCTTATGCTTACCACTTACGATAGACGTAGCGCCCAGTGTGGCCAAGCTTGCACTGGCAAGGCTCGCCATAACGATAAGGTCGCCCGTCTTGGGCATGTTACCGCCAGATGACTTGGTCGTTGTAGTCGTCGTGGTGGTCACCTTTTTGGAGTCATTATGCTCCTGGTTCCGGTTGTCAGTGTTGCCTTTACCGTTGTCCTCGCCCTGCTGCTTTCCGTCCTTGGTCTTGCCCTTGCTCTCGTCCTTCTCCTCAGATTCAGACTTCTTATCCTCGTCCTTCTTCTGTTCGGACTTGTCGCCCTTCTCCTCAGAGCTAGAACCCTTATCGGATTCGGTCTTCTCGGAAGCCTTGTCCTTGGAGTCGCCCTTTGCGGCCTCGGTCTTTTCCGTGGAAACCTGATCAGAGTTGTCCTTGTTCTGAGTCGAACCATTATTGACGCCAGCCATCAGCGAAGAGCCCAGCGTAGAACCAAGCTGCTCGGAGAAAGAAGGCTTCTTGTCCGGCGAAGCAACGGGAGCGTCCGGCGCCTTATTCGAGTCGTCCTTGGAAGCATCGGAATCAGGGGTTGCGTCAGAGCCGGAGCCGTTGTTAGAGCCGGTGTCAACGGACGAATCGCTCGAGCCGGTAGATGAGTTAGAGGTGTCAGCGCCGGTCGAACCAGAAGCGTCGCTGTCCGTATTGCCGGCAGAGCTTGAAGACGAATCGCCCGCAGCAGAGCCGTTCGAATTGGAGCCGTTCGAGGTAGAGCCGTCGTTGGTAGTGCCACCAGCCGAGCCATTACCGTCAGCATCGGTCGAGGGCGCATCCATCCTGTCATCGTTAGCATCGTCACTCGAGTCGTCATTCGAATCAGGTGTCGGCGAGGGCGCCGGTGTGGGCTCGGGCTGCACGGGCGTCGCGGCGGCAGCCTCGTCCTCGGCGATATAAGCCAAGCAGTCCTTCAGCTCATTCTTATAACGATTCTTCCAGCCCTCATGATACTGGGGCTGGCTCGAATACTTGGTCGCCACGTTATTGACCACGCTGTTGGAGAGCGCCGTCACAAACTCGCGGTCGGACATATCATTGGAAAGATTCGCCCAGCGGAAAAAGTCCCTGCAGCCACCGGTGCCGCACATGTTGGTAATGCTCCACACCATGCCCTTGACGCAATCGGCGCGGCCCGAAATATCAATACCCAGGCCGCTCTTGAGCCACGCCTCGGTCACCGCATAGTACGAGTTGTACGCATACGCATCTTGAAGTGCTGAGAACTCAACAGGATCGGTGTTGTACGCACCTTGGAAGGCATCCTGCGCGATATGGCCCAGCTCGGTGAGCTGGCCGTTCTCGTACATGACATTACTCGTGTTGGAAATCTCGCTGCCGCGATCAATCGCATCCTTGAGCATGCTGTATTTTTCGGGGTTGTAGTTGTAGGCCTGCTTCATAAACGGAATGAGCGACCAACGACGGTCGAACTGGTAATAACCCAGCGCGTTATAGCCGTCACCGTACGAAAAGCCCTGGTTGTAGTTGCCATGGCTCTCGTACTTGGTAAAGTACTTCATCTCGGGAGTCACGTTGACAAACGAAACGCCCTGGACCGACCTCAGTACGCCCGAGAAGGACTGCTGGGTGTAGAGACCCTTATCGATATCGGTGGCATCCGAGGCAACGCCCGGCGTGGGCTCCTCGGCAGCAGCGGGTGCCGGCGCGGAAATGGCGCCAAACGAAAGCGCCAGCGTCAGGCCCGCGACAATCGCGGAATGCTTGGGCTGCATAAGATCCTCCCTGCATTGGTATAGTTAAAGTGCAGTTTGCAAAGATAGAAATAAGTATTGCAGCTCGCCCGTTGTTGCACAACAACCCCTCGGTAAACGGCAACAACCCTCCGCGAAATCTTAAGGAATTAAACAAACTGGTCGTCGGGCGCCATCAGAAGCTCGCCGTATCGCTCCATCAGCCCGTCCCTCAACTGACAGAAAGCGGGGATATAGACGTTCAAGATGCGCTGAATCAAGTCTTGAGCGAGCTTGTTGTCGTAGATATGGACGTTCGTATTGCGGTCTCTGAGCATATCTAGCCAGGCCGCCTCATCAATAAAGTCGTAGAATCGGTACGACTCCTTCAAGATGGCACGAGGAGACCCCGACGCGGCAAGCGTGGCGCCTTCATACTCGAGCAGACGCTTAAGGAGCTTCCAGCTCAGTTCAAATTGAAGATTGAACTTATTAATCAATCCACTCTGAACAAAATCATTGTTGAGATCCTGATTGGGCGCATCCTCAAGATTCGCCAAGGCGCTGGCAAAGTTCTCATATTTTTTCATACAGAATCACACCATCCCTGGCAATTTCATCGAGCAATTGCTGCGATAAGGGCTCATCGAGATTGACGACATCTACATCTAAAAGAGTATCAAGACGCTCCTCGATCAAATATGACAACCGGCCGAAATCCCGGCAACCTGCTACTGCGATGTCAATATCGCTCTTAGGCAAGTTGTCACCTCGAGCGCGGGAGCCAAACAGCACAACCTTCTCGGCGTCACACTCCCGAGCAAAAACTTCAATTTGCTTATACACCTTGTCGAGAGATGCCATTTGCAGCCCTACAGCTTAATGTCAAAGTTGATTTCGGGGACGGCGGCCAGGTCGGCCAACGTCACGCCGTCGACGTACTTTTCGATCACGTCGTCCAGGCCGCGCCAGAACTTGACGGTCGAGCAAAGATCGCTGCGAGTGCAGCTGTTGTCGATGCCATCGCACGCCACTGGAGCCGTGCTGCCCTCGACGGCGCGCAGGATGTCGCCGGCACGCACCTCGGCCGGGTCCTTGGCCATCATGTAGCCGCCGCCCTTGCCGCGCACGCTCTTAAGCAGGCCCGCCTTCATAAGCGGACGAACCAGCTGCTCCAGATACTTTTGCGAGATATGCTCGCGGTCGGCAACCTCGCGCAAGGCAATCTTGCCCTCGGCGTCGCCCAGCGCCGCGATATAGATCATTAACCGGAGGGCATAGCGGCCCTTGGAAGAAATGAGCATACCTACCCTCCCGTTGTTCCTGGGACAAAATCAGGCCTATTTGTCCCAAATCCCATGCACGCGGGGCAAACAAACCTGATTATTATGTCCCACATCTAAAAAGTCGAGTGGATTAGTCGGGTTTTCCCTTGACTAACGCCGAACCCATAGTAACTTTATTCCGAGAAGATTCCTAGGGTTTAGTACGCCTATGAGTACACCATATACAGAGAGGGACAGCATGAGCGCAAATCCGCTGCTTTCCATCGAAGGTCTGACCGCCTCCGTGGACGAGAAGACCATCCTCCACAACGTCAACCTCAACGTCGCCGCCGGCGAAACCCATGTGCTGATGGGCCCCAACGGCGCCGGCAAGTCCACCCTCGGCCACCTGGTCATGGGCGACCCCGTCTACACGGTCAACGACGGCCGTATCGTCTTTGACGGCCAGGACATTACCGAGCTCACCACCGACAAGCGCTCGCGCGCCGGCCTGTTCCTGAGCTTCCAGGCCCCGGTCGAGATCCCCGGCGTGCCACTGTCGAGCTTTTTGCGCGCCAGCATCGCCGGCCGTCCCGGCCTGGAGATGAAGGGCAAGGAGTTCCGCCGTCGCGTCAAGGAGCTCGCGGCCGAGCTCAACATGGATACCGCCTACCTCAACCGTGAGCTGGGCGTGGGCTTCTCGGGCGGCGAGAAGAAGAAGGTCGAGATGCTCCAGCTTTTGCTGCTGCAGCCCAAGCTCGCCATCCTGGACGAAACTGACTCAGGCCTGGACGTCGACGCCCTGTCAACCGTCAGCCACGGCATGGACGCCTACCGCAAGAGTTGCGACGGCTCCATGCTCATCATCACTCATAACACGCGCATCCTGGAGCACCTGGATGTCGACCGCGTCCACGTTATGGTCAAGGGCCACATCGTGCGCGAGGACGACGCCTCACTGATCCCCTGGATCGACAAGAACGGCTTTGAGACCTTCGAGCGCGAGGCCGCCGAGCAGCGCGCCCAGGCCGAGGCCGCCGCTACCGAGCAGCAGGCATAAAGGGGCGACGCAATGACCAAGAACCGCACCGAGGTCGCGGACATCGACCGCAGCCTCTACGACTTCACCTATGGCGAGGAGGGATTCGAGCGCCTCGACGCTGGCATCACGCCCGACATCGTGCGCGAGATCAGCGCCAAGAAGGACGAGCCGCAGTGGATGCTCGACCTGCGCCTCAAGTCCCTCGAGATCTTCAATCGTTTTCCCGACCCGACGTGGGGCCCCTCCATCGAGGGCCTGGACATGGACAACATCGTCACCTACGTCAAGCCCAACACCGACCAAAAGCACGACTGGGAGTCGGTGCCCGACGACATCAAGAACACCTTTGAGCGCCTGGGCATCCCCGAGGCCGAGCGCAGCTACCTGGCAGGCGTCGGCGCGCAGTACGACTCCGAGCTGGTCTACCACAACATGCAGGACACCGCGTCCAAGATGGGCATCGTCTACTCCGGCATCGAGGAGGCCCTGCACGACCCGCAGTGGGAACCGCTCATCCACGAGAAGTTTATGACGCTCATCCCGCCCACCGACCACAAGTTTGCGGCCCTGCACGGCGCCGTATGGTCGGGCGGCTCGTTTGTCTACGTGCCCAAGGGCACCAAGCTCGACTTCCCGCTGCAGAGCTACTTCCGTCTTAACGCCAAGGGCGCCGGCCAGTTTGAGCACACGCTCATCATCGTCGAGGACGACGCCGACCTGCACTTTATCGAGGGTTGCTCCGCGCCCAAGTACAACGTAGCCAACCTCCACGCCGGCGCCGTCGAGCTCTTTGTGGGCAAACGCGCACACCTGCGCTACTCGACCATCGAGAACTGGTCCAAGAACATGTACAACCTCAACACCAAGCGTGCGCGCGTGGACGAGGACGGCGACATCGAGTGGATCAGTGGCTCCTTCGGCAGCCACGTGGGCTACCTCTATCCCATGAGCGTGCTCAACGGCCGCCGCGCCCGTTCCAGCTTTACCGGCATCACCTTTGCCGGCGCCGGTCAAAACCTCGACACCGGCTGCAAGGTCGTGCTCAACGCACCCGATACCTCGGCAACCGTCGAGACCAAGGGCATCTCTAAGAGCGGCGGCATCCAGACGTTCCGCAGCTCTATTGTGGCGACGCCCAAGGCCGAGGGCTCCAAGGCAACCGTGAGCTGCCAGTCGCTGATGCTCGACGACCAAAGCCGCTCCGACACTATTCCGGCCATGGACATCCGCGCCAAGAACGTCGATATCGGCCACGAGGCCACCATCGGCCGCATCGGCGACGATAAGGTGTTCTACCTGATGAGCCGCGGTATCTCGGAGGAAGAAGCCCGTACCATGATCGTCAACGGCTTTGCCAACCCGGTCTCCAAGGAGCTGCCGCTGGAGTACGCCGTCGAGATGAACAACCTGATCAAGCTCGAGATGGAAGGAGCGATCGGATAATGAAACAGGAAACCAACACCGTTGCTACCACGCTCGAGCAGGTCAACGCGATGCCGGCTGCCACTTGGGGCTGGCTGAAGATGAATCAGACCAAGCTCGAGCTCTCTGACGAGCTTGCCGCCGCTCCCGCCGGGGCCGTTGAGGTCGAGGGCTTGGACGAGCAGTTTACTGGCGTGGCAGACGCGTTCGAAGCCGCCATGGACACCATGGCCGAGCGCTTCCCCGAGCGCCGCGCCTCCGCCCCCGGCGACGCCGCCGACCGCGCCCGCATCACGCCCGAGACCGAGCTCGACGTGCCCGCCACCTCCATCTACCAGGCCGGCGCCATCAAGCTCGAGGAGGAGCTCTCCCCTGCCGAGGCCTTCGAGACTGGCATGGGCGAGGCTACCTACACCTACCTGGCCGACCACACCACCAAGCGCGTCGTCATCGATGTGCCCGCATACAAGCACGCCACGGTTACCGTGCGCGTGAGTGGCGTCGACGCTGCCGCGGCCATCGCCGCCATCGATGTCGTCGCCCGTCCGCAGGCAACGCTCGACCTGCGCATAGCCCTGGACTCCCCCGTTGCCGGCCAAGGCGTCGTGGGCTCCGCGCTACGCGTGTGCGCCCACGAGTACGCCACCGTCAACGTGACCTGCACGCAGACGCTCGACGATAGCTGGATCGCGCTCGACGACACCGGCCTGTTCCTGGACGAGGGCGCGCGCGTCAACGTGCAGCACACCGTCCTGGGTGCTGGCGCCAGCGCCACCGGCCTTGCCGGCGACCTGCTGGGCGATACCGCCAAGGTGACGATCGATACCGATTACCTGGGCGCCCGCGAGCAGGTGCGCGACTTTAACTACGAGCTGCGCCACCGCGGCCGCAAGACCGAGTGCGAGATCGACGCCAACGGCGTGCTGACTGGCACGTCCAAGAAGGTCTACCGTGGCACCATCGACCTCGTGCACGGCTGCAAGGGCGCAACCGGCACCGAGCGCGAGACGGTGCTTTTGGCCAACAAGGGCGTCGACAACAAGACCGTTCCCGTCATTCTCTGCGACGAGGACGACGTCGCCGGCAACCACGGCGCCACAATCGGCCACGTCCGCGACGAGCAACTGTTCTATCTCGCCTGCCGTGGCCTTGACCAAAACGCCGCCGAGGACCTGTTCATTCGCGCCAAGCTGGAGGACGCCGCGCTTTCCGCCACCGACGAGCGCACCCGCGCCGCCGTCGTCCGCCTGGGCAACAACCTGATCGACAACTTTGAAGAGGAGCTCGCATGATCGACACCGAGCACGTTAAATGCGACACCTGTACCGCACCGGAGCCTATGGAGCTCGACGCCAGCGACGAGGCCTCGCGCGGCTGGCCTACCGTCGACATCGAGACCAATCCCTACAAGGCACAATTCCCGCTTTTCCAGCAGCACCCCGAGATCGCCTTCCTCGATAGCGCCGCCACCGCGCAGCGCCCCGCCTGCGTGCTTGACGCCGAACGCGACTTCTACCAGCGCATGAACGCCAACCCCCTGCGCGGCCTGTACTCGCTGTCCGTCGAGGCAACCGACGCCATCGCGAAGGTCCGCCAGCAGATCGCCGACCTCATCGGCGCCTCACAGGCCAACGAGGTCGTCTTCACCCGCAACACGAGCGAGTCGCTCAACCTGGTCGCCAAGAGCTTTGCGCCCACAGTGCTCAAACCGGGCGACGAGGTCGTCATCACCATCATGGAGCACCACTCCAACCTGATTCCGTGGCAGCAGGTCTGCCGCGAGACCGGCGCCAAGCTCGTCTACCTCTACCCCACCAAGACCGGTCAACTCACCACCGAGGAGGTTCTGTCCAAGGTGGGCCCCAAGACCAAAATCTTGGCCGTGGGTCAGGTTTCTAACGTGCTGGGCGTCGAGAACCCGGTCAAGAACCTCGGCAAGCTCGTCCACAAGTACGGCGGCTATCTGGTCGTCGACGGCGCGCAGTCGCTGCCGCACATGCCGGTCGATGTGGCCGACCTGGGAGCCGACTTCTTTGCCTTTAGCGCGCACAAGGCCATGGGCCCCATGGGCATCGGCGTGCTGTGGGGCAAGATGGACCTGCTCAACGCCATGCCGCCCATGCTCACCGGCGGCGAGATGATCGATTCGGTCACCGAGCAGGACGCCGTCTGGGCGCCCGTCCCCGAGAAGTTCGAGGCCGGCACGCAGGACGCCGCCGGCATATTCGCCACGGGTGCGGCACTCGACTACCTCGTCAACACGGTTGGCTACGAAAACATCCAGGCACGCGAGCAGGCACTCGTCCACTACCTGATGGGCGAACTCATGCAGCTCGACTTTGTCCAGATCATCGGCTCCATCTACTGGGACAACCATCACGGCGTCGTCAGCTTTAACGTCAAGGGTATCCACCCGCACGACGTCGCGAGCATCATGGACATGGACGGCGTGTGCATCCGTGCCGGTCACCACTGCGCGCAGCCGCTGCTTACCTGGCTGGGCGTCGAGAACCTCGCCTGCTGCCGCGCCAGCGTGGCCTTCTACAACGACAAGGCCGACATCGATAAGTTCATCGCCGGCCTGCATCACGTTTGGAGCACGTTCAATGGGTAATCTGTACACCTCCACCACGTTTATGGAGCACAACTCGCACCCCGACTACAAGTACGAGATGGATGCCCCCACGCACGAGCACGACGGCATCAACCCCAGCTGTGGCGACGAGCTCACCTTGCAGCTGCGCGTCGAGAACGGTGTGATCGAGGAGGCCTCCTTTACCGGTCATGGCTGCGCCATCAGCCAGGCCAGCGCCGACATCATGGCCGACCTCATCACCGGCGAGACCGTCGAGGAAGCTCACCGCCTGGCAGAGCTCTTCCTCGCCATGATCCGCGGCGAGCAGCTCTCCGAGGAAGATCTGGAAGACCTGGACGAAGCCGCCCAGCTCCAGGACATCTCGCACATGCCCGCCCGCGTCAAATGCGCCGAGCTCGCCTGGCGCACCCTCGACGGCATGCTCACGGGACAAAATAATCAGTAGTATTTGTCCCAAATCTTAAGAATTTTGTTGGCCGAATCGCTTGACTAAGAGTGGTTCGGCCATTTTCTATTCCGAGAGCTCGGCCTGTGCCTTCACCCGCGCATAAGCGCGCACGATACGAGAGACGGTACTTTTGCCAATCCCGGTATACCGCTCAATCTGGCGCACCGTAAAACCGGCATCGTGCAATCCAAAAATAACGGTATCGCGCTGCGCCGGCGGTGCGACTTTAACCCCACGAAGCGGAACCCCTAGCTCCTTCGCCAACTTGTTGGCAAAGGCGTGGCGTTCCCACTCCGTCTCTTTCATATCGCACAGAGCTGGCTCACTGCCGTCGGGCGTCGAAAGCGAATAGGCAATAAAGCCCTCGGCAGAGCCAAAAAGCTCAAGCACGCAAGAAGGATCAGAAAATCCCCTCACGACATCGGCCGCGTCACCGTCGTAAGCGCACAAATGCTCCGCAAAGCTACTCCAGGGATAACGCTCGATTAGGCTAACGCCCGCCTCCTGCGGATCGGCGTGTACGGAGCGAATAGCCTCCATCACCTGCCAGTCGGTATCGAGCGAGCGCCGGTCAAAACGGTTCTGGAACAGATGCCCTGTGCGCCCCGTGCGTTTATTGAACCGCCGCGCGTACGTCAAAAGCAACCGGTGCATCGCCGCGCTCATCCTGTCCTCGTAATCTGTAAGCACCAAATGCACGTGATTGCCCATAAGGCACCAGGCGATAACCGTCACACCCTCCTCGCAGCAGCACTCGCGCATCAGCTCCAAAAACTCCCACCGGTCTTCATCGCCCTCAAAGATGAGCTGCTTGCCCGTACCGCGGGCACAGACATGGTAAAAGCCGGTAACCGTTTTCCAAACGCGCTGCATGGCGCTCCCTTCGCCGGGATCTGCTTGCCATCCAATACAGCACGATTGAAGCGTGCCATCAAAACATTCACGCAAAACAATACACTCGCGCGGCCAAAGGCAGCAAACAGGCGGCGAACGGCACCGTTGCAACAGGTCAACCACTGCAACGCTTGCAAGAGCGGACCAAAAGCTTGCCCAAGACGGACCCCCTCTACGGAAGCTCACGACCGCAGAACATAGAGTTAAACCGTTTCAATTAAAACTTCAGGACTTCTCGCTACGAAAACTGAGCCGTTCGCCGAATATTCCGTGCATTTCGCGGTATTATAGGGGCTGCATGTCATGTCCCTTTCGAAGGGTCGCCCGGCAATCGCCAGCCACGACCCCCAGACGGGACGCCAACACGATAGAGAGGAGAGGCATGCAGTACTCACAGGAAGTGGAGAACATGTGCCCCGTTGCCAAGGGTGCATACCACGGCCCCGCACCCATCCCCGAGGAGGGCAAGTGGGTCCAGGCTAAGGAGATTTCCGACATCTCCGGTCTTACGCACGGTGTGGGTTGGTGCGCACCTCAGCAGGGCGCCTGCAAGCTCACGCTGAACGTCAAGGACGGCATCATCGAGGAGGCCCTCGTTGAGACCATCGGCTGCTCGGGCATGACCCACTCTGCCGCCATGGCTTCCGAGATCCTTCCCGGTAAGACCATCCTCGAGGCCCTCAACACCGACCTCGTCTGCGACGCCATCAACGTTGCTA
>CABSMQ010000026.1:0-26133 GCA_902478965.1 uncultured Collinsella sp. | reverse complement strand
GCTGGAACAGGCCGGAGCCGTGAACGAGCGGCAGGTAGTTGTCCTTCACCATGATGGGACGGATCTCGTCGGCGGCACGGCCGTCGACGCGCTCACCGGTCTCGACGACCATGGTGCGCATGGCCTTCTTCTCGAGCTTCTTGAGCGCCACGGTGATCTCGCGCTCCCAAGCGGCCTGCTCCTGCTCGGTAAACTCGGCACGGATGGACTCCTTCAGAGCCTCGACCTTGCCGATACGGGAGAGCTTGTCGGCGTCGCGAAGGGCGGCTGCCATCTCGTCGTAGTGGGCGAAGATGCGCTCCTGGACCTCCTCGACGGGCTGGTCGAGCGGGTACTCCTTCTTGACGATGGGGCCGTTGACCTGCTCCCACTCGGCAACGAACTCGTCCTGAGCCTGGCAGAAAGCAGCAAGGGCCTCCTGGCCAAACTTCATGGCGGCGAGCATGTCGTCCTCGGAGATCTCCTCGGCGCCGGCCTCGACCATCGAGATGAAGTCGGCAGAGCCGCCCAGCTCCAGGTCCAGATCGGAGTTCTCGCGCTCCTCGTAGGTGGGGTTGACGATAAACTCGCCGGTCTCCACGTTACGGCCGATGCGCACGCAGGCAAGCGGACCCTCGAAGGGCACGCCGCCGAGCGTCATGGCCAGAGAAGCACCCATGACGTTGATGACGTCGAAGGGGTTGACCTGGTCGGCGACGAGCGAGGTGGCGACGATGTGCACCTCGTTGCGGAAGCCATCCGGGAAGCTCGGGCGAATCGGACGGTCGATCATGCGCGCGGTGAGCGTAGCCTTCTCACTGGGACGGCCCTCACGCTTGAGGTAGCCACCCGGGATGCGGCCGGCGGCGTACATCTTCTCGTTGAAGTCGACGGTCAGCGGGAAGAAGTCGTAGTTCTTACGCTCCTTGGAGACGACCACGGTGTCGAGCATCGTGGTGTCACCCTGCTTGACCAGGCAGGCACCGGTGGCCTGCTTGGCAAGCTCGCCCGACTCAAAGGTGTAGGTCTTGCCGTACAGCTCAAAGGTCTTGGATACGAGTGTCATTGTTCTCCTTTACCCCGCAGACCCCTTGCCTGCGGGCTTCTCATGTGACGCGGGCCCCCTGCCCCCGCCACGCTTCAGAGCGTGATTGTTCGCGCCCTTACACAAAAAGAGCGCCCCGCTGCGCAGGACGCTCTTAGCATGTACAAATCCTACTGGATGTTGTCGCGGATGCCCAGAGCCTTGATGAGCTCACGGTACTCGACGATGTCGTTCTTCTTGATGTAGGAGAGAAGACGACGACGACGGCCGACGAGCATGAGCAGGCCACGACGGGTGTGGAAGTCCTTCTGGTGGGACTTCATGTGCTCGGTCAGCTCCTTGATGCGCTCGGACAGGATGGCGACCTGAACCTTGGGGTTGCCGGTGTCGACCGGGGTGTTACCGAACTGGGCAGTCAGCTCCGCCTTGCGCTCTTTGGAAACAGTCATTGTTTCACCTTTCGTTTTACGTCGCCCGCGGGCGACTCGATTCGCCTCGGACTGGGAAGCCGCCGGTGGAGCGAGCAACCAAGGTCGAGGTACCAACAGGTCGGCATGATACCACAAGCAGCCCGCGCCTGCGCATCATCACCGACCCAACATGAATTCCATCGCACGGAGGCGTTGATCGGTGTGCGTCGCAGCCCACACATGCGAAAGCCCGAGCAGGAATGCCGCCGTATGCGGGTCGATTCGCTCGGCCATGAGCGCATCGAAGGTCATGGACATGAGGGCGCGCAGCCATGCGGTCTCACCGGTCGACACCAGTTCGGCACCTGGAACGCTCGACGCGCACGACCCGCACATGAGACCGCCCGCCTGGGGTGAAAAATACGACAGCATGGGGTCTCCGCACAGCACGCAGGCCGAAAAATCGGGTCGATAGCCAACGTGCGACAGCAGCTTAAAGACATATGCCGCCACAAGTAGGTCCATATGCGCCGTGTCAAGCCCGCTGCCCACCAGGGCAAGCGCTCGCTGCGTGATGGCAAAGGTAAACGGGTCCTCGGCGTCCTCGAACGAGCACACGCGCGCAACCTCGGCGATCGCGCTTGCGGCGCAGGTCGTCTCGTAATCGGGCGCAGCGCCGAGCGGCGCCTCCATAAGCTCGGCCTGGGAAACCACGTCGAGTGACCGTCCATGTGCGAGCAGCATATCGACCGTACAGAACAGCTCGCAGCGCGCAGCCAGGCGTCCGCCGGGTTTGCGGGCGCCCTTTGCCACGGCACGAACCTGCCGCCCCCGCTCGTCAAGCATCGTCAAGATCAGGTCGGTCTCTTTGAGCTTCGTCTTGTCGAGGACGAGCACCTTGGTGCGATATGTCCGGGAGCCTGCCATGCGCGCCGCGCGTCCTTAGTCCTCGGCGTTGTAGCCAAAGCGGCGAATCTGGGCCTCGTCGTCACGCCAGCCGGCCTTGACCTTCACGTCCAGCTCCAAAAAGACCTGCGTGCCAAAAATGCGTTCAAGATCGCGTCGGGCGTCGATACCGATATGCTTGATCATCTCGCCGCCCTTGCCGATGATGATGCCCTTTTGGCCCTCGCGCTCGACGTAAATGGTGGCGTGCACGCGCAGCACCTTCTTGGTCTGCTCGAGCGCATCGCAGATCACGCCAACGGAGTGCGGAATCTCATCACGGGTGCGGCGCAAGACCTTCTCGCGCACAAACTCGGCAACGAGCGTCTCATCGGAAGCGTCAGTACCCATGTCCTCGGGGAACCAACGCGGACCCTCAGGCAAAAAGTGCGCAACGGTCTCTATAAAGGCATCGACGTTGAAGTTCTTAACCGACGACGTCACAATCTCGTCGTCATATTCCATAAGCTCGTGGGCAGCCTTAAGCTGCTCCATGACCTGTGCGGGGTCGGCCTCATCGGCCTTGGTGAGCACCAGGACCTTCTTGCAACGAGCGCATCTGACACGCTCGGCAACCCAGGCGTCTCCCCTGCCGATGGGCTTGGTGGCATCAATCAAAAACGCGACGACGTCGACATCGTTCAACTCGAACAGTGCGCTCTTGTTGAGCTCGGACCCCAGGCCGTCCTTGGGCTTATGAATACCCGGGGTATCGACAAAGACCAGCTGGTAGCCGGGACGGTTGACGACGGCGCGCATGCGACGGCGGGTCGTCTGTGCCACCGGCGAGGTGATGGCGACCTTTTTGCCATAGCAGGCGTTGAGCAGCGTGGACTTGCCGGCGTTGGGGCGTCCGACCAGGGCTACGAAGCCGCTGCGAAAACCGGGTTCAACGTCGCCAAAGCCCGCGAGGCTATCGTCCTCGTCGCACAGGGCGTCGAGCTCCTCGTCGCTCATGCCCTCAAACGGATCGAATTCCTCGACTTCCTCGTATGCTTCGGCCGCTTCGGCATCCGCCGCATCCAGGACCTCGTCGTCCAAAATTTCATCGATAGGCTGCATAGTGTCGGACATGAAAATCCCTTTCTAGATAAAGCCGAGCGCGTGGGCAAATACCAGCAAGCCCACAATCGCGGCGGTGATGGAAAGAACGTATACGGAGGCGGCGGCGATATCCTTCGCGCGCTTTGCCAGCGGATGGAGCTCCTGGGTCGCCAGATCGACAATCGCCTCCATGGCGGTGTTGCATAGCTCGCCGTGAATCACCAGGCCACAACAGATGATAATCGTGGCCCACTCGGCAATGTCGAGCCCCACGATGCAGCCGGCAATGACGGTGCACACGCCCGCAACGAGCATGACCTTAATATTGCGCTCGGTCTTGACGGCGGTGACGAAGCCCTCCATGGCGTAGGAGAACGACTTTAAGAAGGACGGATGGTCCTTGTTCGATCCGGGAATCATAGACGGCTCCTAGTCGTGGGCGTGGTTGGTGATGGGGCCGACGTGGACCAGCTTGGGGTCCTCGCCGCGCTCGAGCGCCAGATCGCGCAGGATGGCGTCCTCGCGGGCCTCCATGACCTCGGCCTCGTCGTCCTCGATATGGTCATACCCCAGCAGGTGCAGCATGCCATGCACGAGCATCAGGCGGCACTCGTCGGCAGGGGCATTGCCAAAGCCGGGGGCCTGACGGGCAATGACTTGCGGGGCCAGGATGATATCGCCAAGCTCAAGCGTCTCGTCGGCGGGAATATCCTCGTCAAAGGCCGAGTCGCATTCAAACGAGAGGACATCGGTGGTGCGGTCGATACCGCGCCACTCGTGGTTGAGCTCGTGCATCTCGTCCTCGTCGACATACGAAAGGGAAATCTCGACTTCACGCTCAACGCCTTCGGCGGCAAGCACGACCTCGCAGATGTGTTCTACCTCCTGCGCGTCGAGCAGCGTATCGAGCTCGGCATCGTTGCTGATCAATACACTCAACGGGACTCCTTTCGGTCGCGCGGGCGCTGCTCGCGCACGTCATCATAAGCATCATATGCCTCGACGATACGTCCCACCAGGGCATGGCGCACCACGTCGGCACGCTCGAGGTGAGAAAATGCGACATCGTCGACACGGCCCAAAATCTTCTCGACATCCGCCAAGCCACCACGACGGCCCACCAGGTCACGCTGGCTCAGGTCGCCGGTAATCACAAACTTGGAGTTAAAGCCCAGGCGCGTCAGAAACATCTTCATCTGCTCGGGCGTGGTATTTTGGGCCTCGTCGAGCACCACGAAGGCGTCGCTCAGCGTGCGGCCGCGCATGTAGGCAAGCGGGGCGATCTCGATCACGCCGCGCTCCATGAGCTCATCGGTGCGCTCGCGATCCATCATGCAAAATAGGGCGTCGTAGAGCGGGCGCATGTACGGATCGATCTTTTCCTCGAGGGTGCCGGGCAAAAAGCCCAGGTTCTCCCCCGCCTCGACAACCGGACGCGTCAAGATCAGACGGCCCACCTCGTGACGCTTGAGTGCGGCAACAGCGAGCGCCATGGCCAGATAGGTCTTACCGGTACCGGCAGGACCCAAGCCAAACGTGATGGTATTTGAGCGGATGGCATCCACATAGCGCTTTTGACCGAGCGTCTTGGGGCGAATGACGCGACCGCGATACGAAAGCAGCACGTCATCGCGAAGCGACGTAGCCTCGTGCTCACCGTCGCGCAAGACGGCCAGGCAGCGAGAGACATCGTCGGCAGAAAGCGTGCGCCCGGAAGCAGCCTCACGAAAGGCATGTTCGAAAAAACGCGCGACCAGTTCGACCTCGTCCGGGTCACCGCTCACGGCGATGCTGTCGCCACGGGCGACCACGTGGGCGCGAACTGAGCTCTCCAGCGCACGAAGGACGCCGTCGCCGGCACCCAAAACGCGCGAGGGGTCAATACCCTCGGGAACGGTAAGTCTAATCTTCGAGGCTTCCATGAACCTCCCTGCGTGCATGGACCAAGCCGGAATCATCGACTCCGATGATAGCAACATCGAGCAGGCACGGGGCTGTAAGTCCACAGGTATCGTCAAGACGGGCATGATGGAACGAGCCAAGCGTCAGGTTGTCACCATACTCGAGCACGGCACGCTCGACCGTGCCCACGCGACGACGAGCGTCGGCAATAGCGAGCTCCTGTGCGGCGGCCCGCATACGGCGGCTGCGCTCGGCCATAACCTCGGGTGGCACCTGGTCGGGCATGTCGGCAGCAAGGGTACCGGGACGCTTGCTGTAGCGGAACACGTGCATACGCGAGAAACCCACACGGCGGCACAGCGCCAGCGACTCCTCGAACTCCTCGTCCGTCTCACCAGGAAAACCGACGATGACATCGCACGAAAGGGACGCCTGGGGCAAGTTGGCGCGAATCATACGCACCGTGTCCTCAAAGGCCTCGGCGCTATAGGGACGGCCCATGCGATGCAGGGTCGCCGTGCAGCCGGACTGCACGGGCAGGTGCAAAAACGGGGCGATACGCTGCGGGTAGCGCGCCATAACCTTAAGCAGGCGCTCGGAGATATCCATGGGCTCGACCGAGGAAATGCGCACATGCGGAATAGACGTGCGCTCCATGATGGCCTCGAGCAGCTCATCGATTTCGACGTGCTCGTCGGTCGCGCTCTTGCCATCGTAGGCACCCAGGTTCACACCGGTCAGCACCACCTCGGGCACGCCGGCCTCCTGGGCCTCGCGAACTTGCTCGAGCACGGACTCGACGGGCACGGAGCGCTCGGGGCCGCGCGCCTTCCACACAATGCAATAGGTGCAGCGATGGTTGCAGCCATCCTGAATCTTCACGCCCAGGCGAGAGCGACCGAGCGCATCGACCACCTCGCCATCGCTGCAGGCGGGAACGCTATCGGACTCAACACCCAGCACCTCGCAAACACGTTCGGCGACATCTATCTTGGACGGCTCGGCAATCACGCGATCCGAAAGCTCCGACAGCTCCTCGGGATGCAAATTGACCACGCATCCGGTCACGACCACATAGGGCTCGTTTGGATGGGCCAGCGCATGACGGACGGCCTTACGGGTCTTAGCCTCGGCCTCGCCCGTAACGGCACAAGTGTTAATGACGATCAGATCGGCATCCTGGGGCTCCACAATAGCAAAGCCCAAGCGCATAAGATCGGCAGTGATACGGTCAGACTCAACCCGGTTGACACGGCAGCCGAGGTTGACGACGGAAATATGGGGTGCGAGCACGCGGGCTCCTTAATCGAGGATATCGTCGAGGGCACTCTTGATACGGTCGGTCACCGACTTCTTACCAGAAGCGACGTCATCGCCCATCTCATCGGCAAAAGCACGGAGCAGCTCGCGCTGCTTATTGGAAAGATTGGTGGGAACGACCACGCGCAGTTGCACGATCAGGCGGCCACGCGAACCGCCACCGCCAATGCGCGGCATGCCGTAATTATTGACGCTCACGGTGTCGCCGTACTGGGCACCGGCGGGAACCGTCACCTTAACGACCTCGTCGGGCATAATGCCCTCGACCTCAATCTCGCAGCCGAGCGCAGCCTGCGCAATCGAGATATCGCTCACCAGGTACAGGTCATCACCGTTGCGCTTAAAGCGCTCATGGTCGGCGACGCGCACGTTGACAATCAGGTCGCCCGAAGGCTCGCCGCGAAGGCCGGCCTCGCCAAAGCCGCTCACACGAAGCTGGCGACCGGTCGAAACGCCGGCGGGAATATCGATGTCGATCTTTTCGTGCGAAGGCGTGCGGCCTTGACCGTCGCAGGTCTCGCAGGGATGATCGATAACCGTGCCCTCGCCATGGCAGTCGGGGCAAGGCGAGGAAGACTGAACCTGGCCCAAAAACGATCGCTGAACCGTCGTGACGTAGCCCGTACCGTGGCAGCGGCCGCACTGCTTTTCCTGTGCGCCCTCTGCCCTACCGGTGCCATTGCAGTCCTCGCAAGGAGCAAGGCGGTCATAGCTGATTGTCTTTTTGCAGCCGAGCGCCGCCTCCTCGAGCGTCACCGAAAGCGAGATGGCCATATCACGTCCGCGACGACGCTCACGACGGCTGCGGGCGCCACCGCCGGCACCGCCGCCAAAGAACGACGAGAACAAGTCGTCCATGCCCATGCCACCAAAGATATCGTTGATATCGACGTAGCCGGAGCCACCGGGGCCGTCGGCAGTGCCGTAACGGTCGTAGTTAGCACGCTTCTGCTCATCGGAAAGAACGGAATATGCCTCGTTGAGCTCTTTGAACTTAGCCTCGGCCTCGGGGTCGTCCGAAACGTCCGGGTGTACGGTACGGGCCTTCTTTAGAAACGCGCGCTTAATCGTCCGCGCGTCGGCATCCTTGTCGACGCCAAGCACCTCGTAGTAATCCCTATTTTCCGACACGACCGAATCCTTCCGACTTTCATTATTGTCACAGTGCGTCCTATACCCAAGCTGGGCCGGCCGCAAACAGAGGGTTTGATGTTATTGCATTGCGTAGGGCGAAAGCATGGCACGTTGCGAGCAGCTCGCAAACCAAACCGACACGAGCGCAAACATAAATCCGTTGGCAAAACCGTTGGCAAACTGCATCGCGCCGCGCTTCCACCACAGCAGGCTGCGGTGCAGCACGCCGTCCGAGAGCACCATGAACAGGCCCATGGCAAACGGAATAAAGCACATCACGGCAAAGGCCGAGAACACGCCCGAGATGGCCGATAGCACCAAAAATGGCGCCACAATGCCCATCAGGTAAAAACCGGTACGGGCCTTGCCTTCCAGACGCTCGGCCTCGACATGGGCGCGGCCGACCAGATCGCCGCCCGAGGCGCCGTTGGTGCCGGCGTGACCCATGCCGCCAATACGGACCTCGTCGCCATCGTGCGTGCCGGCGGGAAACTCAATCGTCTGCTCGGAGGTCACACGGACACGGCCGCTGCCGCCGCAATCGGGACAGGGGTCGGCGACGACCTTACCGGAGCCACCGCACTCAGGGCAGACAGACTGGAACGTGCCGGCACCAAACAGGAAGGAGAGGTCGACGTCAATGTGGCCGCGACCGCCGCAGCTCGGACAGGTATGTGCATGCTCGGACGAAACAGAGCCCGAACCGCCGCAGTGACCACAGGTATCGAAGCGCGTATAGCGGACGGTCTTGCGGGCACCGCCCTTGGCCTCCTTGGCGTCGAGCTTAATATCGACGACCACGTTGGCGCCGTTCTCGGGATTATAGGCAGCCTGCCCGCGACGCGGCTGACCCCAGGCGCCACCAAAGGGAAAGCCGCCCTCAAAGGGATTGCCGTAGCCCGCGCTGCCGGCGTAACCGCCGCCATAGGGCGAAGCCGTGGGAGCGCCGGCAAAGGGATTGCCCGAGCGCATGGCGTCGTAGCGCGCACGCTTCTGCTCGTCCGAAAGCACAGCATAGGCCTCGGAAACCTCTTTGAACTTTTCCTCGGCATCCGGTTCTTTGTTGACGTCCGGATGGAGCTTGCGGGCCTTTTGCTGGAAGGCTTTCTGTATATCACGCGAGGTGGCGTCCTTGGAGACACCCAAAATCTCGTAGTAATCTTTTTCGTTCATCGTCGCCATGCGCGGCAACCTCCTGCTCACAGCAGCGTATATATTGCGGTAATTCTACCCGAGCGGCCTAGGCTAGACCCCAAAACAGCTCGAACAGCACATTTCCATCGAGCCAGCCCAAGTGAGTGGGCGCTAAACGAGCACGGACGCGACCTGCGATAACGTCTTTCGAGGTGACGCGCCCCGCATGTCCTTCAATATGATCGGGCACCCAGGTGGCAAGGCCCAACTCGACCGCACGGTCGCAGGCCGCCGCCAACTCATCTGCAGCGATCACGCTTGCCGAGCGAACCAACAGATCGGGCCCAATGCCACGCGTCATGCGACAGGCAAGCATCAAATCCTCGGCCGCCGCATCGCGCTGCGACAGATACTCGGCATCAAACGTCGTCGCGGCATCGTCGCGTTGCACCAAGCGCACGCGATACGCATCGCCGCGAGCAAGCACGTCGGGAAACAGCCCGGCCAAGCGATCGAAATCCTCGGCGTCGAGCATACCGGCGGCAGAGCGGCCCAAACCCAGATAGCCCTGTCCGGTCCAATAGGCAATGTTGTGGGCGCACTCATGGCCGTCGAGCGCGTAGCTTGCCACCTCATACGGGTGATAGCCGGCCGCACTCAGGCGCTCACGCGCCGCATCCATGCATGCAGCCTGAAAATCCTCGTCGGGCTCGAGCGACTCGTCGCGACACGCCATGCGATAGAGCGGCGTGCCCTCCTCGAGCGTGAGCGGGTACACCGACACATGATGCGGCGCCGCCGCCAACACGCCATCGAGTGTGCGCTGCCAGCTTAGGTCGGTCTGCCCGGGAAGGCCGCACATCAGGTCGCACGACACGACAAGCCCAGCGTCCTTGACCGTCGTGATGGCAGCGAGCGCCCGATCGGCATCGTGAATGCGGCCGATGGCGGTAAGTTCGGCGTTATCGAGCGTTTGCACGCCCAGAGAGACGCGCGTGACACCCACCCCGGCAAGCGCAGTGGCAAGCTCTGCGGTCAGCGATTCGGGATTGGCCTCGCAGGTAAACTCAACAGGCTTGCACCACGCAGAGATACGCCGGGCAAATTCTACCAAACGCTCCCCCGCCAGCGACGGCGTGCCGCCGCCAACATAGACGGTGCGGATCTGTGCAAGCGCGCCTGCGTCGCCAAAAGCATCGAGGCGCGCATACAACTGCTCAAAATAGGTATCGAGCGCAACGCTCATGTTGCACGGAGCAAAACTGCGTGAGTCAAAGTCACAGTACCGGCATTTTTGGGCGCAAAACGGCACATGCACGTACAGCGCGGTAACGGCCACCGTTAGGCCTCCAACGGATGAGCGGGCACCGACTCGCCGGCGGCAAGTGCGGCCTCACAGGCCACCACATCGTGCTCGATATCATCGACCAGTGCCATGAACTCCTCGTATGTGGAGCAACGCACCACCTGAGCGCGCCAGGCGGCAGCATGGGGCATGCCCTTTAGATACCAGCTTGCGTACGTGCGGGCACGCGACATGAGCGGCAACAGCTCGTGCGTGAGCGTCAGGTGCTCGCGCAGGGCATCCAGGCGCTCAACCGAGGAGCGAGAAGGAACCGGCGTGCCATCGAGTGCAAGGGCTCGGGCATCGCCGAACACCCATGGATTGCCGTAGATGCCGCGCGCGATAAACACCGCGCTGGCACCCGAGCTTTGCAGATGCTCAGCAGCGTCCTCTGCCGAGAACACATCGCCCGAACCGATAACGGGAATCTCGACGGCGTCGGCCACCTCATCGACGACCGACCAATCGGCCTGGCCCGTATAGAGCTGCGTGGCGCAGCGACCATGTACCGCCACCGCGGCGGCCCCTGCTCCCTCAAGCATCTGGGCAAACGTCGCGGCGTTGCGGTCTTCGGCGTAAAAGCCCTTACGGATTTTTACGGTCACGGGCACATGCGCCGCGCCCACCGCCGCCTCGACGATCTGCTCGGCCAGATCGGGAGTGCGCATAAGCGCCGAGCCCTCGCCCTTGGTGACGACCTTGCGAGCCGGGCAGGCCATGTTGATATCGATCAGCGACAGGCGATCGCCCACACGCTCCTCGACGGCAGCAACAGCGCTCGCAAACTGATCGGGCTTGGAGCCAAAGAGCTGCACGCAGATCTGCTGCTCCTCATCGGCCGGCAGTACCAGGCGCCACGTCTTATTGCTGGCATAGGCAAGGCCCGCCACGCTCACCATCTCGCTATAGGCAAGATGGGCACCGCGACGGCGGCACATGATGCGATAGGCGGGATCGGTCACGCCCGCCATGGGAGCCATAAGGAACGGCTGCTCGGCATAGGCGCCAAGCAACCGCTTGCTGTATTCAGAAAGTGCCATGGACCTACTCGTCCACCTTGAGAATCGCCATAAAGGCCTCCTGCGGAACCTCGACCGAGCCGATGGCCTTCATGCGCTTTTTGCCCTCTTTCTGCTTCTCGAGCAGCTTGCGCTTTCGCGAGATATCGCCGCCATAACACTTGGCCAGCACGTCCTTGCGGCGCGCTTTGACGGTAGAGCGGGCAATGATCTTGTTGCCGATGGCGCCCTGGATAGGCACCTCGAACAGCTGGCGCGGAATGATTTCCTTGAGCTTGTCGCACAGACCGCGGGCCAGGCCATAAGCCTTATCCTTGTGCACGATAAACGACAGCGCGTCCACCTCGTCGCCCGAAAGCAGGATGTCGAGCTTGACGAGCTCGGAGGGGCGATATTCGTTGAACTCGTAGTCGAGCGAGGCGTAACCCTTGGTGCGGCTCTTGAGCTGGTCAAAAAAGTCCAGAATGAGCTCGGCAAGCGGCATATCGAAGCGCATCTCAACCGACTTGCTCGTGAGATGGATCATGTCGGTAGTAATGCCGCGGTGCTCGATGGCGAGCTGCATGACGGCACCCGTATACTCGGGCGGGCAGATAATCTTAGCCTTGAGGTAGGGCTCCTCAATGCGCTCGATGCGCGTAGCCTCGGGCAGATCCTGCGGGCTGCGGACATCAATCATCTCGCCGTCAGTCTTGTAGACGTGATAGTCCACCGAGGGGCTCGTGGCGATGAGGTCAAGATTGAACTCACGCTCCAGGCGTTCCTTGACGACTTCCATGTGCAGCAGGCCCAGGAAGCCCACGCGGAAGCCAAAACCGAGCGCCACCGAGGTCTCGGGCTCCCACACCAACGACGGGTCGTTGACGTGCAGCTTATCGAGCGCGTCACGCAGGTTCTCGTAGTCCTTGTTATCGATCGGGAACAGGCCCGTATAGACCATGGGCTTGGCCTCGCGGTAGCCGGGAAGCGGCTCGGGGCAGGGATTCGACGCCCACGTGAGGGTATCGCCCACGCGAACGGCCTCGGGGTCCTTCAGGCCCGTGACCACGTAACCGACCTCGCCGACCGTCAGCGCGTCAACCGGAGTCTCGGCGGGACGCTTGACGCCCACGCCATCGACCAAAAAGTCGCCCTTTGCCTGCATCATGCGCAGCGTATCGCCCTTTTTGATGGAGCCGTCAAAGATGCGCACCGTGGCGACGACGCCACGATACTCGTCGAAGTATGAATCCAGAATGAGTGCCTTGAGCGGCGCATTCGCATCGCCCTTGGGCGGAGAGATCAGAAAGACAATGGACTCCAGCAGATCGTGGATGCCCTCGCCGGTCTTGCCCGAGACACACACGGCATCATCGGCAGGGATCGCCAGGTCATCCTCGATCTCGGTCTTAACCTCGTCGGGATGGGCCGAGGGCAGGTCGATCTTGTTGATGGCCGGCACAATGTCCAGATTGGCGTTCATGGCGAGCGTCGCGTTGGAGACGGTCTGCGCCTCAACGCCCTGCGTGGCGTCGACAACGAGCACCGCGCCCTCACAGGCTGCCAGCGAGCGCGAGACCTCGTAGGTAAAGTCAACGTGGCCCGGCGTATCGATCAGGTTGAACTGATACGTCTCGCCATCGTCGGCGTCATAGGAAACGCGAACGGCATTGGACTTGATCGTGATGCCGCGCTCGCGCTCGATATCCATGGTGTCGAGCAGCTGCGACTCCATGTCGCGTTCGTCGACGGTATGGGTGAGCTCGAGGATGCGATCGCTGATCGTGGACTTGCCATGGTCGATGTGCGCAACGATTGAGAAGTTGCGGATGTGGGAAATGTCAATTGAAGTATTCATGCGGACTATCTTACCCGAGCGGTACAAAAAATGGAGCCTGTTCCATAAAACAGGCTCCATTTATGCGCGTAATCTGTGTGGTGTGAAATTTACAACTTAGGCGTTGATGCTGTTCACGAGCTTGGCAAGACCGGACTTGCGGTTGGAAGCCTGGTTCTTGTGGATAACATGCTTGGCGGCAGCCATGTCGAGACGCTTGGTGACGGTCTTGAGGGCAGCCTGGGCCTTCTCGGCGTCGCCCTCGGCGACGGCGGACTGGACGTGCTTGGTCAGCGTCTTGAGCTCGGACTTGACAGCCTTGTTACGCATGCGAGCTGCCTCATTGGTGCGGATACGCTTCTTCTGAGACTTGATGTTTGCCACTTCTGGAGTTCCTTTCGAGTTCCTTGCAAAAAATGTATGACACCTCTGAGACACGGTGAGGTCATGCAAGCGCCTACTATAGCACGCTCCCCCTCAAAGGGATAGAACGAATTTGTCAAATAGGCAGGTATCATCACGATTTTCTCAAGATGTTCGTAATCCAGAGCAAAAGCGCGGTCTCAGAATCGGCCGAACCCTTGAGCGCGAGCTCCACATCAACGGCACCCTCGAGCGCTGCGACGAGCTCTGCCATCGAAAAGCGACGTGCCCAGGTCAGGTGATTCTTGACCTGCCAGGACTGGAGCTTGAGCGTTGCGGCCAGCTCACGACCCTGTCCGCGCGCATCGAGCGCCTTGGCAACGATAAGCTCGCGAATGCGGCCGCACAACAATGTGTAAGTCCACACGTAGCTCTTGGCGGGCAGTAGATTGAAGAGCTCGAGCGAGCGGCGCATGTCACGGGCCGAGACTGCATTGAGAAAGTCCCAGGGCTGGACCTCGGCCGTACGTACAATCCAGCGCTCCACATCGGCAAGCTCAATTTGGGGCGCCTCGACCATCTGGGCAAGCTTAACCAAGTCGTTATCGAGCATGCGAGTGTTTTCACCCGAACGCGAGACGAGCTCCTCGGCAGCCGCCGTCGAGATCGACTTGCCGTGCTGCGTCGCCATCTGCTGCACGCGACGCGGCAGCTCCCAGCGCTTGGTGCCGGAGCAATCGATCACGGCCTTCTTGTCGATTTTGGCGATCGCCTTATACAGGCGCGTGTTCTTGGCAAGCGAGTCGGCGATGATGAGGCAGACCGTTGTGGGGCTGGGACTCGCCAGATACTCAACGAGCGGCTCCGAGACCGCCTTGGCGAGCTTTGAGCAGCCGTCAAGGATTACCAGGCGAAACTCGCTGCCCATGGGAAAGGTGTTGAGCGATCCGATAATGGACTCGATATCGGGGTCTTTTGTCATGTCGCGCTCGTCGAGGTTGAACTCGACCATTCCCGACTTTTCCAGACGCGCCTTCATACGCGAGACGGCGTGATCGCGCTTGACGCCGTCGGTACCGACGATCAGATATGCCGGCAGCAGACCGGTTTCGGACATTACGCTCCCCTCCCGCAGGCCTTCGTATTCGCTCCGTGCCATTCTAGCCCAGGGGCCCACCACACGCCAACGACGTCGTCACGGTCGCTGGCATCGCATCGCAAAACCATTCGCAGTCGGCATGACGGTAATGTCGCCGTGTTCGATGGTGCACGCGAACACACCACCCGCTTCCTTCACGGCATCGATGCAGACATCGGACGGATGGCCGTATCGATTCCCTTCGCCCGCGCTCGCGAGGGAAAGCTCGGGCTTCAGGACGTCCAGCAACTCAACATCGACTGAAACCTTGGAGCCGTGATGCCCAAGTTTAAGGACATCAATATCCCCCACCTCCTGCACGAATTCCCGTTCTTGGTCGAGCTCGGCATCACCGGTGAGGAGTATGCGCAGGCTCTTGCCTTCCTGAACATAAGAGAGCAGCAAGACAAGCGAGTCCTCATTTCCCTCGCCATCCACGGACTCGAATGGCCACATCACGCGGGCGCAAAATGAGCCGATGTCGACCGTATCCCCACAGCGCACCTGCCGATACTCCACGCCAGATCGGTTCAATACCTCAACAGGAGCATCCTCCAGCGCATCCGCCGCCACGGCAATCGTTCCGACCGAAAACTGTTCGAGCACGGCAGGCAGACCACCCCAGTGGTCCTCATCCCAATGCGTAACAAAGACGGCATCGATATGGTGCACGTTATTGCGAACCAACGCCGCCACCACGCGCTCGTCGAGCCCGCAGTCGACGAGCGCTACTACGCCGCCCTGGCGGATAAGAATCGCATCCGCCTGGCCCACATCGAGCACCGTCACCGAAGGCGGAGCGAATCGATCCCAGTAGACGTACGGAATCGCAGCCAAGAGCACCAGGCATGCAAGCCCCACCGCCATAGGACGTGCACGGGGACGCGGCCACCAGACCAGCAGAACCGCCAGCAAACACGGCACTAGGTAAATCCACATGCTATCGGGCGGCACGCTCACGGATGCACCCGGCACGGCGGCAAACAGCTGCTCGAAAAACAGCGCGCAACGGGCGGCAATCATGGGCACAACGAGCGCCCAAGTCCGCAACGGTGCCACGAGCGAAAAGGGAACCAGCACGATGGACACAGCAAGCAGTACGCTCACCACCGGACCGATGACCGCATTTGCCAACGGAGCAATGAGCGAGAACGTACCGAAGGCGGGAATGGTAATGGGAAGAGTCGCCAGTTGCGAGCACAGCGTGACGGAAAGCATGCTTGCAACGCCCGATGGCACACTCAGCTCACCCAAAGCGAAGGTCGCATAGGGGCAAAAGCACAGAATGGCAAAGACGCTGGCACATGAAAGCTGAAAGCCCATCTCGAACAGCACCGTCGGCCGCAGTAGCACAAAGATGGACATGGTTACGAAGAGTGCCGATGCGCCGTGCCGGCGACGCCCCGCGCCGTTTACGACAAGCGTCGCGAACACCATGCAGCACGCGCGCACGGCCGAGGGAGACGCGCCCGTAAAGACAGCGTAGCCCACAAGCGTTATCGCCAATATCGCCCGCTGAAGACCACGTGAGCAGCGAGTCTTTTGCAATACACCCTCGATTACAAACCCCACGATAGCCAAATGGCTGCCGGAGACGGCTATAAGATGCGCCGTTCCCGTCACCGAAAACCAATCGCCCGCCGACTGGGCGCGCAGCTCGGCCGAACGACCGCAGACGACACCGGCTATGAGTGCACGCGCCGGGTCGGTCGCAGGCGCGATGGACGCAAGCAGCCCATTTCGCAGCCGAAGCAGCGGCCCCGGAGAGCCCTCATCGACCGACACAATCCGAACGGCTTTTACCTTGCATACCTCGCCTCGGAGCACGCGCGATCGTCCATACGCATCGTTCTCAAAACGTGAAACGCGACCGATAACACGCACGTGCGCCCCGACCTTGAGCTCGCGGTCGCACGATAGGCGAACCGTTGCCAAGTTCTTACCGTCCGCGCGTGCCTCGCAGGTATAGAAATACACGTCGTCGTTTATGGATGGATCGCCCTGCACGATAAACTCGAGGCCGCTTGCCGCTCGACCGTCGAGCGCCTTCGAGGCGCTGAGCGCACCCACAGCCCACCACGCCGAGACGACCGCTCCCGCCACGAGACCGACGGACGCGGCATACAACCACCACTTCAAAGGGGCAAGCCGCGCACAAGATTGAGCCAGCACAACGAATACCGCCGCCGCAACGGGAATGGCCCATAGCAGCCCGACCGCCGGCGCCCGCTCCCTCAGCAGCGCATCAGCGGCCACGTTGAGCACCAAGGCGCAGCTCATGCACATGCCGGCACACAAGGCCATCGTCCACGGAAGCAGGGGCCGCGGAGGCATCACACGCTCGCGCTCGGTCGCACTCATACGCAGATGCAATCTTTGATTTTGGCAAGCTTCTTCTCGCCGATTCCCGACACACGCATCAGATCGTCAACCGAGGCAAAAGCACCGTTCTTTGTCCGTTCATCGATAATCGACTGGGCCATGGAGGGACCGATGCCCGAGAGCGTCTGCAGCTCTGCCGCGCTTGCCGTATTGATGTTTACTAGGCCTGTTGCGCCACTCACGCCCGATGATGTGGAAGCCCCACCATCAACACCGACTTCCGCAATGGACGCCTGCTGCTCCCCTACCGTTGGAACGTGAATCTTCTGTCCATCGACGACCTTAGATGCCCGATTGAGCCCCGTAACGTCTGCCTCAGGCGCCAGCCCGCCGGCGGCATCAATCGCCTGAGCCACCCGCGCGCCGTCTTTGAGCCTGTATACACCGGGCGACACAACAGCGCCATCAACATCGACATAGACTTCTGCCGCGGCAGACGCCTTAGACGAAGAGCCTTCGGATGTCTTTCCGCTCGAGGCATCGCCGGATCCCGGCTCCACCAACGAGTCTGAACCGTCAGTGCGCTCAAACGACACGCCGCCGGCACCGCCGCCAAGGTTCGCCATCGCCAAGCCGCTCGCCATCGCAATGACGACCAGTATCGCCACGACCACCGCCTTATGACCGAGCAGCTTGCCTGCCCAGCGGTCCATCTTTTTGACCCGTTCGTGTTGTTCGCGCTGCGCCATAACAAAACCTCCCAACAACATCGTGTCAGGAAAAGAGCCCTGCAACAGCCATGCTTCAAAACCGGTTTTCGCGGTCAAACCAAAAGCTGACCAAAACCTTGCACAAATCTGTCCATTTATTCAGGCACACGTCAGCAAATGAACACTTAGCTGCAAAATGCTCAGATAGCAAAAGACCGACGATGCAGACGCATCGTCGGTCTATGCACATATTTACTCGTGATCTTGGTAAATCTCACGCGGAGCAAGCTCCGAATGTTTGCGTTTTAAGGTCTTGGGGGCCTTATACGTGTTGCTCTCAAAGTCGATGTACTCGGTCTGCTTGAGCAGGCGCTCGATCATCTCCTCGTGATCGAACAACTCCCAGGCCTCATGAACGGCATCGAGTTTAGCGTGCGTCTCGGGACGGCGCGGCATAAATAGCGTGCAGCAGTCGGGAGCGGCCTCAGTCGAGATATCGAACGTACCGATCTCCTCGGCGCGAGCGATGATCTCCTGCTTGTCCGAACCGATGAGAGGGCGGAACACGGGGATCTTCACGGCCTCGTTGACGGCCATGATGTTCTCAAGCGTTTGGGAGGCAACCTGCCCAAGCGATTCGCCCGTAACGATGGCCTTGGCGCCCTCGATGTGTGCAATGCGCTCGGCAACCGAATACATAATGCGGCGATACATGATCACGCGCAGGTTGCTGGGACAGGTGACCGAAATCTCACGCTGGCAGTCGCCAAACGGCACCACGTACAGGCGGCCGATCTGGACACCCGGCTCAAGCGCACGGATGATGTCCTGCACCAAATACTCGCTCGTGTCGGGCGTCTGCGGACGACCGGAGAAATGTACCGGCACGCACACCGCGCCGCGACGCGCGAGCATCCAGGTCGCCACCGGAGAATCGATACCCGACGACAGCAGCGTCACGACCTTGCCGGCAGAACCCACCGGCAGACCGCCCACGCCGCGCTCGGAGCGCGCGTACACATAAACGCTACCCTGGACCACCAGTACGTGCACCATCGCATCGGGGTCGTGCATTTGAACCTTTTTATCGGGGAAGGCCTCACACAGCACCTCGCCCACCTGGCGATTGATGTCAATCGAGGTGAGCTCATAGTCGGTATTGGAACGCTTGGCGTGCACCTTAAACGAATCGAAGGAACCAAACTCGCGCAGCGCCTTCACGGCGGCGGCGCAGTACTCCTGCGGGTCGCGGTTGGTGTGATACGCCAAAGACACACGGGCAACGCCGGGAACGGTGCGAATGACACGCGCCGCCTCATCGGCCTGATGCTCGTTAAAGGTCACGAGGATATAACCGGAAATTCGAGACACGGCATTCACGGAAAAGGCGGCCAAGGCCGCCTTGATGTTATCCATGAGGATATGCTCAAAATGTGCGCGGTTCTTACCCTTCAGTCCAACCTCGTGATAGTGGACCAGGCAGACGCGAGCCGCCATTTAGGCTTCAGCAACCTTGTGGCCGAGCGCCTTCTCGTAACGGGCCTCGTCGTAAGAGATGTCGCCGTCGACAATCTCGTCCATAGCCATCGAGATGGTATCGGCACCGGAAAGCCCGATGGTGATGTCATCGACATCCTGGACGGCAAGCACGCGGTTGTGCTGGCCACGCAGCATGCTATTGATGTCGCAGGCGCGCTTGGAGGCAAGCGAAGCGAGCAGGAAGCGGTTGTGATCGGTCTTCTCCAGAAGATCGTCAATGCAAGGCTTTACAACGGACACGGACCTCAGATCCTTTCATGCATATCGAGAACGCGAACGAGCTCATCGGTCGCGCGGTCGAGATCGTCATTTACCACGACGTCGTCGTAGCGGTCGGCAAGGGCTAGCTCATCGGCGGCGTTTGCCATACGCAGCTCGATTGTCTCGGGCGTCTCGGTACCGCGACCGACTAGACGCTCGCGGAGCACCTCAAGCGAAGGCGGCTTGATAAAGATCAGCACGGCCTCGGGGAAACGCTCCTTCACCTGCAGGGCGCCCTGGACATCGATCTCCAAAATCAGAGACGCGCCCGAGGCGAGCTTGGATGTGACCTCGCTCACCAACGTGCCGTAGCAGTTACCGTGGACCTCGGCCCACTCAACAAACTCACCATTTGCCACGCGGCGGTCGAACTCCTCGCGCGTCAGAAAAAAGTAGTTGACGCCGTCGACCTCACCTTTGCGTGGTGCTCGCGTGGTAGCCGAAACCGTCAGGCCCAGGTTCGAGCGGCGCTCGCGCACACGAGTGACGAGCGTACCCTTGCCTGCGCCTGACGGTCCAGAAATCACAAAGAGCTTGGAATCCTGAGCGCTCACTTATTTGGTCAGCTGCTCGAGGAGCTGCTCGCGCTGACGGACGCCGAGGCCCTGGACACGACGGGTAGCGGAGATACCGAGCTCCTCCATGATCTTGGCGGCCTTCGCCTTGCCATAACCAGGAAGAGACTCGATGAGGGTGGAAACCTTCATGCGGGAAGCGATGGGGTCATCGGAGTTGAGCACGGACTCAAGGGACTTCTCGCCCTTCTTGATCTGCTCGCGAAGCTCAGCGCGGGCGTGACGTGCGGCAGCAGCCTTCTCAAGAGCCTGCTTACGCTGCTCATCGGTAAGCTGAGGGAGTGCCATTCGTACCTCCAAATAGTTGGGTTATATCTGATTCAATAATTGGCATTTTAGCACGTAGAACGTACAAAATGCCCAATCGCGGCTCCATAGGTTAGACGATACCCGCAAAAAGTGCAATATACTGCGCCAAAGTTAAGCCCCTGACCTGCGATTCCACACAAAGGATGGGAAAGTTTACGCAGGCACAGGGGCTATTTTGTGCTAATGAGACCCAAAAGTGGTGACTTAGGGGAATCTTTTACGCGACGTTTTCGACCAGCTCGGCGACGATGGCGTCAAAGGCGGCAACCGGATCGTCGGCGCCGGTGATGGGACGGCCCACCACAATGTGGCTTGCGCCGCGCTCGATAGCCTGGGAAGGCGTCGCCACGCGGGACTGATCACCAAGGGCGGCACCCACCGGACGCACGCCTGGAGTCACGATCAGGGCATCAGGACCCAGCAGCTCACGCATGTCGTGAGCCTCCATCGGCGAGCACACGATGCCATCGATGCCACTGGCCTGAGCGAGCTTTGCCAGGCGGGCGGCCTCCTCAGCCACGGGCGACTCGACGCCGATCTCGCTCAAGGCATCCTGATTCATGCTCGTGAGCACGGTGATGGCGACGAGCTTGGCGCGGTCCTCGCGCGCCTCCTCGGCACCCTCGCGGCAGGCAGCGAGCATGGCGCCCGAACCCAAGCCGTGAACCGAGAGCAGGTCGGCACCGGCAAGCGAGGCCGAACGGGCGGCACCGCGAACCTGATGCGGAATGTCATGGAACTTAAGGTCAAGGAAGACCTTAAAGCCCAAATCCTTGAACGTCTTGACGATCTCAGGACCCTCGGCGTAATAGAGCGTCATGCCAACCTTGAGCCAGGCGGCATGACCAGAAAGCTCGTGGGCGAGCTCGAGCGCACGCTCACGGTCGCAGTCGAGGGCGACGATAACGCGGTCGCGGGCATCGGTCTCTAGCATTCGAAAGCACCTACCAGCTCGTTGATGTCCTTCACGCCCTGGGACTCCGCCCAGGCCTCGAGCTCGTGCGCGATCTTAATCGAAGCGCACGGATCGACGAAGTTGGCCATGCCGACCGACACGCAGGTGGCGCCAGCGAGGATAAACTCGGCCGCATCTTCGCCCGTCATGACGCCGCCGACACCGTTGATGGGGATATCGACGGCCTGGGCGACCTCCCAGACCATGCGCACGGC
Source organism: uncultured Collinsella sp. (assembly GCA_902478965.1). Taxonomy (GTDB): domain Bacteria; phylum Actinomycetota; class Coriobacteriia; order Coriobacteriales; family Coriobacteriaceae; genus Collinsella. The sequence continues at coordinate 4,653 of CABSMQ010000026.1, read as the reverse complement.
GATGTGGTGACACAGCGGGCCCGAAAGGCCACCCTTGGGCTTGGCCACGCGGGACTTGCGGGTATGGACGTCGATGGCCATGCCCTGGATGGAGTTGATGACCGAAAGGCCGTCGGCGCCGGCGGCCTCGAGAGCCTTGGCAATCTCGGCAACGTTAACCGGCGCCATCTTTACGAACAGCGGCTTATCGGTCACCTTGCGGCAGGCAGCCATAACGGAAGAGGCGCCCTCGGGCGTGGAGCCCATGGCGGCACCGCCGGCGGCGATATTGGGGCAGCTCACGTTGATCTCGTAGCCGGCAGCCCAGGGGCACAGCTCGACATACATCTCGAGTGCGCGGACAAACTCGTCAACGGAGTGGCCGGCAACCTGACAGATGACCTGGCAGCCGTCCTTGGACAGCTGTTCGAGCCACGGACCGGACTCGCGAGCAAAGGCGGCCACGCCGGGGTTCTGAAGGCCCACGGAGTTGATCATACCGCCGGGAATCTCGGCCATGCGGGGCGCGGGGTTGCCGGGCCAGGGCTCGGCAGCGCAGCCCTTGGTGGTGATGGCGCCCAGCTGGGAAACATCAAAAAAGTTCTGGAACTGCCAGCCGTAGCCAAAGGTACCGGCTGCGGTGTTGATGGGGTTCTGCATCTTGACGCCGCCGAAATCGACGGCCATGTTCACGGTACCCACTAGAAGACCACCACCTTGGAAGCATCGAACACGGGGCCGCACATGCAAGCACCCTTCATACCGTCGACCGTCTCGACATTGCAGGTGTTGCAGGCGCCAAAGCCACAACTCATCATGCGCTCAAGCGACACCTCGCAGTACGCACCGGCCTCGGCGGCAGCGGCGGCGACTTTCTTCATCATGACAGCGGGGCCGCAGCTGGCCACATAGTCGTAGCCACCCTCGCCGAGCAGCTCGGCTGCCGGGTCGGTGCAAAAACCGTGCGTGCCCAGCGTGCCATCATCGGTGCACACGTTAACCGTGGCGCCCAGCGCGCGGAACTCATCGACACCCACGGCCTTGGAAGCGGTGCCAAAGCCCAGGCACACATCGACATTCACGCCCCGCTCGGCAAGCATGCCGGCAAGACACAGCACGGGCGGAACGCCGATGCCGCCCGCCACGAGCAGCGCCTTCTTGGTGCCCTCGGGTACCATCCAACCACGGCCACCAGGGCCCAGCAGGTTAGAGGTGGAGCCAGGGCCCATCTGGGACAAACGACGGGTATCGTCGCCCACGACGGCGTACCACAGCTCGACGGTACCGGCCTCGGCGTCAGCGCGATAGAAGCTCAAGGGCACGCGAAGCAGCGAGGACGCATCGCCGGGCACGGCGATGTTCACAAACTGACCGGGCTTGAGCGCACTTGCAAGCTTGGGGGCCGAGATGACGAGCGAGAAGATGCCGTCGGCGATCTCCTGGTTCGAAACGACCTCGAAGTCGTGCATGCGTGCAGTGGAAGGTGTGGGCATAGACGCTCCAATCCCCCATGCGGTTGCATGGACCAAACGAACAGAAAGCGCGGCACCGCAAGGGCGCCGCGCACAAAAGCGATAAGGCTATGCTAGCAGATGCAGCCGTCGGCGAGCGTCTGCTTACCGCCGACAAACACATCGGTGGCACGACCGGTAAGCGTGCGGCCGGCAAAACCGGAGTTCTCGGCGCGCGACTCGTAACCGTCCTCGCCGACCGTCCAGGTGGCAGAGGGGTCGAACACGGTCAGGTCGGCAACGGAGCCCGCCTTGACCTGAACCTGGTCGAGGCCCAGGATCTCACGCGGCTTGATGGCCATGAGCTCGACCATACGGCCCATGCTCATCTTGCCCGTGTTGACCAGCTCGGTGAGCACGAGCGACAGCGAGGTCTCGAGACCGATCATGCCAAAGGGCGCAAGCTCGAACTCGCGGGCCTTCTCCCACGGGGTGTGGGGAGCGTGATCGGTGACGATAACGTCGACGGCGCCGTCGATGACGCCCTGACGGATGGCCTCGGCATCCTCCTCGGTACGCAGCGGCGGATTGACCTTGAGCGAGGTGTTGTAGGTCTCGTCCAGGTCGTTCTCGGTCAGGAACATGTGATGCGGGGTGGCCTCACAGGTAACCTGAACGCCAGCGGCCTTACCGGCACGCACGATCTCCAGGCCATGGGCGGTGGAGATGTGCTGAATGTGCAGCTTGGCACCAGTCAGCTTGGCGATCTCGATGTCGCGGGCGATCTGGAGCTCCTCGCCGGCAGCCGGCCAACCCTCGAGAGCCAGACGGGTCGAGACCTTGCCCTCGTTGATCTGGCCGTGGCCGACCAGATCCTCGTCCTGGCAGTGGCTCATAAAGACCTTGCCGAACATCTTGCCGTAGTCCATGCAGCGACGGAGCATGCCCGCACCCTGCACGCCGCGACCGTCGTCGGTGAAGGCGACGGCGCCGTGGGCGACCATATCGCCCATCTCGGACATGGCCTCGCCCTTAAGACCGCGGGTCATGGCACCCGACGGATAGACGCGGCAGTGACCGACCTCGGCAGCACGGGACTTGACGAACTCCACGACGGTGCCGTTATCGGTGACGGGATCGGTGTTGGGCATGGAGCACACACCGGTAAAGCCGCCCTTGGCAGCTGCGCGGGTACCGCTCTCGATGTCCTCTTTGACCTCGTAGCCGGGCTCGCGAAGGTGAACGTGCATATCCACCAGGCCGGGGACGAGGTACTTGCCGGAAAGGTCGCGGACCTCGGCTCCCTCGGCAGCGAGATTCTCACCGACCTCGGCGATCTTGTCGCCGTCAATCAGGACGTCAACGACACCGTCAAGCTCGACGGACGGGTCAACGACGTGGGCATTCTTAAGAAGCAAGGCCATTATCGGCACCTCCAAGCAGCAGATACAGGATAGCCATACGCACGCAGATACCGGCGTAGACCTGCTCCAGGATGACGGAGCGTTGCGGGTGGTCGGCCATATAGGAGTCGAACTCGACACCGCGGTTGATGGGGCCCGGGTGGCAGATGATCGCGTCGGGCTTCATGAGCTTCTCGCGGTCCTTGGTCAGGCCGAAGAGCTTGTGGTACTCGCGAATGGTCGGGAACGGGGCACCCTCGAGGCGCTCCTGCTGCACGCGCAGCATGTAGACGACGTCCAGCTCGGGCAGGACGGAATCGAGATCGCTCGTCACGTGGTCGCAGCCCAGGACCTCGGGTGCCGGAGGCAGCAGCGTGCCGGGGGCGACGGCGTAGGTCTCGCAGCCCATGATCTTAAGGGCGGGGATCAGCGAGCCGCAGACACGGGAGTGGGAGATGTCGCCGACGACAGCGACCTTCAGACCGTGGAAGTCACCCTTGTGCTGCCAAATGGTGTACAGGTCCAGCAGGGCCTGCGTGGGGTGGTTGTGCTTGCCGTCGCCGGCGCAGATAACGCTCGCGGGCGAATTCTGCGTGACGATGTAGGGAGCACCGGCGTGCTTATCGCGCACGACGATGCAGTCGATCTTATAGGCGTTGAGGGTCTCGACGGTGTCGACGAGGCTCTCGCCCTTGACCGTAGAGGTCGAGGAGCCGCCAAAGTTAAGGCTATCGGCCGAAAGGCGCTTCTCGGCAAGCTCGAAGGAGCTGCGGGTGCGCGTCGAGGGCTCGTTGAACATGTTGACGATGGTCTTGCCCTTGAGCGTGGGGACCTTCTTGATCGCACGCTCGTTGACCTCGGAGAACGCCTTGGCGGTCTCGAGGATGAGCTTGATATCCTCTTCGGAGTACTCGGTAATGTCGATCAGGTGCTTATGGTTGAACGCCACGGTACTACTCACCTCCCAGCGGCGCAGAACCCACGTGGGAGCCCGGCGCGACGTCGTTGATCTCGACGGCGGTGTGGCCGTCGACTTCCTTCATATATAGATGCACGTTCTCCTCATGCGACGAGGGAACGTTCTTGCCGACAAAGTCCGGCGAGATGGGGAGCTCGCGGTGGCCGCGGTCAACGAGGACTGCCAACTCAATGCGGCTCGGACGGCCCAGGTCCATGACGGCGTCGAGAGCGGCGCGGATGGTACGGCCCGTATACAGGATGTCGTCCACCAGCACGACGCGCTTGCCGTCGACGCTGAAGGGAATGTTGGTAGCGTGGATCGCGGGAGCGAAATTGGTAGCGTAGTCATCGCGGTAGAAGCTGATGTCCAGGCTGCCGAGCGGAACTTCGACGCCCTCGATCTCCTTGATCTCCTCGGCGAGCTTCTTTGCCAGAAGGTCGCCGCGCGTGACGATGCCAACCAGAGCGAGGTCTTCACAGCCCTCGTTGCGCTCGAGAATCTCGTGCGCGATGCGAGTCATCGCTCGATTGACGGCGGTCTCGTCCATAATGACCGCCTTGGGGGAAGTCGTGCCCATCGATCTCCTTCCTCACATGTCTTGACTGCTGACACAGTCAAAAAAATAGATGCCCGACCGCTTAAAGCGGACCAGACACCCACAGGAAAGGCTGCTCTTTGGCAGCTATGTAATTCCATGTGGGTATCTCGTACCCCTTTAATGGTCAAGGGATAGTGTAGCCAACCTCGTGCTTAATTGCGAGCATAAATACAGAGCAATCCGTAAACGGAGCCCAATGCTCCATAAACCTATATATCTGTCTCTTATACACATCTCCGAGCCCACGAGACAGGCAGAAAT
>CABSMQ010000025.1:0-26779 GCA_902478965.1 uncultured Collinsella sp. | reverse complement strand
CGTCGGCAGCGTCAGATGTGTATAAGAGACAGGAACATCGACCGTGCGCCCCAGCTCCGTCACGCCCACAAATGCGCATACATCAGCCTGGTCCCAATCGAGCAGCAGCTCATCGACCTCAAAGACACCGCCCAGCTCCCGGCGAAGCAGGAGTTCATAGGACGGATCGTTGAGATTTCCCAAGCATGTCGTCGAAACCAAGCGTTCAGGCATACTCTAACCCTCGACCTCGACGAGCTCGATATCAAAGTTGAGGTCCTTGCCGGCCAGCTCGTGGTTGGCGTCGAGCGTCACAGCCTCGGGCGTCACGTCAATGACGACGGCGGGGACGGGCATACCGCTCGGCGTGGACAGGAAGAGCTTCATGCCCTTCTCGATCTGCTCGATGTTGGGAACCTGCTCGGCCGGGAAGGTAATAACCATCTCGGGATTGTGCTCGCCGTAGGCATCGGCAGCCGGGATGTGCACGGTCTTCTTCTCGCCCACCTGCATGTCGACAACAGCGGCGTCGAAGCCCTTGATCATCTGACCGGCGCCGCAGGTGAACTCCAGCGGCTCGCCGCGATCGTAGGAGCTATCGAACTGCGTGCCGTCGTCGAGCGTGCCGCGATAATGGGTCTTGACCTTCTTGCCCTGGTTGGACATGGTAACCTCCGTGATAAGGGCGGCGCACAACGCAGGCCGCCGTGAACATATGGCGCTAACTATACCCTAGTCATACAATTCAATGACAGTTTGCAAAGAAACGCTGCAACCGGAGGAACCATGGCATATCCCGTATTTGACCTACACTGCGACACCGCCGACCGAATCGGCTGGGCCACGCTCGATCTCGACCTGCGCTTTACCGCCGGCACCGACGGTTATTTCCCCGGCGACGAAACGCATCCGCAAGATTTCGACCTCATCGAGGGCAACGCCGGCGCCATCTCGCTCGCAAAGATCGGCAACACGCCGTGGGCACAGTGCTTCGCCACGTTTGTCCCCGACGAGATTCCCACCGCCCACGCCGCGCGCTTCCAGGCGCAAATCATGGCGCATATGAGCGGCCAGGCAATGCTCAACCACGACCGCATGGTCAACGTACGCAGCGCCGCAGACATTCGCCCCGCGCTCAAGGACGGTAAGGTCGCTTGCATCCACACCATCGAAAACGCCACGTTCTTTGCCGAGGACCCCACACTGATCGAGGTGCTCAAGAGCTTGGGCGTGCTTATGTCGTCACTCAGCTGGAACGCGCAGGGACCGCTCGCGAGCGGACACGATACCCACGCCGGCCTCACCGCCGCCGGCATCGAGGCACTTACGCAGATGGAGCACGCCGGCATGGTACTCGACGTCTCCCACCTCAACGATGAGTGCTTTGACGAGGTTGTCGCCCACGCCACGCGCCCCTTCGTCGCCAGCCACTCCAACTCCCGTGCGGTTTGCGGCGTCAAGCGCAACCTCACCGACGACCAGTTCCGCACCATTCGCGACATGGGCGGCATCGTCGGCCTCAACTACTGCAGCGAGTTCCTATCCAACGACGCAACCGACAAGACCGCCGCAGACGTCACCTTCGACCAGCTGGCGGCACATATCGAGCACTGGCTCGACCTGGGCGGCGAGGACGTCATCGCGCTCGGCGGCGACTGGGACGGTGCCACGGTGCCCGCTTTCCTCTCCGATGCCAGCATGATGCCCGAGTTCCAGAACATGCTTTCCAAGCATTTTGGCAAGACCGTGATGCAGAAGCTCTGTAGCGACAACGCGCTTGCCTTCTTTGAGCGTTATTAATTTCACATCCCTTGAGCGGGCCGGCATGCCGAACGGTCGACATGCCGGCCCGTCCCCAATCTGAAGGACCGCTTTTGACGCAGCAATTTACGATTTCCATATCCCGACCGGATGGGACGCCCATCTCCGTCGTCATTACCAAAAAGCGCGTCAAAAACTTCAACCTACGCGTCACATCAAGCGGTGAGGTCCACGCCAGCGCACCGCTCGGCGCCAGCCGCGAGCGCATCGAGGCATTTGTGAAGCGCAACAGCACCTGGATTGTCAGCCGACTTGCCAAGCGCGAGCAACATCAGGCGACGGCGCGAGAGCCGCTCAGTCCCTCGTCCATCATTGCGCTTTGGGGCAAGCCCATCACGGTACAAGATGCGCTCGATCACAACTTTGCATCGCCCGCACCGCGGCCCAAGCAGGCCACCTTCGCAAGTTTTATGGGCGCCGACAAATCGAACGAACGCCCACAGGCCGAGCGGCGCGCAATCCTCGACGGCCTGACGCCCGATGAGCTCCAGACCCGCATCGACCAGCTCTATGCATCCGAGGTCACCACAGCGCTGCGCGATATGGTGCATGCATACGAAATCGCAATGGGTATCGCCGTTTCCCGCGTTTCCGTACGCAGTATGAAGACGCGCTGGGGCTCATGCACACCCAAAACCGGCGCCATTCGCATCGCGCGCGAGCTCGCCGCCTACCCTGTCGAATGCCTCGACATGGTTGTCGCCCACGAGCTCGTCCACTTGCTCGAGCCAAGCCACAATCAGCGGTTTCACGCCCTGCTCGACACGTACTGCCCCAACAATAGGGCTCTGTCGCAGCGGCTCAAGCGGCCACCCCTCAACAAGCTCTAGCGTCGACTAGCGCACGCGCTCGATCTCGACGCCGCAGCTTGCCAGGGGAAGACCGACGGGAGCCCAAGGCTTATCGAGCTTAACACGCACGCCAAGCAGCAGGGGGTAACGACGCAGCAGCATCTGGGCCACACCCTCGGCTGCAGCCTCGATGAGCTTAAACGTATGCTCGCGCAGATATCCATCGACATCGTGACACACCGAGCCGTAATCAATCGAGGCATCCAGGTTGTCGTGCTCCCCTGCTGCACGCAGGTCGGCATAGAGCACCAAGGACACGATGAACTTCTGGCCCAGCGCGTTCTCTTCGGGATACACACCGTGGTTGGCAAAGACCTCGAGACCGTCGATAGTAATGCGGTCAGCATGGCGCAGGTCGTCATAGCTCACGTGGGGCACCGCCGCTGCGGTGGATATTTCGCCCCTTCCACGGCGGGCGAGCTCGGCGCCTTCAGTCTTGGTTGCATTCTCGGGCAGTTTCTTGTTACTCATCGCGATCGTCTCCTTCGTTTAGAACCCCGACCGCGCAAACTAACTACACGCGAATCGACAGGTTCTTTTTATCATCGCTCCAATTGCAAGCATTGCGCGCGGGGCATGCAAAGCAGGCGCGCGACGCTTTGTCGGCTGCATAGAGCAGACGCTCGAGCGGTTGGCTGTTCACGCGCAGCTTTCGATGGCCCAGAATGGCCGTCTTAATGGCTGCGGCATCGGCCGGCTCAAACGCTACGTCATCGGGCATACCGCCGAGAATCGCATCAGCGACGCGTTCACTTGCAACATCATGGGATATACCCGATTCATACTGTTCATCTTTGCCGATATCGTGAAGAAGTGCCGTGGCGTAGATGACCTCGCGGTCAAATTCGAGCTGTTCCTCGAGATTCTTGATCCACATAATGCGAGCGACATCCAGCAGGTGGTCAATACCGTGGCGGCAGAAGATGCGCCCCGATTCCAACTGTGCAATGTTGCCCAGGTGCCGCCGGAACAGACCGTTGGCACAGATGTAATCAATGCGAGGCATGGCACCAAAAGGCGCCAGGCCCGAAGCCATAAAACCGCGACGCGGCGTTCCCTCGTCAGTATTCGATGTAAAGTCGTTGACGACTCGCATAGTTAGCGTCCCAGCATCCTAAAGAATCGCTCCTCGAGCGCCGGATCGGCCTCAAAGACGCCGCGACGAGCGAGCGTCACGGTCTTGGTGCCAGGCTTTTGCACGCCGCGCATGGTCATGCACATATGCTCAGCTTCCATGAGCACAATCGCTCCCTGGGGAGCGAGATACTCCATGAGGGCATCGGCAACCTGCGCACACAGCTGCTCCTGCAGCTGCAGACGACGGGCATAGACCTCAACCGTGCGGGCAAGCTTAGACAGACCTGCCACGCGACCGTTAGGGATATAGCCGATCGCAGCCTTACCATAAAACGGCAGCAGATGATGCTCGCACAGCGAGTAGAACGTAATGTCGCGCTCGATAACCAAATCGTTCGAAGCGACGGCAAAAGTTTTGGACAGGTGCTCCTCGGCACTCTGGTCCATACCGCCGGCAATCTCGCCATACATACGGGCGACGCGTGCCGGAGTCTCCAGCAGGCCCTCACGAGTTGGGTCCTCGCCTATACCTTCAAGCAGCAGCTTAATGGCAGTCTCGACTTTTTCCTGATCGACCATCTGGGCCTCACTTTTTTCGATTTCGCGTTCGCGCTATGGTACCACGCCGGCACGCAACCTCTGCCAGCTACATAGTATGGGTCGAATAGACCGGATCGTCCCGCCAAAGCTCCACAGCATCGCAAAGCGCAACGCCCTCACGTGCAGCACGAGCGCGCGTGGCGTTCATGTCGATCACGCGCTGATTGCTCGAGCCCCTAAAGCGCAACGAGATATCGTACAGATCCTGAACGAACGGGCCGTCCACCAACATGTCGAGGCAGGCCAGGATACGGTCCGTCACCTCGGTATGATGACGGCCACCCGGCATAAGCTCCTCGAGCACGTCACCGGTAAAGCACCAAATGGTCTTGCCCGACCCAGCAGGATAGGCCGCACGCACGCGCTCGATAAAGTCAACAAGCCCCGCCTGATTCTCGGGCTCCATAGGCTCGCCACCCAGAATCGTCAGGCCATCGATAAAGGGATGATCGAGACTCTCGATAATCTTATCCTCGACGGCGCGATCGAACGGCTCGCCCGCAGCAAAGTCCCACGCGACAGAGTTAAAGCAATTCTTGCACCCACGACGGCACCCGCTCACAAACAGAGAAGTACGAACGCCTTCACCATCAGCAATATCGAAATACTTAATGTTCGCGTAGTTCATAAGTAACTCTCCCGGGAGGCCGGGACATATCTTCCCGTCCTCAAACATTCTCGGCCTTCGGCCTGCGAAACTGCGGGCGGGACGATATGTCCCGGCCTCATGCAAAGGGTAACTCAATGAACGAAGCGAACATCGAGCATAGGGTTCGAGGTCCAATAAATACTCAGCTGCAGCTCAACCGCCATCGCAAGTAAATCGCAGCTGCAGCTCAAATTATTTCCGCTAAGAACTTCGAGGAGTGAGCAGACCGCATGCCGCATCTCAGCTACATCAACTTGGCTGCCCGTAGCGAGGCCCCGGACCTTTGCTCGATATGAGTTCCGCACGAACAGGAGGCACCAGTGGCGCCTCCGTCGTGAGCCAGGACTGTCCGAAATAGCGAGTAAAGGTCCGGGGCCTCGCTACGGGGCAGCCTGGGATGGTTATTAGAGATGCAGCACGCGGTCGCGGATCTCCTCGGTTCGACCCTGGTTCCAGAACTGGGTACCGATGTAGCCGCACGTACGACGAGCGACATTCATCTTCTCCTGGTCGCGGTTGCCGCAGTTGGGGCACTCCCACACCAGCTTGCCATCGTCCTCGACAATCTTGATCTCACCGTCGTAGCCGCACACCTGGCAGTAGTCGCTCTTGGTGTTGAGCTCGGCGTACATGATGTTGTCGTAGATGTACTGCATCACGCGAATGACAGCCTTGAGGTTGTCCTGCATGTTGGGAACCTCGACGTAGGAGATGGCACCGCCCGGCGAAAGCTGCTGGAACATACCCTCGAACTTGAGCTTGTCGAATGCGTCGATCTCCTCGGACACATGGACGTGATAGCTGTTGGTAATGTAGCCCTTGTCCGTCACGCCCGGGATAATGCCAAAACGGCGCTGCAGGCACTTGGCAAACTTGTAGGTCGTCGACTCAAGCGGGGTGCCGTACAGCGAGAAGTCGATATCGCTTTCGGCCTTCCACTCGGCGCACTTGTCGTTCATGTGCTGCATGACGGCCATGGCAAACGGCGTGCCCTCCTTCTCGGTGTGGCTGTGACCCGTCATGTACTTAACGCACTCATACAGGCCGGCATAGCCCAGGCTGATCGTAGAGTATCCGCCCACGAGCAGCTTGTCGATCGTCTCGCCCTTCTTCAGACGCGCCAGGGCGCCGTATTGCCAAAGAATCGGCGCGGCGTCAGAAAGTGTACCCATCAGGCGCTCATGACGGCACAGCAGGGCACGGTGGCACAGCTCAAGGCGCTCATCGAAGATCTTCCAGAACTTGTCCATATCCTGGTGCGAGCTCAGTGCGACATCAGGCAGGTTGATGGTCACAACGCCCTGGTTAAAGCGACCATAGTACTTGGGCTTGTTCGGGTCGTAGTTCAGCGCGTTGGCAACGTTGTTAAAACCGTTGCCCGAACGGTCGGGCGTCAGGAAACTGCGGCAACCCATGCAGGTGTAGCAATCGCCGTTGCCGGCGGTCTCGCCCTTAGACAGCTTGAGCTCGCGCATCTTCTTCTCGGAGATGTAATCGGGCACCATGCGCTTGGCGGTGCACTTGGCAGCCAGCTGGGTCAGGTAGAAGTACGGGGAATCCTCGTGAACGTTATCGTCCTCGAGTACATAGATAAGCTTGGGGAATGCCGGGGTAATCCACACGCCGGCCTCGTTCTTAACGCCCTCGTAGCGCTGGCGAAGCGTCTCCTCCACGATCATGGCAAGGTCGTGCTTCTCCTGAGGCGTACGGGCCTCGTTAAGATACATAAAGACCGTCACGAACGGCGCCTGGCCATTGGTGGTCATAAGGGTCACGACCTGATACTGAATCGTCTGGACGCCGCGACGGATCTCGTCACGCAGGCGATCCTCAACGACCTCGCGAACCTTTTCGGGAGATGCGGAAACGCCGAGCTCCTCGAGCTCGCGGGCGACCTCGCCACGAATCTTTTGACGGCTCACCTCAACAAAGGGGGCAAGATGGGTCAGCGAGATGGACTGGCCGCCGTACTGGGAGGAAGCAACCTGGGCGATAATCTGCGTCGCAATATTGCAGGCGGTCGAGAAGCTGTGCGGCTTCTCAATCAGCGTGCCCGAAATAACAGTGCCGTTCTGGAGCATGTCCTCCAGGTTCACCAGATCGCAGTTGTGCATATGCTGGGCAAAGTAATCCGAATCGTGGAAATGGATCAGACCCTCATTATGGGCATCCACGATCTCCTGAGGCAGCAGCACGCGCTGGGTCAGGTCCTTGGAAATCTCGCCAGCCATATAGTCGCGCTGAACGGAGTTGACGGTCGGGTTCTTGTTGGAGTTCTCCTGCTTGACCTCTTCGTTATTGCACTCGATCAGCGACAGGATCTTGTCATCGGTCGTGTTCTTCTGGCGCTTCAGGCTCTGAACATAGCGATAGATGATGTAGTGGCGGGCAACCTCGTAGCAGTCGAGACGCATGATCTCGTCCTCGACCAAATCCTGGATCTCCTCGACCGAAACGGTGTGGCCCGCGTTCTCGCATGCCTCGGCGACGTTTTGCGCCGCATAAACCACCTGGCGGTCGGTTAGACGAGAGCTCTCCTCGACCTCCAAGTTAGCGGCGCGGATGGCATTGACAATCTTATCGATGTCAAAGACAACCTCGGTGCCGCTGCGCTTGATGATCTTCATCCTCTTGCCTCTTTCGCGTCGTAGCCTCATTGCGCTTCAGAGCCAAACGATGCCCGGCAGGGCTTGCCCCTGTCTTGCGGCGCCGTCGCGCAATCTGTGTTCTCGATAAACCATAAGCCTCTATGCGGACATTCCCAGGAGCCGATCAAGCGGCTCAAGGACACGTTCAAAAGAGGCAATTAAGGTCTTCGTTCTCTGTCCGCCATCTATCATACGACAAAGATGCATCTATATCCTGTATTCTTTTTTTAGGTCAAACACAACATATAGTGTTTCAGCAGGTCAAAGCAATTAGTCATTTTGCAGACGCATTATAAATGAGGTGTATTTGACAAGTCGGTAAAACGTTACCAACACGGCTACCTGCATGGCAGTTATAAAACCCCCTTAGTCAAGCCGCTGACAAATCCTACTAAAACCAAGCCACTCACGCCAAAAGAATCCAAAAGATTATGCTTGACCAACATGTTGCGGTCACGCTCGGCCAGGGCGTATGCAATCTGTCGGCACCCCCTACGGGATGCGAAGGCCATCGCGTACAAACCTTGGATCAATATTTGCTGGCATATTTGCCGGCATGTTTGGCGGCATAAAACAAAACAGCCCAGAGACATAGCCTCTGAGCTGCAAACATTTGGTGGGCGTTAGAAGATTTGAACTTCTGACCTCTTCCGTGTCAGGGAAGCGCTCTCCCCCTGAGCTAAACGCCCAAATGGAGCGGACAACGGGGCTCGAACCCGCGACCCCAACCTTGGCAAGGTTGTGCTCTACCAACTGAGCCATGTCCGCCTGCGAGGATTTAATATACGGGATGATCAACCCGAATGCAAGAACTATTTTCGAATAATTTGAAAAAAGCTCGGGCCCCCTGGGACGAATCGATCGATTAGTGAAAAGAACGGAAGACCCACTCCCCCGACCACGGCAGCGAGCGGGCCCCGGGTGCCCCAGGTTGCCGCGAAAGAGGAGGGAAGCGTACTTTATGTACGCGACCGACGATTGAGGGGCAAGATGGGGTGCCCGGGGCTCGCGCAGCGTCAACAAAAAACGCGGTTCGTTAGAACCGCGTAACATAGTTGGAGCGGACAACGGGGCTCGAACCCGCGACCCCAACCTTGGCAAGGTTGTGCTCTACCAACTGAGCCATGTCCGCATATGTAAAACAAAACGGGCGCCGGAGCGCCCGGATGTTGCCTGGAGGCGAAGCCCGGATTCGAACCGGGGGTAAAGGCTTTGCAGGCCTCTGCCTTACCACTTGGCCACTTCGCCGAAAAAGGACCGCTTGAGACGGTCCGGAAATGCAATGGAGCGGACAACGGGGCTCGAACCCGCGACCCCAACCTTGGCAAGGTTGTGCTCTACCAACTGAGCCATGTCCGCTTGCGGATTATTAATTTACGCGAGTTGCCCAAAAGACGCAAGTACTTTTTTCAAAAAAGTTGCCCAAAGCAAGTTCATGCAGGTAAATAACGCCACGTCAAGGCGCTATGCGCACGATTCCAATGCCGAGCTAAACAGCTTCACCATCCGAACGCGTGTGCCAGCGCCATCCGTGCGACGGGCAACCTCCACGTTATCGACGAGCATGCGCATAAGCTTGATACCGCGTCCGCGTTCCTCGGATGCCACCGGCTCGCTCGCCCCATCGATAGAATAGCCAGCGCCCCGATCAAGCACCTCGAGCACAACACGGTCCCCATAGGCCTGAACCGTCAGGATGCAGCCAACACCGCCCGCATGGTCATATGCGTTACCCAATGCCTCCCCCAACGCCAATGCGACGTCATAGCGCTCATCACGCCTCAGGGGAAGCGATTCGAGGAGCTCAGCCACACGGTGCCGATAATATGGGAGATTCTCGATGCCTCGCTGCACTTCGACGCTCTTGCTCCATCGCGGCAACTCCCCCACCGGAATGGCGGGAATCGACTCCCGCGCCGGGCCCGCAACATGAAGGATGTCGACAAGTCGGGCAATTTCCAAAAAGCGAACGACCTCATCGGAGGCGTTAACGAGCGAAAGCAAGCCCTCGCGCCTCATGAGCTCTCTGGCACGTGTAAGCAAAAACGCCAAACCTGTCGAGTCGATAAAGCCCACGGTCTGGCAATTGATGACAACGCGACGCACGCCCCGGTCGATCAAATTATCCAACCGTCGGCGCAGTACGGGCACCGAGGTGATGTCGATATCGCCCGGTGGCGTCAAAACCGCTATGTCATTCCACTCATTCATACGACCATGGTTCCCCAAAAGAGCTCGCTCGATGCACACGTTTCTTCAACCGTAGGGATTTTGCCCGTCAGGCGTCGTGACCTACGATCGACCCCGTAAAAACTCAAGGGAGACCAGCGCAATGTCATCGTTCAGCGCCGACTCGGTAAAGCGGTCAAGCTCGCCCAAGACCTTACCGCAGATCCCCGATACGCCCTCACCCGAGACAGAGAGCAAAAGGTCGCGAAGGCGTTGTTCGCCAAAGAAAGCACCCGAGCGATCACGTGCTTCGATTGTTCCGTCGGTATACATAAATAGCATGTCACCAGGAGCGAATGTAAACACGCCCGTCTCGTAGACCATGCCCTCAAAGGCACCGATCACGCCCGATTGGCACCCAAGGAGCTCCACTTCTCCCCCACAGGTCTCGCCGCCTCCAAGCGGCTTCGACGACGGCCTAATGACCATAGTGGGAGGATGTCCCGCCGAGCAATAGGTAGCGCGGCCCGCCTTAAGATCGATCTTGGCGATAAACGCCGTCACAAACGTCTCGACCCTCGAAAAGCCCATGAGCATGCTATTGAGCGAGCGTGCCATACGGGCAGGCCCCGCACCCTCCCAGGCATAGGCCGTCAGCGCCGTCTTGACGAGCGCCGACATCGACGCCGCTTCGATTCCCTTGCCGGATACATCGCCCAAAATCATAACGGCGCAATCGTCGGGAAGTCGGACAAGCGTATAGAAGTCACCGCCGACCAACGCAGAATTCGTTGCCGATAGATATACCGAATCGGTTGCAATGCCCGGAACGTCACCAAGCGAATTTCTCATGCCAATCTGAAGCGTCTGAGCGATATGACGCTCTTCGCGCTTTTGAGATTCGCCCTCATAGATCAGCTCAAAGTCATGTGCCAGATGCACCAGGTAGTCGTATTCAAGGTCGTCAATTGGTTCTTGGCTACCATCGCGGAGCAGCAAAGCGCGCCTCGTCGGCCCATTGGCAACGTCGGCGGGAACGATTGCATCGTTGTTCCGCCGACCGCCGCCCTCCGAACGAACGCGTCCCGCCTCGAAGCCGGAATCGACATAGAGGCCCTGGCACGGCAGGCCATGAGCCCTCAACCATCCGCCCATAGGCATGGATTCGTCGACGCGGGTCAAGCGCACATGCTTAAGATCATCAGCGCTCGTCCCGCCCAACACCGAAGTCTCAAACCCGTCGGGGGCTGCCCCCAGGCGCGCTGCTGGCGCCGTGACAGAAAAGAAGAGTGACTCCGGATCGTCCGGCAGCGCCACACGACTGCCACCCTCAAAATCGATGACATAGGTTTCGAGGCCCGCATCATATTCCACGGGGCAGAAATGACAATTGAGCACCGTGCAGATTTCCGTCGACACCGCTCGCGAGGCGACAACGGGATCATCAAGATAGGTAAACAGTTCGTCGCGTAGCAAATTGAGCGAGCGGCCGAGCTCCGCCGTGCGGCGCGAACGTAAGCTCGACGCCATGCCGACCAGCTGAATAGACAGGTAATCGCAGATGACCTCGAGCACGTTCACGTCATAGGCAAGTGGCGCCTGGGGGCGTTTCCAGCCAACTTCCAACACGCCAAGGACCTGCGTGCCGTAAAACACGGGAAGACAGATCTCGCTGCGATACGGGGGCATATCCTGCACGCGCAGCAAGTGCTTGGAACGATTGTCCAAATCCATGAACATACCCGAAGCAACCCGGTCGCCCTCAAGGTCCTGCTGGATCGACAGGCGACAGGCACGCGACTCGCGAAGCACGTAGGTCGGAATGCCCGCGCCGTACGGCATAAACTCGGGCAGATAGCTGTCCTCAAGCTCCTTAGAAACACCGCGGAGCTTAAAGCCGCCGCTCTCGGAAAAATAGATAGCCGCACCGGAGGCATCGAGCGTTCCAACGAGCTGATTCAAAACGGTATCGAGCAAGCTGGGGAGCTCATCGGAGCCCACGGTACTCATAATGACCGAAAGGGTGCCCGAAAGGCGTTTATTCGCCACCCTAAGCTCCGATAGCGCACGTTTGAGCTGACGATCGTGGGAATACTGCTCTTCGATGCTGTGAAGCGCCACCAGGACACGCGGTGCACGACGTCCAAAGATACGCGGAGGCGTAACGGAACCTGCGCGAACCAAGACGGGAATAAAAGACCCGTCGCTCAGCTTGAGCATCAGCTCGCTCTCGGAGCCATCGGTCTCAAACGGCAGACGATGTTCGGTCGCGCGCTCAAAGGCAGACGAGTACAGAACGTCTTTGACATCACCGCTGATGACGTCAGCGCGTTCCTCGCACATCAGGTCGAGCAAACGATTATTCACATGCAGAATGGTTCCGTCGAGCTCACAGATGATGACAGCATCGCTCGTGATCTCGACCAGCTGGGCAACGTCTGCCCACTCGTTGCGCTCAAGCGTTTCCATCGTGGACCTCACCGTCTATCGGTAACAAAAAAGCCTCCGAAGAGGCTTCTCAAATGCGATGGTGTCGGAGGCGGGACTTGAACCCGCATGACCAAAAAGCGGTCACTAGCACCTCAAGCTAGCGCGTCTGCCAATTCCGCCACTCCGACATGCTATGCTGTTGATTCGCAGTTCGTTTTATTGGACCCGCGCGTTCAACGAGGTAGATAATAACCTATGATTCGAGAACTGTGCAAGCACTTTTTTGAAAAAAGTTTACGAATTTGTAAATGCGCTGGTAAATCGATATGTCCGGCCCCGTATCGGTGTTGCCTCCCAGCGCGTCCTCGGGCATGAGCGATATTTTGCTACGCACTTCATGCTGCAAAATATCGCTCCCCCTGCGGAATGCGCCGGGAGGCACCACCGATACGGGGCCTGCAAATACGTACTTCAGGCACAGTTCTCAAACATGTTCTGGGGGCTGATGCAAATTTGGTGGCTCGGCTTTGCCGAGCCCTTATATGGGGAGGCCGGAGCTAAAGCTCCGGCCTCGCTCAATTTCTTATTAAACTAAGTGAGCGATCAAGGAATCGCACTCCCCCTGCCGAGTTACCGCAGGGCCCGTGCTGGACTTAGTTTTCAGAACATTCCGCAGACCAGGAAACCCCCTTATCCGCAGCTCCGAAGGAGCAGGATAAGGGGGTTTCCATGGTCGAGGACGTTCTGAAAACTAAGTCCAGCACGGGCCCGGACAAACAACCGACTACAGGTCGATGTGCGATTCCTTGATCGGGAACGGCTCCGCGAAGTGACAAGCGCAGCAGTGACCCGGGGCAACTTCCTTAAACTCAGGAAGCTTTTCGGAGCAGATGCCCTGCGCGATCGGGCAGCGCGTGTGGAAACGGCAGCCGGTCGGCGGATCCAGCGGCGACGGCGGATCGCCGGCGAGGATGATGCGCTTGCGGGTCTTCTGGATATCCGGATCGGGCACCGGCACGGCAGACAGCAGCGACTGCGTGTACGGGTGGTGCGGCTCACTGTAGAGCGTCTTCCAGTCCGAAACCTCGACCATCTTGCCCAGGTACATAACGGCAACGCGATCGGAGATGTGCTGCACGACGGACAGGTCGTGGGCGATAAACAGATATGCGGTACCGAACTTGTCCTGGAGCTCCTTAAGAAGGTTCAGAACCTGGGCCTGAATGGATACGTCAAGTGCAGAGACAGGCTCGTCGCAGATAATCAGCTTGGGCTTCAGAGCGAACGCGCGGGCGATGCCGACACGCTGGCGCTGACCGCCCGAGAACTCGTGCGGATAACGGTTGATGTGCTCGGGATTCAGACCGACGACGTCCAGCAGCTCGCGGACGCGCTCGATACGCTCCTCCTTGGTACCCACGCCATGAATGGTCATGGGCTCGGAGACGATCTCGCCGATGGTCATACGGGGATTGAGCGAAGCATAGGGATCCTGGAAGATGAACTGCATCTCGCGACGCATGTCCTTGATCTCATGCTTGCTCATCTCGGCAACGTCTTTACCCTGGAAGAACACCTTACCGGCGGTCGGCTTGGTCAGGCGCATGATGGTGCGACCCGTCGTGGACTTACCGCAACCAGACTCACCAACCAGACCAAAGGTCTCGCCCGGATAAATCTCGAACGAAATGTCATTTACTGCAGAGACAACACGCTTGGAGAAGCGCTTGGCGAACATGCCGGACTCAGCGGGGAACTCCTTAGAGAGGTGCTCGACCTTCAGCAGCGGAGTACGCTCGTTGGTATCTGCCATTACGCCTCGCCTCCCTTCTTGGAATCCTTGCGCGTACGGGACGTCTCAGGAGCGTTCTTGAGGAACTCGGGGTCACCGGAGTAGTGGCACGCAGAGTAATGACCAGACTCGGTGACAACGCGCTCGGGGCGCTGCTTGCAGCACTTGTCCGTCGCATAGGGACAACGAGGAGAGAAGACGCAGCCCTCAGGCAGGTTCATGAGCGAAGGCGGGTTGCCGTGAATCGGCGTAAGCGGCTTCTTCTCTTCGATGGCCTGCTCCGGGATGGAGCGGATAAGGCCCCAGGTGTAGGGGTGGCGACTCTCGTAGAAGATTTCCTCAGCAGTACCGAACTCGACGGGACGGCCGGCGTACATAACCATGATCTTATCAGCCATATCGGCAACGACGCCCAGGTCATGGGTAATCATGATGATGGCGTTGCCGTTCTTCTCCTGCATTTCCTGCATGAGCTCGATAATCTGAGCCTGAATGGTAACGTCCAGAGCCGTCGTGGGCTCGTCGGCAATCAGGATATCGGGATCGCAGGCAAGAGCCATAGCGATCATGACACGCTGACGCATACCGCCGGAGAACTGGTGCGGATACTCATTGACGCGCTTCTCGGGCTCGGGGATACCCACGAGGTCCAAAAGCTCGGTAGCGCGCTTGAGCGCCTCCTGCTTGGAGTAGCCACGGTGCAGACGAAGGCCCTCGCCCACCTGCTTGCCGATCTTATAGACCGGGTTCAAGGAGGTCATAGGATCCTGGAAGATCATCGCGATGTCGTTGCCGCGAATGTGCTGCATCTCCTCCTCGGTCATCTCGAGGATAGAACGACCGCGATAGCGAACGTCGCCGCCCTCGATCTTTCCCGGAGGCATCGAGATAAGACCCATGATGGTCATGGCGGTCACGGACTTACCGGAGCCGGACTCACCGACGACGCCCAGGGTCTCGCCGCGATCGAGCGTGTAGGAGACACCGTCGACAGCGCGAACAACGCCGTCCTCGGTGTGGAAATACATCTTAAGGTCATCGACCTCGAACAGATGCTGGCCCTCGGGAACAGGCTGGTCCTTCAGGTCCACATAGTTCTTGTTCTTCTTCATCCTTATGCGTCCTTCATCTTGACGTCGAGGGCGTCGCGCAGACCGTCACCCAGCAGGGTGAAGGCGAGCACCGTCGAGAGAATTGCCAGACCGGGCATGATCATCATCCAGGGAGCAGTCAGAAGATACTGCTGACCGTCCTGAATCATGGAGCCCCACGAAGGCGTAGGCGGAATAACGCCCATGCCGAGGAAGGACAGAGCGGACTCGGTCAGAATGGCGCCACCAATGTTCATGGTCGCGTAGACCACGATGGAGGCGACGGAGTTCGGGAAGATGTGACGTACAACGATACGAGCATCAGATGCACCCATCGCGCGCGCAGCATCAACATAGTCGTTTTCCTTGACGGTCAAGATCGCAGAGCGGAAGACGCGCGCAATCGAAGGCCAGCCGAGAATACCGATGGCGATAAAGACGTTCTGAAGACCACGACCGATAACGGCGATCATGGCGACAACGAACAGCACGTACGGGAACGCCAGGAAGATGTCCGCACAGCGCATGATGATCGTATCCCAGATGCCGCCGTAGAAACCGGCCAGAGCACCCATGACCAGACCAATCAGCGTGGAGATCGCGGTGGCCATAATTCCGACGGACAGCGAAACGCGCGCACCGTAGATAACGCGGACAAGAATGTCACGACCAAGGGCGTCGGTGCCAAACGGATGCTCTGCACACGGAGCCAGCAGCGACGTCTCGGCCATAGTGGTCGAGTCGGAAGCCGTCGGAGAACCGAGCCAGGGCTTAGCCCACAGATCTGCGGTCAGGGCAACCACAACGACGATGATGATCCAGCAGACACCGATAACGGCGAGCTTGTTCTTACGAAGACGCTTAAAAGCGTCGCCCCACAGCGTGCGGGACTTGGCGGGAGCAGATGCGACCTTGGTGGCGGTAGCCTGCTCCTGAGACTGAGAATCAGTTTCCTGCATGAGACGTACCTCCCTTAGGCCTTATCCGACGGACCGCCAAGGCGGATGCGCGGGTCGAGGAATGCATAGCTAATGTCGACGAGCAGGTTGATCACCATGACGACGACAACGATGAGCGTAACGCCGCCCATAACGATGGGCCAGTCACGCATGCTAATGGCGCGATAGACCTCATAGCCGATACCGGGCCAGTTAAAGACCGTCTCGGTCAGGATGGCGCCCGAAAGCATGCCACCAAAGTCGACACCAATATAGGTAACGACGGGGATGAGTGCATTCTTAAGCGCATGCTTGATGATGATCGCACGATTGGAGAGACCCTTGGCCTTTGCCGTACGGATGTAATCCTGGTTCATGACGTCAAGCAGCTGCGAGCGCATAATGCGGGCAGCGTAAGCGGTCGAAACCGAAGCCAGCGTAATGGTCGGAAGCACATAGTGCATCCAATCCTGATACTGAGAGCTGGAACCACCGGCACCCGAGATCGGCATGGAGAATGCACCGCCCGTGGCGTCCTTGAGGATGACGCCAAAGAACAGCTGCAACAACATACCGAGCCAGAAGGCCGGGACCGCAACGAGGATCGACGTGGTGAGCGTTACCAAAATATCCCAGAAGGAATAACGCTTTACCGCCGAAATGATACCCGCACCGATACCCATGATCGCCTCGAGTACGATGGCGCACGCGGCAAGTTTGACCGTATACGGATACTTCTGGGCGAAGATTTCCGTAACCGGCAGCTTGCGCTGATACGAATTGCCCAGATCGCCATGAAGCAGGCCGTTCATGTAATACAAGTAACGGTCCACGAGCGACGTTTGAACGGGGTCGCCGTTCTCGTCAAGGATCGCGTTGCCGTCCTCGTCCGTCTGGACCAGGTGATAGCGAACACGAAGCTGAAGCTCCACCTCGGGGGACAGAGCCTTGTCTCCACCGATCAGCTTGATCGGATCTCCCGGCACGATATTCTGGAGGGCGAACAGAATCAGCGTAACGCCCAAAAACACCGGGATGAACTGAAGCACACGTTTAACGATGTACTTACCCATACCACTCCCCTATCTAGGGATTAACCTAAATGGGATGCCGATCGCCAGACCGGCATCCCAAAATTACCATCAGCCAGTTTACCCCAGGTTAGGGAGAACTGTATGTTTCCCATGAGGTCTACGTAAATACTTGACCCTCACGGAAGCTGCAAACTCTTAAGCGAGCTCAGCGGTACCCAGATCGGCGTGCTTCTGCGGATCGACATAGAGGTGCTTGATGCGATCGGAGCCGGCGATGGTGTGCGTGTAGAACATCACCGGGATGACCGGGCAGTCGGCAGCGACCATTGCGTCGGCCTCCTGCATCTTAGCGACGCGCTCCTTGTCGTCAACCGTAGTGCGAGCCTCGTCGACCTTGGCGTCGAACTCGGGGTTGTTGTAACCAGAGCGGTTGTCGCCACCGAGGGAGTCGGAGTGGAACAGCGGATACAGGAAGTTGTCCATGATCGGGTAGTCGGCAATCCAGCCCAGACGACCGAACTGATAGTTGAAGTTCTGATACTGCTCGAGCAGGGCAGACCACTCGGGGGTATCGGAGACAGCGGTAACGCCAACCTTGGCGAGGTCGCCGATGATGGACTCCATGATCTCCTTGTGGCCACCGTCCTGGTTGTAGGAAAGGGTCACACTAATGCCACGGTCACCGTTGGCACCGGCAGGAGCAACCTTGTCGAGGTACTCGTTAGCCTTGTCGACGTCGTAGGCGCAGAACTCCCATGCGCCCTCCTTGTAGCCATCGATGCCCGGAGGAACAATGCCGTCGGCGGGGGTACGGGTACCCTTGAAGATGGTCTTGCAGATGGCCTCACGGTTAATGGCCAGGGAGATACCCCTACGCAGGTCAGCGTTGTTGAACGGCTCGGCCGTGTTGTTGCAGGTCAGGTAGTAGGTGGAAGGCTCGGCGCCGAGCAGCATGCGCTCGCCGTCACCCATGGTGTAGCCGTCCTTGGACACGCCGCGATCCTTCTTGGCGGCATCGATCTGAGCGACGGGAACGTCGCAGACATCAAGGTTACCGGCCTGGAACTCCTTGTAAGCGGTCTCCATGTCCTTGATGACCTGGAAGTGGATGCCATCGATCTTGGCCTTGTCGCCATAGTAATCGTCGAACTTCTTGACGTTGATCTCCTGGCCATCCTCCCACTTGCCGTCCATCATGAACGGGCCGTTACCGACCGGGGCAAGGTAGAAGCTCTTGACATCGGACTCGGCGCACTCGGGAACCGGGGCCAGAGCCGGGTGAGAGGCGACGAAGGGGAAGTCGGCGTAAGCGGAAGACAGCTTGACGACGAGGGTCTCATCGTCAGGGCACGTAACACCGCTGAGCTCGGTGGCGTTACCGGCAAGCAGATCGTCATAGCCCTCGACCATGGAAAGGTGATAGGAGACCTCGGAAGGGCCATACTCGGTAGCGATGGCCGACTTGGTGTTGACCAGACGCTCCCAACCGAGCTTGAAGGACTTAGAGGTAACGTCGTCACCGTTGTGGAACTTGGCCTTCTTGATCTTGAAGGTAAACTCGGTGGCGTCGTCGTTGGACTCAAAGGACTCGCAAGCCAGCGGAACGATCTCGCCCTTCTCGGCGTCGTAAGAGGTCAGAGCGTCAAAGAGCTGATACTCGACCTGAGTACCCTGGTCCTCCTGGACGTTGTAGGGGTCGATGCAGACCGGGTTGTTGATGTAGAAGTTCAGCGTCGAACCGGACTCAGAACCGGAAGCGTCGCCGCCCTTCTTGCCACATGCGGCAAGAAAAGCCATGGAGCTCGCAGCAAGGGTGCCGCCAACAAAGGCGCGACGACCCATAACGGGCTGGTGGAACATAGAATCAGCCATGCCATCCTCCTTATGAGATAGGACAAAGAAATGTTCAGTCGGACACATGTCGAGACAATCCGATCCGAACCATCAAAACGCTGCCCGCTGCTATGGCTGGTTATGCACAACAGGCCAACGTTTTGCAATACAGTAGCGCATTTTATGCACGATTTGGGGCTAATTCCGGTTAACGGTCAAGAATTTCTTTAGTTGGGCGCAGTATGTGGTGATATTTTTGACTCTGTTACGAATATGTAAACAAAAAAGGGTCCCGCACCTGCGAGACCCATTGCAAACGTATATACGCCGATGCTTAGTAGCCGACGATGCCCTGCGGGAAGAAGAACATGCACAGGACGACGCACACGGCAAAAACAACGGCCATAATTACCGTCAGGCGATCGAGGTTCTGCTCCATGACGCCCGTGGCAGAGCTGGAGTTATACAGCGAGCTAGCGATCATATCCGAAACGCCGGTGCCCTTACCGGAATGCATCAGGACGAGAATCGTCAGCGCCACGGCAGAGACAGCCCAAACGACAAACAGAAGAATCTGGAACGGACCCATAGATAAGCTCCTTAATAGAACAATTCAAACTCCAGTACTGTACCACAATCCCCCGCTCTCCCCTACCTGCCACTCGGGGACGGTGCGGAAATGGCAGAAATAACAAAAAGGGGGTTGCCCGAATATGGGCAACCCCCTGCAAGAAAACGCTTGGAGTTTTCTCTTAGGCCTCGGTGGCGAGCACGCGGCCCGTCATCTCGGCGGAAGGCTCAATACCAGCCATGGTGAGCATGGTCGGAGCGATATCGGAAAGACGGCCGTCCTCGATACCGGTGAGCTTGGCCTTCTCATCAACGATGATGAACGGCACACGGTTGGTGGTGTGAGCCGTGAACGGATGCTTGGAACCGTCGGAAGCAACGTCAAACATGTGGTCGGCGTTGCCGTGGTCGGCGGTGATCAGCGCAAAGCCACCCTTGGCGAGAATCGCCGGGACAACCTTGGACAAGGCATCGTCAACAGCCTCGACGGCCTTAACGGCGGCGTCGAAGACGCCGGTGTGACCAACCATGTCGCAGTTCGCGAAGTTCACGATGTAGAAATCAGCGCGATCCTCGTTAATAGCGGCGACGAGCTTCTCGGTAACCTCGGGAGCGCTCATCTCAGGCTGCAGATCGTAGGTAGCGACCTTGGGGGAAGCGACGAGCACGCGCTCCTCGCCCTCCTTGGGCTCCTCGATGCCGCCGTTGAGGAAGAACGTCACGTGGGCGTACTTCTCGGTCTCGGCGGTGTGCAGCTGCTTCAGGCCGTTGGCGGCGATAACGTCGGCCAGGACGTTCTCGGGGAACGTCTTGGGGAAGGCGACCTCGACGTCAAACGTCGGATCGTACTCGGTCATCGTCACAAAGTGCGAAAGCTTGATCTTCTCGCGCTCAAAGCCGTCGAACTCCTTGTCCGTGAACACGCGGGTCATCTGACGGGCGCGGTCGGGACGGAAGTTGAAGAAGATGGCCGCGTCGCCCTCGTGGATGCCCTCGTCGTGGGCAGCGAAGGGCTCGACGAACTCGTCGCCGCGCGGGTCCTTCTCGTAGTAGGCCTTGATGCCGGCAACGGGGTCGACATCGGCATCGGACGCATTGACCATGACGTCGTAGGCACGCTGGATGCGCTCCCAACGGTTGTCGCGGTCCATGGCCCAATAGCGGCCAGAAACGGTGGCGACGCGAGCGTCGCAACCGGTCTCCTCGGAGATCTTCGCCAGGAAGGCGCAGAACTCGCTCATGTAGCCGGCACCAGACTGCGGGTCGACATCGCGGCCATCCATGAAGGCGTGGACGCGAACGGTCTTGACACCGTGCTCGGCAGCCATCTTGACCAGAGCCTCGACGTGGTTCATGTGGGAGTGAACGCCGCCAGGGCTCATAAGGCCCATAAGGTGAAGGGTCTTGCCCTCAGCCTTGACATCGTCCATAGCCTTGACGAAAACCTCGTTCTTGGCGATGGAGCCGTCCTTGATGGCATTGTTGATGCGCGAAAGCTCCTGGAACACGATGCGGCCGGCACCGATGTTGAGGTGGCCTACCTCGGAGTTGCCCATCTGGCCGTCGGGAAGACCCACGTCCTCGCCCGAAGCACCGAGCGTGGTGTGAGGATACTTCTCGTACAGGCTATCAAGGAAGGGCGTCTTGGCAGCGGCGACGGCGTTCTCGCCATCGGCCGGAGCCAGGCCGCAGCCGTCCATGATAATCAGGAGTGCAGGAAGATGACGCTGTGCCATATGTCCTACTCGCCTGCCTTGACGACCATAGAGGCGAAGTCGGCAGCCTTGAGCGAAGCGCCGCCCACGAGGGCGCCGTCAACGTCGGGCTTGGCGACGAGCTCGGCAATGTTGCCGGGCTTGGCAGAGCCACCATAGAGAACGCGGATGCCGTTAGCGAGCTCCTCGCCGAACATCTCCTTGAGGGTCTCACGGATAGCGCCGCAGACCTCCTGAGCATCCTCGGCGGTAGCGGTCTTGCCGGTGCCAATGGCCCAGATGGGCTCGTAGGCGACGACGACCTGCTTGGGGCAGGTGATCTCAAGACCAGCGAGGCCAGCCTTGACCTGGTTCACGACGTGCTCGACATAGGTGCCGGCCTCGCGAACCTCAAGGGACTCGCCGCAGCAGAAGACGGGAACAAGACCGGCGGCAACGAGAGCCTTGGCCTTCTTGTTCTGGTCCTCGTCGGTCTCGTGGAAGTAGTCACGACGCTCGGAGTGGCCGATGATGCAGTAGGTGCAGCCAGCGGACTTGAGCATGTCGCAAGAGGACTCACCAGTGAAGGCACCCTTGGCCTCCCAGTACACGTTCTGTGCACCGAGGGCGATGGGGGCAGCCTGAATGCGGTCATGAACCGTGGTGATGTCGATGGTCGGAGGGCAGACGAGCACCTCGACGCCAGCCGGAACCTCGGGCAGAGCCTGGGCCAGCTCGTCGGCGAGCTTCGCAGCCTCGGCGACGTCGTTGTTCATCTTCCAGTTACCAGCGATGAGAAGGGTGCGATTAGGCATCGAGAAGCGCCTCCACTCCGGGCAGGGCCTTACCCTCGACGAGCTCCATGGAAGCGCCACCGCCGGTGGAGATCCAGCTCATCTTGTCGGCCAGGTTGAACTTGTTGACAGCTGCGACAGAGTCGCCACCGCCGATGATCGAGGTGCAGTCGGCCTCGGCGACAGCCTCGGCGATAGCCTGGGTGCCGTGAGCGAAGTTGTCGAACTCGAAGACGCCCATGGGGCCGTTCCAGAACACGGTCTTGGCGCCCTTGACGGCCTCGGCATAAAGCTCCTCGGTCTTGGGGCCGATGTCCATACCCTCACGGTCGTCGGGGATAGCGTCGGAAGCGACAACCTCGGGGACAGCGTCCTCGCCAAAGTGATCGGCAACGCGGTTGTCGATGGGGAGCAGGATCTTGACGCCCTTCTCCTCGGCCTTCTTGAGCATCTCGCCGGCGCGCTCGACCCAGTCCTCTTCCTTGAGGGACTGACCAACGGACAGGCCCTGAGCCAGGAAGAAGGTGTAGGCCATGCCGCCACCGATGATCAGAGTGTCAGCGGAGTCGATGAGGTGATCGAGAACGCCGATCTTGGAGGAAACCTTGGAACCGCCGACGATAGCGACGAAGGGGCGCTCGGGCTCGGCGAAAATGCCGGTCAGCGTGTCGACCTCCTTCTCAAGCAGGAAGCCAGCGACG
This sequence comes from uncultured Collinsella sp., assembly GCA_902478965.1. Taxonomy (GTDB): domain Bacteria; phylum Actinomycetota; class Coriobacteriia; order Coriobacteriales; family Coriobacteriaceae; genus Collinsella. The sequence goes on along the minus strand of CABSMQ010000025.1, from coordinate 4,108 downwards.
GCAGGCAGGTAAGCGGCGGGGCCCACGACGGAACCCTGGGCGCGGTGGGCGGTGCCGAAGGCATCGAGAACGAAGACGTCACCATAGGAAGCGAGCTTCTTAGCGATCTCGGGGTCGTTCTTCTTCTCACGCTTATCGAAGCGGACGTTCTCGAGAACGAGAACCTTGCCCGGCTCGACGGCAGCGACAGCCTCGGCAGCCTTCTCGCCGTAAGTGTCTGCGACAAAGGCAACGTCGAGACCAGAGAGCTCGGCGAGCTTCTTGGCGACGGGCTCGAGGGAAAGCTCGGGCTGGAAGCCAGTGCCCTCAGGACGGCCGAGGTGGCTCATGAGGATGACACGAGCGTTGTGCTCAACGAGGTAGTTGATGGTGGGCAGGGCAGCCTTGATACGGGTGGTGTCGCCAACGACGCCATCCTTGATAGGCACGTTGAAGTCAACGCGGACGAGAACGCGCTTGCCGTCGACATCGATGTCGCGGACGGTCTTCTTGGTAAAGGCCATGTTTGCTTCTACCTTTCGTACGTGTCTGCCTTCCATTACGGCAGACGATTTCTTATAAAAAGGACGCGACCCTAGGGTGTAAGCCCTATAAGGCCGCGCCCTTCTTTAGACGCTCAACGAGCTATTCGCTAAAAGCTAAATTAAGCAACGAACTTCTCGAAGTACTTGATGGTGCGGACCATCTGAGAGGTGTAGGAGTTCTCGTTGTCGTACCAAGAGGTGACCTGAACGAGGGTCTGGCCGTTGCCGAGGTCAGAGCACATGGTCTGCGTGGCGTCGAAGATGGAACCGTGGGTCTCGCCGACGATGTCGCGGGAGACGATCTGGTCCTCGTTGTAGGCGAAGGTATCGGGGATGGTCTCGGCGTAGGCCTTCATGGCAGCGTTGACCTCGTCGACGGTGACCTTCTTGTCAACGACGGCGTAGAGGTTGGTCAGCGAGCCGGTCGGCGTCGGGACGCGCTGGGCGGCACCGATGAGCTTGCCGTTGAGCTCGGGGAGAACCAGGCCGATGGCCTTGGCAGCGCCCGTGGTGTTCGGGACGATGTTCTCGGAGCAGGCGCGGGAGCGACGGAAGTTGCCCTTGCGCTGCGGGCCGTCGAGCGGCATCTGGTCGCCGGTGAAGGCGTGGATGGTGGTCATGATGCCGGACACGATGGGAGCGAAGTCGTTGAGACCCTTGGCCATCGGGGCAAGGCAGTTGGTGGTGCAGGAAGCAGCGGAGATGATGTTGTCCTCAGCGGTCAGCGTCTCATGGTTGACGTTGTACACGATGGTGGGCAGATCGCTGCCGGCCGGAGCGGAGATGACGACCTTCTTGGCGCCAGCGTTGATGTGGGCCTGAGCCTTAGCCTTGCTGGTGTAGAAGCCGGTGCACTCGAGAACGACGTCGACGTCGAGGTCGCCCCAAGGCAGGTTGTTGGCGTCGGCCTCCTTGTAGATCTTGATCTCCTTGCCGTCAACGGTGATGGAATCCTCGCCAGCAACGACCTCGTGATCGCGAGCGTAGTTGCCCTGCGTGGAGTCGTACTTCAGCAGGTAAGCGAGCATATCGGGAGAGGTGAGGTCGTTGATAGCGACGATCTCGGAGCCCTCATGACCGAACATCTGACGGAAAGCCAGACGACCGATGCGACCGAAGCCGTTAATAGCAACCTTTACTGCCATTGTGTCTCCTTTCGTAAGGCCCCCGCGAGCTACAGCGCCCGCCGTTGAGGCCCACAAACTAACCACTCGCCTAATATACCTTTTTTTTGACTTGAATTTCACGAGAATGCTCGAAATTGAAAATCAAATTTACGTTAAAACGTTTTAAAGAATAAAATAGCAGCTAAATCCGTATATAAGTCGATACTTCAAACTACTTGTTTGCTTCAATGAGCTTTTCAAGCCTCAAAACGCGATGGTACAGGGCAGACTTCGACAAGGGAGGGTCAGCCATCTCCCCCAAATCGCGCAGCGACAGATCGGGATAGCGCTCGCGCAGGTCGCAAAAGACTGCCAAGGCGTCCGGAAGCGTGTCGCGCAAACCCCGCTGTTCGAGCTCATCGATCAACGCAAGCTGATGTTGGGCGGCACCCGCACTTCTGGTCTGGTTGGCGAGCTCGGCATTCACGCGACGGTTCACATCGTTCTTAACCAATTTGACCGCGCGCGCTTCCTCGATCTCGGCAACGCTGCGCTTGGCGCCAATCAACTTTAGGAGCTGCTCGATCTCCTCGGCGCTCTTAATGTAGACAGCAAAGGATCCGCGCCGCGCGTTAACGCGCGCATGGACCCCAATCTGTTCCAATAGATCGCAAAGTCCCCGGGCATACTGCTCGCCCTGCACCGCGATCTCCAAATGAAAATCGCCGCGGGGATCGGCCACGAAACCGCCGGCGATGAGCGCGCCGCGGATGTAGGCAAGCCTGCAGCAGGGACGGGCAACGATGTGCCGGGGAACACCAGCGACGAGCCCTCCCCTGCGGTCGAGAATGCCCAGCAGCACCAGAGCCTTGTCCAGGTCGGGTTGATCGGGCAGGGTAATGAGATAGTTACGTACCTTATGCAAGACTGATTTACGAACGGTGAATTCCGTTTTGAGCTTAAGGATGCGATGCGTCAGTGTGATCATCGTGCGCGCGACGGCACCCGTCTCGGTCGCGACCGTCAAACGATACCGCCCGGAGCCGGCCAGCGAAAGTGTACCGCTCACACGCGTCAGGGCGGCAAGCGTCGACAAATCGCAGTATTCACATTCGGGTTCGCAGCGCGCGAGCTCGTCACGCACCTCGGCGGTAAACGACATGCAGACCTATGCTTTCGTGTTGGCGCGCGACAGGTCGCGATGGGAAATGCTGACGTGATATTGGGCGCCTTCCAAATAACGTGCCGTGGCCTCGGCGATGGCAACGCTGCGGTGTTGACCGCCCGTGCAGCCGATGGCAATAGAAAGCTGTGGCTTGCCCTCCGCGATATAGCCGGGCATGACCGTATCGAGCAGCTGCGTCCAGGCCTTCCAGAACTCCTGGGTCTTGGGATGGTCCAGAACAAAGTCAGAGACTTTCTTATCGAGACCGGTCATGGTGCGCATCTCGGGATCGTAGAACGGATTGGGCAGGAAGCGAACGTCGATCATAATGTCCGCCTCGACGGGCATGCCGTGCTTAAAGCCAAACGAGAACACGTGAACGTCCATGAGCTGCTGGTCGGACAGCTCGGAGAACGCCATGCGCAATTTGTTGCGCAGGGCAGAGGTGCGCAGACGGCTCGTGTCGATGATCATATCGGCTCGATCGCGCACACCCTGCAGCTGCAGGCGCTCGCGCTGAATCGCATCGGCCGTAGTCTCCCCCGGCTTGGCAATGGGGTGGCGGCGGCGGTTTTCGCTATAACGACGGATCAGCACCTCGTCAGAGGCCTCGAGAAACACGATATCACAGCTCATCTCGCGCTCCTCGAGCGCGGCAACGGCATCGAGCAGCTCATCGAACAAGCCCTGGCTGCGCAGGTCGCAGGTGACGGCAAGATGCCTGCCCACGCCCGTATTGATGCCGACGAGTTCGGCAAGCTGGGCGATCAGACGCGGAGGCAAGTTGTCGATGCAAAAATAGCCCATGTCCTCGAACACATGCATGGCCTGCGTTCGGCCCGATCCGGACATTCCGGTGATGATGACGATATCGGGGATGCGCTCCGAGCGCTCCGCCGCATCCATGGCATCTCCCTTTTGCATGTGTGCCTCCTAAAACAAGCGCGGGACCCGGCCAGCGGATCCCGCGCGATCAATTGCCTTTATTGAGTATACCGCCCCAAGCGGATACGAGGCCTGTCTTACGCCTCAAGCGCAGCCTTGAACCAACTTGTAATACTCGTGGGGTGCGTGATGGCGGTGCCGACGACAACGGCCCAGGCGCCCGCATCAATCGCGGCGCGGGCCTCCTCGGGCGTGTGCACGCGGCCCTCGCAGATGATGGGAAGACCGGGGAATTCCTCGGTCGCCTGACGCAGGAGCGGCAGATCGGGGCCATCGGCCATGGTGCAGTCGATGGCGGCGACACCGTGAGAAAGCGTAGTGGATACCAGGTCAAAGCCCTGTCTCTTATACACATCTCCGAGCCCACG
>CABSMQ010000024.1:0-28209 GCA_902478965.1 uncultured Collinsella sp. | reverse complement strand
AGAGACAGGTCGATGGCGGCGACACCGTGAGAAAGCGTAGTGGATACCAGGTCAAAGCCCATATCAACCGCACGGCGAATGTCCTCGATGGTGGCACAATCCGCCATCAGGAGCACACCCTCCTCGTGCAGCGGACGGAAGGTGTCCTCGACGGTCTTGCCATCGGGACGCGGGCGATCAGTGGCATCAATTGCCACGATGTCAGCACCGGCGGCAACACAGGCGCGAGCGTGGCGCAGCGTCGGCGTGATGTAGACGCCCTCGTGACCATCCTTCCACAAGCCGATGACGGGGACCTCGCAGCGGCCCTTAATGGCGGCGATGTCGGCAAGGCCCTGGCAGCGAATGGCGGCGGCGCCGCCGAGCTCGCAAGCGCGAGACATTTGAGCCATGGTCTCGGGCGTGCGAAGCGGCTCGCCCATATACGCCTGAACGCTCACGACGAGCTTGCCCTTCAGGGATTGAATCAAAGGATCGACGGTCATGTTCGACTCAACCTTTCTCAAAACAGCCTTCTGAGACACCGCACCTTGACGTTCAAACCGTCGCTCGCGTACCGAAGTACGCTTCGCTCCTCTTTCACGTCAATCTGCGGCACCTCAGAAGGCGCACTTGGTAGTTATGTTTACTTCAACGATGCAAGAAGGTGTTCGGCGGCACCGATGAGCGGAGCATCGCCCTCCAGAGAACCGATGAGGATCGGCGTGTCCTGAAGCGGATCGAGCGCCTGGCTGGCATAGCCCTCGTGCACCGAATCCTTCCACGTCTGCGAACGCCAATCGGGACCTTGGTGAATCACGCCGCCCGAAAGCACGATGACCTCAGGGTCCAAAATGTTAGCGAGCGAGCCCAAGCTGGCACCCAGCGCAAAGCCGGCGTCATGGATGACCTCGGTCGCCTTTGCGTCGCCCGCACGGCACAGGTCGTTCACGTCGCGACCGACCGAAGGGCGGCTGGGGTCGACGCGACCGAAGCGCTCGTCGTACATACGGCCAATCGAGGTGCCCGAGGCTACCGACTCAAGATGGCCAGAACGACCACAGGCGCAGGGAATGCCGGCGGCAGCCGAGCACTCGATGTGGCCCATATGACCGGCAGCGCCATGGAAGCCCTGCATCACGCAGCCGTTCTCGACATATGCGCCGCCGATGCCCGTGCCGATGCCCAGGCACAAGACGGAGAACTTGCCCTTGCCGACGCCCCAGTGGGCCTCGCCCAGAGCATGAGCCTGCACGTCGCCCACAACGGCAACGGGAAGACCAAGGTCCTCGCGCAGACGCGGCCCCAACTGAACGCCGGACCAGCCGGGCATAATCTCGTTGGCATACGCGATGGCGCCCGTCTTGGGATCGACGACGCCTGCGGCACCGATACCGACACCGAGGACCTCGACATCGGGATTCGCCTCAAGAGCGGCCTTGATGGACGCCTCGATCCGCTGGAAGACGGCCTCGCCGCCCTCCTGGGCCTCGGTAGGAACCTCGGCCTCAAATACGGGATGGGGCACGCTGCCGTCAGCCGGGTACTCCATAATGGCGGTCGCGATCTTAGTTCCGCCGATATCGACAGAGCAGACGTACTTGTTCTCCATGTCGTTCTCCTTAGGAGATAAAAACAACTACAGGAAATGAAGGCGGTGTTATCGCCGCAGCATGATAAAGGTTTCCCAGGTGCCCGAGGTTGGGGTGAAAGTGGTCGGGCGTTGACCTAATGGGTCACGCCCGGCCACTTGAGCCCCAAGATCGGGTGCCTGGGGAAGCTTTACAGGAGACCGTTGTCCTGGAGGACCTTCTTAATAGCCTCGACGTTCTCGCCGGTCATGGCCTTCACCGGGCGCGGCATGGTCGGGCTGTCGAAGATGCCCATGAGGTTCATAGCGGTCTTGAAGGCGCCGACACCACCGGCATAGCCCTGGACGCCCGAGGTGACATCCCAAATGTGGGAGATCTCGTTGAGGCGATCCTGCTCGGCCTTGACGGTAGCCCAGTCGCCGGCCTGAGCGGCCTTCCACTGGCGCACGTAGCCCTCGGGCTCAACGTTGGCGAGGCCCGGAACGGAGCCGTCGGCGCCGCCAAGGTAAGCACCGTCGACGACGACCTCGTGACCGGTGAGGATGCTCATCGGATGGCCATTCTTCTCGTTCTCCTGAACGAGGTAGCGGAACGAGATGTCATCGCCCGAGGAATCCTTGACGCCGGCAAGGACGCCCTCGGCGCCGAGCTTGGCAAGGAGCTTCCAGGGGAGCTTGGTGTGGACGCACACGGGGATGTCGTAGGCGAAGATGGGAAGGTCGAGTTCCTCGTGCAGGATGCGGAAGTGCTCCTCGACCTCGGTCATGCCCTGCAGGGCATAGAACGGGCAGGTGGCGACAAGCGCATCGGCGCCCAGCTCCTGGGCGACCTTACCATGCTCGATCATGCGCTCGGTCTCGGTGTCGATGATGCCAACCAGAACGGGAACGCGGTGGTCGACGATGCGCACGGCCTCGGCGACAATCTGGCGACGGCGCTCGTCGGTGGAGAAGACGACCTCGCCCGAGGAGCCCAGGAAGAACAGGCCATCGACGCCGGCATCGATCATGCGGTTGATGCTGCGCTCAAAGGATGCAACGTCGAGCTGGTGGTCTTCGGTATCGGGAACAACGACGGGAGGGATAACGCCGGTGAATTTCTGAGTTGCCACAAGAATCTCCTTAGTTGTCTGGCGGGCGGCCCTATGCCACCCACTCTTGTTGGCAGTGTCCAAGCCGTCTAGGCCAAAGAACACGGGTAGAACGTTTGGTTAAAGAAGTCGACGACTTCGTTTTCGAACGCATTGATGCGCTCGTGAGCGTATTTGGCATAAATGATATGCCTTCGGTCACACTCAAGACCGTTGAATACAGCAAACTGACCCTTGGGATCGCTCACGGCGTCCATAAGCGATGTGCCCATGAGCACCGATCCGCGCACCCGAGACGACAGCGCCTCGAGGCCACCGGGAATTGGATTGGCAACCGCCGTGCAGGCAAGACCCTGCTCGTCCAGAGCAGAAACCGCCAGCGCGACTCCGCCGCCAAGGCCCTCGCCCCATGCAAAGATGCGGTCGGGGTCCATGCCATCAAGATTGCGCGCGACCTTCGCCAACGCGCAGCCCCAACGGACGCGCTCGACAAAAGCGGGCGAAGCAATTCCCCGCTGCAGGTCGTCCGCACCAGCAACATCGTCATCCAGTGCAAGCACGGCATATCCCATGGCGGCAAATCTCGTCATGTGATGCCAGCCGCGCACAGGCCGATCGATGTCGTGGAACATCAGGCACAGCGGCACGCGCTCAGATACTCGGGCACGACCAACAGGCTCGATCAAACGAGCGTGAATCGCATCGTCACCGAGCTCAAAGGAGACCTCCGAGTAACGGGCGCAGGGGTTAACAAAGTCAATCGCCGTAATGGCCAGGCCTTGAATCTCAAGATTCGAAGCGCATGTCTCTAAATCAGAAACATCTGCTTGGACATCACCGCGCCAGTCCCGATAGTCTGCGAGCCTTGACGAAACCGTTCCAGGAATTCCCACGAGCCCGGGGACAATCAGCTCGTCAACATTGCTCTCGCACTTAGACATGAGCCTCCCCTCCCTTGCAGAAAAACGGAATGATCAAATCGTCAAAATCCTGAATCTCCTCGTGGCCAAAGCCTTCAAAGAACTCATGACGCTTTTCGCAGGTCAGGTTGTTATAGACCGCAAACTGCGTCGCTGGCGGACAGACGATATCGGCTGTGCCAGTGCCAAACAGCACGGGGCATTTGACCATAGGGGCAAAGTTCTTGGAATCGAAGTACGCCAGCTTGGCATAGGCTTCGTCAATACGAGTCGATTCCTCGTCAAACCAGCGAGACCAATAGCGCAGGCCCTCGTAGGCAATGTCGTCGGCATCCAAATCCCAGACCAGGCGGAAATCTGACAGGAAGGGATAGAGGATGGCGGCACGATTGATAAGCTCGCTGTTAAGCGCACAGGTCGCAATGCCCAAACCGCCGCCCTGCGACGCGCCGTTCACAAACACACGCGCAAGATCGATGCCCTCGAGCTCGCGAACGATGCGGCACAGGATGCGAATATCTTGGTGCAAGCGGACATAGTAGAGGTTGGCCGGGTCGCCGTCGATACCGGCGACGATATGACCGGCAACCGTTGTGCCCTCAAATCCACCAATGTCCTCGGAGGGACCTCCTTGGCCGGGACAGTCGAGTGCGATGAGTGCCATGCCCATGCCCGCAAACGACGCCTGCTCAAACCAGCTGCGGCTTGCACCCGGATACCCATGGAACTGAAGTACCAATGGCACGGGCTCGTCCGAGACGGGTTTAAGGTACTTGGCATGCAGGCGAGCGCCACACATGCCGGTATACCAGAGGTCGAAAAGCTGGCAGGTCGCGGCATCGGTGACCGATGCCGTCTCGATCGCATAGTCAAGCCCGACGGCGTCGGCCTCGGCCATGCGATCCTTCCAAAAGAGATCGAAATCTGATGGACGGGGCATGGCGCCTCGATATTCACCAAATTGATGTTGTAGCTCCTGAGCACTTGGCATGGCTCGTGAACCCAACCTTTCGAAATCGCAACGGAGGTGCGCCCGGCAAGGGAACCGGGCGCACGGGAGGGAAAGCGAGGCTACTCGCCGAGCTTGGGATGCAGCAGCGACGGCGCAGCGCCGAGCAGCATCTTGGTGTAGGGGTCCTGGGGGTGCTGGAAGACCTGCTTGGCCTCGCCCTGCTCGACGATCTTGCCGCCATTCATAACGATGATGTCGTCAGAGATATAGCGGACCGTCTGGATGTCATGGCTGATGAACACCATGGCCAGGCCGAGCTCCTTCTTAAGGTCGGTCAGCAGGTTCAAAATCTGCGCGCGGACTGAAACGTCCAGAGCCGAGGTGGGCTCGTCGGCGATGATGGCATCGGGGTTCAGCGACAGGGCACGGGCAATTGCCACGCGCTGGCGCTGACCACCCGAAAGCTGGCCGGGAAGAACCTCGGCAGCGGAGCTGGGCAGACCGGTGAGCTCCAAGAGTTCCTTGACGCGCTTCTCCTGCTCGGCCTCGGTACCCAGGTTGTGGACGCGCATGGGGTCGAGCAGCTGCTCGCGAACGACCATGCGGGGGTTGAGCGCCGTGGCCGGGTTCTGGAACACGACCGAGATGACGCGACCCATGTGGCGACGGTCCTCGGCGGTACGTTTGGTAACGTCCTTGCCCTTAAAGTAGACCTTGCCGCTCGTGGGGGCCTGCAGGCCGCACATGACGTTAGCGGTGGTGGACTTACCGCAACCGGACTCGCCGACGATGCCGATCGTCTGACCGGGCATGAGCTTAATCGTTACACCCTGGACGGCGTGAACCAGGTTGGGGTGCAGAATCGAGCCGGTACGGGTCCTAAAGGTGACGTGGACGTCATCAAGGAAGATGATCGGCTCGACGCCGTTGACTGCGGTCTCGCTCATCTACATCACCTCCGCGTGAGGGGTCAAACCATTTGCCTTGAGCACCTCGTCGGGGAGCTCGGAATAGAAGTGCTCGGTACCGGGCACGCGCTTGAAGACCGGACGGGTGTCCAGGCCAATACGCGGATGGCTCGAGCGGGGCGCGAAGCGATCGCCCTTGGGGAAATCGCGCGGGCTCGGAACGGCGCCGGGCACCTGGTGCAGGCGACCCGAACCGCTCTCGATGGACAGAACGGAACCCAGAAGACCGCGGGTGTACTCGTGGATCGGGTTGGTGAGCAGCTCCTTGGTGGGTGCCTGCTCGATAACCTGGCCAGCGTACATAACCGTGATGTTATGGGCAACCTCGGCGACCAGAGCCAGGTCATGCGAAACGAAGATCATGGCAAAGCCGAGCTTGGCCTGAAGATCGTTGAGCAGCTTGATGACCTGCTTCTGGACGGTAACGTCCAGAGCGGTCGTGGGCTCGTCGCAGATGACCAGCTTGGGGTCGCGGGTAAGGGCCATAGCGATCAGGACACGCTGACGCTGGCCGCCGGAAAGCTCGTGCGGATAGCTCTCGAGCGTGCGCTTGGGATCGAGGCCGACGAGCTCCAGGAGCTCCTCGGCGCTGCGGGTTCCGCCGCGCTTGGTGAGCTGCTTCATCTGGGCAGAGATGAGCATGGAGGGATTAAGCGAGGACAGGGCGTCCTGATAGACCATAGCGATATCGGTACCGCGCAGGCCGAACCACTCCTTCTTGCTCATCTTGAGCAGGTCACGGCCCTCCCAAAGAACCTCGCCGGAAAGATGCTCGTCATCGTCGGTCAGGCCCATGATGGCCAGCGTGGTGATGGACTTACCGCAACCGGACTCGCCCACCAGGCCCATGGTCTGACCAGGACGAACGTCAAAGTTGACATGGTCGACGACGTTGATATCACCGTGATGCTCAAACTGAATGCAGAAGTCACGGACCGAGAGAATCGGCTCAACGGACTCGTCGGGCACGTGGCGATCGTCACGCTTGAGCTCGACATCGCGCAGGGCGCCAAGGCGAGCGGAGAGGGACTGGGCCTGCTCCTTGTAGGCGCGAACGGGGTCGGAGACCAGCAGGTCGGCCTCGCGACGCTTGGAGGAATCGGTAGGATCCAGGGCAGCGGAGGGAGCAGCGGCCATGGCGTCGGTAATGCCCTCGGAGAGGATGTTGAGCGCCAGGCAGGTGATCATGATGGCCAGGCCCGGGAACAGCGCCTGCCACCAACGGCCGGCGAGCACGCCGCCGCGGGCGTCGGCGAGGATGTTGCCCCAGGTAGCGGTGGGCTCCTGGATACCAGCGCCGATGAAGGTCAGCGAGGCCTCGAAGATGATGGCGTCGGCGACCAGGGTAACGGTGAAGACCATGATCGGGGCGATGCAGTTACGCAGAACATGCTTGATCAAAATCCACGGAGCCTTGGCGCCGGAAACGATGACCGCGCGGACATAGTCCTCGCCGTACTCGGACACGATGTTGGCGCGCACGATACGGGCAATCTGCGGAGTGTACATAAAGCCGATGGCGAAGATGATCGACGGCACGGAGTTGCCCAGGATGGAGACAAAGACGGCCGCGAGGGCGATGCCCGGGATGGACATGATGATGTCCAGGATACGCATGATCGTCTCGGAGACGGCCTTGCGCGAAACCGCTGCAAGGGCGCCCACGACCGAGCCGCAGACCAGAGCCATGGCGGTGGCGCCAAAGCCGATAATCAGCGAGTAACGACCACCGTAGAGCATACGCGACAGAATGTCGCGACCCTTATCGTCGGTACCGAAGATAAATCCGTTGCCGGGAGCCTGGCGAGCCGTAAAGATCTCGACCGGGCTATAGGGGGCAAGAAGGGGCGCCAGAATCGCAGTCAGGGCGACCAGCACCAGCACGACGGCGGCAATCTTAGAAGACAACGTCATCTTCTTCCAGCCACCGAGCTTGAGCCCCTTGGAGGCAGCCTTCTCGAGCTGCTCGGTTTGCTTCTCTCGAATCTTTACCATAATCTACACCGTCCTGATGCGCGGGTTGATGAGCAGGTAGAGCATGTCAACCACGATGTTGATGATGATGAAGGCAAGAGCAACGACGATAACGACACCCTGAACCAGGTTCGCCTCGTTGCCCTGAACGCCCTGCAGAATCGCAGTGCCCATGCCGGGGAGGTTGAAGATAACCTCGATGACGACGGCGCCGCCCATGAGGTAACCGATCTTAAGACCGAGGGTGGTGACCGGGGTGATCAGCGCATTGCGAAGAACGTTGATGCCGACGACGACCTTCTCGGGAACGCCGGCGCCGCGAGCCATACGGACATAATCCTTGTCGAGCTCCTCGACCATGGCGGTACGCACGATACGAGTCATCTGGCCCGTCAGCGGAAATGCCAAGGCGATAGCGGGCATGATCATACGTCCCAGATAGCCAACCGGATTCGTGGTGAAGTGAGGCAGAGCACCCGATGCCGGGAGCACCTTAAGGTAGGAAGAGAACAGCAGGATCAACAGAACGGCAAGCCAGAACGACGGGGTTGCCAAGCCGGCGATGGAAAAGACGCGGATCACTTGGTCCGGCCATTTGTCGCGATACAGTGCCGCGATGACGCCGAGCAAAAACGAAACGACCGCACCGATGGCAAGACCGATAAAGGTCAGCTGCATCGTGACGGGCAGGGCCGTGGAGATGCGCTTGGCAACGGAGTTGCGAGCAGCACCATAGGTGCCCATGTCGCCATGGATCAAATCGCCCATATAGCGCACGTAGCGCACGGGCCAGGGGTCGTCCAGACCATACTTCTCATGGTACTCGGCAACCGCCTCGGGCGAGGCACCGTCACCCAACGCCGTGTAGGCGGGGTCGGTCTTGGAGAACGACATAAGGAAGAACACCAGGACGGTGACGCCCAATGCCATGATCGGCAGCGCCACAAGACGCCTTCCAATCAAACGTAGCAAGTTGTTCACGTTCTCTCCCCTTTCTTTTGTCGGTAGGACCAACTGGTATATGAGTACGGGTACTCATTACAAGACCCGAGCGACATCGTTGCCGCCCGGGTCTTTGTTTCAACTATGAGGATACGGCCCTAATGACCGACATCCTGCATACAGACTCAAGCGAGTCTTACGCCTTGACGGTCGCAACGCCCCTGAAGGACATGCTCGTCGTGCCGATGCCCTTGAAGCCATCGAGGGCCTCGCCGTTGGGCGCAGTGGACGGATCGTCCCAGGAAGCGGAGACGGTCTTGACGTGGACAACGGGGTACAGAACGGCGTTGTCGGCAATGATGTCGAAGCACTCGTTCCACTTCTTCTGCTGCTCGTCGCCCTCGGCGGCAAGAGCCTCGTCCATGAGCCTGTGGAGCTTCTGCCACTCAGCGGACTCCTTCCACGGGCAACGGGTCTGCATCCAGACGTTGTCGCCGTACCACCAGTTGAGCAGCAGGTCGGGGTCGGCGCCGAAGCAGGAAGGATCGCCAGGGGCAAGGAGGATATCGTAGGCCTCGCCGCCGTCGATGGCAGCGTAGGTGGCCGGCGAGGTATCGGTCTGGATGGTCACATCGAAGCCGAGAGCGTCGAGGTCGTTCTTGACCTGGGCGGCCATGCCCTTAATCTGCTCGTTGTCGGTGGTGCGCAGGGTGATGGCACCCGGGGTGATGCCAGACTCCTCGATGAGCTTCTTAGCCTTCTTGGCGTCGGTCTTGTACAGCGTGGAAGCCTCATGATAGTTGGTGAAGCTCTTGGGCAGGTAGCAGCTGGCAGCGGTGGCAAGGCCGGCGAAGGTGTTGCTGACCATCTTCTCGGTGTCGAGCGCATACATGACAGCCTGACGGACCTTGACGTTGTTCCAAGGCTCCTTGGCGACGTTGAACATGATGAAGCGGGTGCCGAAACCCTGAACGTTATCGATCTTGCAGCCGGCGCTCTCAAGCTGGTCGACGGCGTCAGCGGTAACGAGCTCCATAACGAGCGTGGAGCCCTCCTGCTGAGCGGTAACGCGAGCGGTGGGGTCGGTCAGGATGCTGTACTGGATCTTCTTATCCTCGGCAGCATACTCACCGTTGTACTCAGGATTGGGAACCAGGGTAATCTCGGTATCGGAGATAGAGTCGTACATCCAGGGGCCGGAGCCGATCGGCTGCTTGGCGCGATCCTCCTCGGTCTGAGTGGCCGGGGTAACGCGGACGATGGCCAGACGATCCTTGAGCAGGGAGAAGTTGGGGACCTTGGTCTTGACCGTCACGGTGCTGGCGTCCTTGGCCTCGATGGACTCGAAGGGCTGGAAGAACGGAGCATAGGTAGCGGAAGCGGCGCAAGCGGTGTAGGAGGCAACGACATCGTCAGCGGTGACCTCGGTGCCATCGGAGAACTTGGCGCCCTTGCGGATGGTGACCTCGAAAGTGGTGTCGTCCACGGACTTAGGATCGTCGGTGGCGAGCTCGTTGAAGGTGCTGTAGTCGTGGTAATCGATGCCGTAGAGGCCCTCGACGACGTGCCAGTTAGCACCCAGGCCCACAGCGGAGCCGGTGCTGGCGGGATCGAAGCTGGACGGAGCGTAAGCGGAACCAGCGGTGATCACGCCGCCGCCACGGTTGGCGGAATCGGTGGAACCGGAAGCGGAACCCTCGTCGCTAGAGCTGCCACCGCAGCCGGTGAGACCAAGCCCTGCGACAGCAGCGACGCTGCCGGTGAGGCCGAGGAACGAACGCCTGGACATACCCTTGTTGATGATGGCCATGTCTTCTCCTATCAATAGAGAATCTTACTCGGGAGCACCTAGACTTGCCCCCGCGCAACTTGCGGACGATATATACCTTACCTACCGACGAACCCAACTGAGGTGCCGCGCTCGGCGACCGATACATACATACGCTTGAACGGTATTTACTACCGTTCACCGAATTCGTTGACAAACGAATCGCCAGACAGTATGTATCGGCGAGGTGAGATATCAGTCTTCGTCAACCCGCAGGATAGCAGGGTTTTCGCTTGGGTTAGTCAAACGTTTTAGCGTTAATAAAACCCGAAACCAGCAGGCAATCATGGCGAAATAAATGGTTGAAAATCGCGCAATCATGTATATCAGTTGTTTGGCTCGTGTTTAGCTATCGGAATGGCCAGCCGCCGCCTCGGCGCGCTCGGCATTCCACGCAACGAGCGCCTCGTGGACCGCCTTGGCAACATCGGCAGGTATGCCGCGAACTTCCGCGATCTCTTGCTCGCTCGCCGCGCGCAAACGCTTCATCGAGCCAAAATGGCGCATAAGGGCACGTTTTCTGGTGGGTCCCACGCCTGGAACGTCATCGAGTACCGAAACTGTCATGGCTTTATCGCGCAACTCACGATGGAATGTGATGGCAAAACGGTGCGATTCATCGCGCACCTGTTTAATTAGATAGAGCGAAGCAGACCCGGTCGGCAGCACGACGGGAGTCTCGTCCCAAGGCACGAAAACCTCCTCATCGGCCTTTGCCAAGCCACAAACCGGTATATCGAGCCCAAGAGCCTCAAGCTGCTTGATCGCAGCGGTCAATTGCGGCTTACCGCCATCGACAACGAGCAAATCGGGGCGCGAGCCAAAGCGCTCGTCGGCCATGCGCTCGGGAGCATAGCGTCGTCCCAAAACCTCGGACATCGACACGAAGTCGTTTGCCTCGTCCAATTCGGCCTGAATTTTAAAACGACGGTACTGGCTCTTGTCGGCGCGTCCGTTGGTAAACACCACCATCGAGGCGACCGTAAAGGTTCCATGCAGCGTCGAGATATCGAAGCACTCGATACGCATCGGCGGCGCCGGCAGCGCCAGCGCGCTTTCGAGCTCCAGGAGCGCTTGATTGGTGCGGTCGTCAGCGTACCCCGTTCGCATCATGTAGCGCATGAGGGCATGGCGCGCATTTTTGGATGCCATATCGAGCAAACGATGCTTTTCGCCACGCTGCGGCCTATGGAGATGGCAGGAACGCTCGCGCTTGCCTGCAAGCCACTCCCCCAGCGCCTCCGCATCCTCAAGCTCGACAGAGAGGTTTATCTCAGCTGGAATATCAGCCGTCTCGTCGTAATAGCGCTTAAGAAAGCCCGATTGAAGTTCCTCTTCGTCGACATCCAAACCCTTATCGAGAATAAACTCGCAGGTTCGAACCGTTCGACCCTCACGCACGACAAAGACGCAAGCGGCGGAGATGGTCTCCTCGCGATAGAAACCGATGACATCGATATCGACACTGGAGGGAAAAACGACTTGCTGACGGTCGTCCAGACCCCTGATGACCTCCAAACGACGTTTGACGCGTGCCGCGCGCTCAAAGTCGAGCGCCTCGGCGGCATCCGTCATCTCGGAGGTCAGCTCATCGACGACATCCTTGCGATGGCCCGACAAAAAGCGCTCGACACGCTTGACGTTCTTGGCATAGTCCGTAGGAGAAATCGCGCCGACACACGCACCTGGGCCGCGCCCGACATGGTAGTCGAAGCAGGGACGCCCGTTTTGCGCGCAAATCATATTGACGATGTCTTCCTCGCCCTTGTGGGACTCGACGATACGACGACAACGACGCCACTCCGCACAAGAAGCCGAGCAGATCGGGATCACCTTGCGCAGCGTGTCAATGGTCTCACGCGCCGCGCGGCTATCGGTATAGGGACCAAAATAACGCGTTCCCGGCTTATGACGCTCGCGCGTGTATTTGATAGCGGGATACAGGTCGCCCTTTGTAATGGCGATAAAGGGGTAGCTCTTGTCATCCTTGAGGTCGACGTTAAAGTACGGATGGTACTGGCCGATCAGGTTGCGCTCGAGTACAAGCGCCTCATGCTCGGTTTCGACAACGATGTAGTCAAAGCTCGCAACCAATTGCATCATGAGCGGTATTTTTTGGCGCTCATCCTGCAGCGTCACGTACTGGCGCATACGGGAACGCAGGTTTTTCGCCTTGCCAACGTAGATGACATCGCCCTTGGCATCTTTCCAAAGGTAACATCCGGGCTGCGTGGGAACGCGCGAAACCTGCTCGGCGAGTGTTGGAATGTTGTCGTGACCGGCCACACGCACCTACTTGCGACGAAGCAGCGCCGAGACCTCGGGCATCTTAAGAACGACGGCAAGGCCAAAGGTAACAGCAAGCGAGACGACACCCGCAACGCAAACATAGCCAAGAGTAATCAGAATCGAGCCGCCAAGTACCCCGACAAAGTGTTCAAGCGCCCACATGACGCCGGCGCCTGCGGCAGCCCCTAGGCCGCCGAGCAAAAGGCCAAAGAAACCGCCATGCAGGATAGATTTGACCTGAAGGCCACGCAGGCGACGACGCAGCCACCACAGCGAACAGCCGACCAAGATCACGTAGTCGACAACATACGAAAGCGCGATTGCCGGCATACCGAAGCCCAGCACAACGCCAAACAGCAGAACCGAGCCAGCCTGGCCGATGGCGGAATACAGGCAATAGCGACTATAGGGCTTCATGTCGAGCAAGGCAGAGAAGCTCTTCTGCATCAACACGACCACGCCGTAGAGCGGCAGCGAGAGCGCCAGGTAGACAAGGTACTCGGACACCAGCGCCACGCCGGATTCATCGAACTTGCCGGCACAGTAAATCATGTTGAGCGGACGTGCGAAGACAATCAGGTACAGTGCGAACGGAATCAGGAAGAACAGCATCTGGGCGACGCCACGCGAAATGCCCGTGCGAACGCTGTCGTAATCCTTCTCCTGTGCGTCATGAGAGAGCTCGGTATAGAGCGCCGTCGAAAGCGAGGCGGCAATCAGCGCGTAGGGCAGCGTGTACCACAGGCGCGCATAGGCGATGACGGAAGGACCCGTCTCGGGCTGGACCACCAGCGCGGCAGCGTTGGTGATAGAAGTCGAGACAAACATGCACACCGTGGCGAGCAGCGTCGGGATACCGAGCGCAATCGTCTGGCGCAGCGCGGGGTCCTTAAAGTCGATATGGATATGGGGATGCACGCCGTGCTTGCCAAGCGCGGGAATCTGACATGCCATCTGAACAAAGACACCGAGGGTCGTACCGGCCGCAATCAAGATGATGCCGGCACGTTCGCCAAACTGTGCGGACACGGGCGCAAAACCCATAAAGCTCGCAATGACGATCACATTGTTGAGGACCGGGGCAAACGTCGACCAGAAGTAGTCGCGGTGTGCGTTGAGAACGCCCGAGAACACCGAGCCCAAACCATAAAAGAGAATCTGGATGGCAAAGAAACGGAACATGAACGCAGCGGTATCCATGCTGCCGCCGTCACCCGAAAGGAACGATTGCGTCCAGATAAAGCCCGGGGCGAACACGGTCCCCAGCAACGAAATGCCACCCAGCACCAAAAGCAGAATGCCAAGCAGGTTGCCCACGTACTCGTTCGAGGCCTCGCGACCCTGCTCACGCCTCACGCCCATGTACACGGGCAAAAACGCCGTCACGAGCATGCCACCCATCACGAGTTCGTAGAGCATATTGGGCAGGTTGTTGGCGACCTGATAGGAGGACGAGAGTAGCGACATGCCGATAGCGGCCGCCATTGCCCACGTGCGGATAAAACCGGTGACGCGAGACACGATGGTCAGGATGGTCATAAGCCCGGCGGAACGACCAACCGTGGAGTAGTCCGACGAGCCCATGTCGTCAGTGTCATCTCGCGACGAAGAAGCTTCGGATGAGGGTGTCTGAGGCGCAGATTCTTTTGCAAAATGAGCTCCGCGCTTCAATTCTTCCTGCGGCATCGCTCAGTCCTCTCTCGTAATCGCGGCAACCGTCGCCCCGCAAAATGCAATTAAATCATCGGGTGCAAGCTCGAGCTGATAACCACGCTTGCCTCCCGAAATAAAAATGGTATCCCAAAGGACACATGACTCATCAATGAGCGTCCGGTAGCGTTTTTTCATACCGACCGGGCTGCAGCCGCCGCGAACGTAGCCAGTCGCCGCAAGCAAATCCTTCACATGCATCATGGCCAAGGACTTCTCCCCCGCGGCACGCGCGGCGGACTTTAGATCGAGCTCGTCGGCAACAGGGATACAGCACACGACATAGTCGTTGGACGGTGTCACGCAGACCAAAGTCTTAAATCCTTGACCGGGCTCCTCGCCAAGCTGCTCCGAAATCGCGACCCCCAGGCCCACCGACTCATCACCATCGTCTTCGTACGTATGTAGAACATAGGAAATGCCGGCACTTTCCAGCTCGCGCATCGCATTGGTTTTTGGCGTCTTTACAGCCTTTGCCATGACATATCCTTTCTCTCGCATTCGGACGCAAGGATTAAGTATATGTCCAATTCGGCTGCATACGTCACTTCGGCACAGCAAGCGCCATCGAATCACAAGGAGTCGATGGCGCCCATAAACTGAATCGCCTATTTATTGAGCATCAAGTTGAGCCTGACGCTCCCGGTCACGCCTGAGCAACGGCGCCAAAAACTTACCCGTATAACTCTGCGGACAGTCCGCAACCTGCTCCGGAGTGCCCGAAACCACGACGGTTCCGCCGCCGTTACCGCCCTCGGGACCCATATCGATCAGGCGGTCGGCAACCTTGATGACATCAAGGTTGTGCTCAATCACCAGCACCGTGTTGCCCGCATCGACCAAGCGCTGCAGCACATCGAGCAGCTGGCGGACGTCCTCAAAATGAAGACCGGTCGTCGGCTCGTCCAAAATATAGAACGTCTTGCCCGTCTGGCGTCGATGAAGCTCCTTGGCGAGCTTCACACGCTGCGCCTCGCCGCCCGAGAGCGTCGTGGCGGGCTGGCCCAGGCTCACGTAGCCTAAGCCTACATCGTACAGCGTCTGGAGCTTGCGCTTAATCTGCGGGATATTCCCAAAGAAGGCCAGCGCCTCGGTGACGCTCATGTCGAGCACGTCCGAGATGGTCTTGCCACGGTAGGTGACCTCGAGTGTCTCGCGGTTGTAGCGTTTACCGCCGCAAACTTCGCAGGGAACGTAGATATCGGGAAGGAAGTGCATCTCGATCTTGATCTGCCCGTCGCCCTTGCACGCCTCGCAGCGCCCGCCACTCACATTAAAGGAGAAACGACCCGGCGAGTAGCCGCGCGCCTTCGACTCCGGCGTACTCGCAAACAGCGCGCGAAGATCATCCCACAGGCCGATATAGGTAGCAGGGTTGGAACGCGGCGTGCGGCCAATCGGCGACTGGTCGATATCGATAACCTTATCGATACACTCGATGCCCTCGATTTTTTTATACGGACCCACAGGGCGCGTCGAACGGTGAATAGCATTCGTAAGGGCAGGCGCAATGGTGTCGGTAACCAGGGAGCTCTTGCCCGATCCCGACACGCCGGTAACAACCGTAAGCGTACCAAACTCGATCTTGGCGGTAACGTTTTTGAGGTTGTTGGCTCGAGCGCCCGTAATTTTAAGGCAGCCGCGACCGGGCTTGCGCCGTTCATCAGGCACCCGAATCATTCGTTTGCCGGTCAGATAAGCGCCCGTCATCGACTCAGGACACGCCATGATATCAGCAGGCGTTCCCGCCGCGACTACGTGTCCGCCGTTGACACCGGCGCCGGGCCCCATGTCGATCACGTAGTCGGCGGCACGGATTGTATCCTCGTCGTGTTCGACAACGATAACGGTATTGCCGATATCGCGCAGGCGCTCGAGCGTCTTGATCAGGCGCTCGTTGTCACGCTGATGAAGACCGATCGAGGGCTCGTCCAGAATATAGAGCACGCCCATGAGACCCGCGCCGATCTGCGTTGCCAAGCGAATACGCTGTGCCTCGCCACCGGAAAGCGTCGCCGAGGCGCGATCGAGTGTCAGATAGTCGAGTCCAACATCGACCAGAAAACGCAGGCGCTCCAGAATTTCCTTGACGATACGGCCGCCGATAAACTGTTGGCGCTCGGTGAGTTCCAGGCCCTCAAAAAACTCGAGCGATTCACGGCACGACAGGCAACAAACTTCGTAAATGGACTTGCCGCCCACGGTGACGGCGAGCATCTCAGGGCGCAAACGAGCGCCGTGGCAGGTCGAGCACGGCTCCTCGCGAATGTACTTCTCCAGGCGCGCCTTGGTGTTCTCGTTCGTCGTCTCGGTATAGCGTTCGTACAGGATGTTGCGAACGCCCGAAAACTTGGTATCCCACTGGCTGCGACGTCCGTCGAGCTTTTGGTAGTCGACCGAGATCTTCGTATCGCCCAGGCCATCCAAGAATGCACGACGCACGCGAGGGGGCAAGTCCTCCCACGGCGTATCGGCGCTCACCTTAAAGTGTTTGCAGACCGCAGCAAAAATCTGCGGATAGTAGTTCGAATTGCCAAACAGGCTACCAAAGACTCCGTCGGCAATGGACTTCGAGGGGTCCTCGATCAGCGCCTCGACATCAACGGTTTTCTTAAAGCCCAGGCCGTCGCACTCAGGACATGCGCCATAGGGAGCGTTAAACGAAAAATCACGCGGCTGAAGATCGTCAATGGAGTGTCCATGCTCCGGGCACGCCAAGGCCAACGAATACTCCAGAAGCTCGCCCTCGGTCCCCTCGGGAGCATCACGATCGGGCAGCATGTACACGTTTACATTGCCGTGAGCCAGCGCGGTCGCCTGCTCAACAGACTCGGCGATACGGCCCAGAGAGTTCTCACGGATCACGATGCGATCGACCACGACCTCGATATCGTGCTTGAACTTCTTGTCCAGATCGATCGGATCGTCGAGCGAGCGCACTTCACCGTCGACACGCACGCGGCTAAAGCCCTCGGCGCGAAGGTCCTCAAACAGTTTGGTGTACTCGCCTTTTCGCCCGCGCACCACCGGTGCCAGCACAAACGCGCGACGGCCCTCCCCCGCCGCCAAGACCTTGTCGGCAACCTGGTCGGTCGTCTGACGCTCAATGACGCGGCCGCATTCGGGACAGTGCGGAGTGCCCACACGGGCGAACAGCAGGCGCAGATAGTCATAAATCTCGGTTACGGTGCCAACCGTCGAGCGAGGGTTTTTAGACGTCGTCTTTTGGTCGATCGACACCGCCGGCGAAAGGCCGTCGATTGAATCCAAGTCGGGTTTGTCCATCTGGCCCAAGAACTGGCGCGCATAGCTCGAAAGACTCTCGACGTATCGACGCTGGCCCTCGGCATAGATAGTGTCAAATGCCAGCGAACTCTTGCCCGAGCCAGAAAGACCGGTAATGACCACGAGTTGGTCGCGCGGAATGGAAACATCGATATCACGGAGGTTGTGCTCACGAGCGCCGCGAATAACGATAGAAGAATCAGACATGGAAGCTCCTTGCCTCCTATTGCATCGAATCATACTGTCGATGAGTTTAGCGCACTCGACGCGCACAGATGTTCGTAATACAAGATTCGCAGACCTTTAGCTTTGCGTATCGGGCGCTTTGTTTCTCGAAATGCCGTGGAAAGGTTACAGTAATCTAATACTGAACTTAATTTGCTGTAACAGAGGAACGTCCATGACCGAAGATATCCCCCTTGAAATCACTTCGAGCGACATGGCCAATCTGCCCATATTCATCGCCGTCCTTATCGTGGCCGCCGTCGTCGTGCGCGTGTATTTTTCAATCAAACACAATGAAAAGCCGCCCATTGCCCGCGTCTTTTGGTGCGCGACGCTCCTCATCCCGCTCGGCGTGGTAGCTGCATGGATTACGAATCAATTGCTCGTAAATGAGGACAGTTCCCTATGGCTCCTTTCTTATTCGGCGCTCGGTGCTGCCGCCGTCATACTTCTTGTCGAACCCTTGGTTTCGGGACTTATCGACCAAACCGATCTTGCGACGGGAACGGTTGCCTGTATTTGCCGTGACATCCTTGTCATCGCCGCTGTTTCAGCGCTCTCGTTCGTTTCACTCGAAATTGCCTGTAACGAAACGTTCTATCGCATTCCCGCCAACTCATTCGGGTTTTCCGTCGGGCTGCTCGCGACGGTTCTGCTCTCCCTTTATTTGCTGGGACAGCGTCATGGAGGCGTCATGACCCTCGTGCCCGTCGCCTGTTGCATCCTTGGCATTGCCGAGCACTTCGTCATAACGTTTAAAGGCGAGGCCATCCTGCCAAGCGATATCTTGGCCCTTGGCACCGCAATGGAAGTGAGCGAGGGATACGAGTTTACCTTTACCGCCGGAATCGTAACCTCTCTCGCCCTGCTGGAGATTTCCCTGGGGCTTCTTTCGCTTATCCGACCGAGAAAGCTCCGTACGCCCACCCATGTCTTCCCCGCAATCGCCGCTAACCTCTGCGCCTTTCTGCTAGTGACCGTTGTGGGGCTCTCGGGCTTTTCCAGCATCGACTTGGAGCAGGCGCTGAATTTTGGATTTGACCGTTGGCAGCCCATCACCACGTATGCGTCTCAGGGTTTTATCACTTCGTTCACCGAAATGGTCAACGAGTTGCCCATTGAGAAGCCCGAAGACTATACGCCCGATGAGGCGCAGAGCATCGAGCAGGAGCTCTCCGCCACCTACGACAGCACGTATGGCTCGAGCGAGCAGCGCGCGGCGGCCGTTGCCCAGTTCAATGAAATCAAGCCGACGATTGTTGCCGTCATGAACGAGAGTTTTAGCGACCTTTCGTGCTTTGAGCAGCTCCAGGCGGCCGGGTACACCGGCCCCGCATTCTACAACTCGCTTCCCGACACACTTGTTCGCGGCACCATGCTCGCTTCGGTCGCCGGTGGCGGAACGGCGAACTCCGAATTCGAATTTTTGACCGGAGCGACAACGGCCTTTGTCGGATTAGGCAAAATCCCCTATCAGCTATATCAGATGAATGGTGTCAACAGTCTGGCAAAGGACCTTAAGGAGCTTGGGTATACCGCTACCGCTATGCACCCGCAAAACCCCGTCAACTACCATCGAGATAAAATCTATCAGCAGCTGGGCTTTGGAGACTTTCTTTCGATCGGCGATTTCGAAGGTGCGCCCTGTTACCATGCCGGCGTATGCGACTACGCCACCTATGACAAGATACTCGACCTGCTGAGGACCGACGACGCTCCGCAGTTCATCTTCGATGTCACGATGCAAAACCATGGCGGATACGATGTCGGCACCGTTCCCGCCGAAGAGCTGACAAACTATTGGGTCGAGGGAGCCAGCGAGGGCGCCAATAGCGCGCTCAACACCTATCTCACCTGCATCAACGCATCCGACCGGGACCTCGAGTACTTTATCAACGAGCTCCGCAATATCGGCAGACCGGTTGTCCTTGTCTTTTTTGGCGACCATCAGCCGAGCGCCGCAACGACTCTCAACGACGAGCTGTACCCTCAGGAAGATACGGCAAGCCACGCTTTCCGTATCTATCAGTCGACATATTTCGTCTGGGCTAACTATGAAATCGCCGGCAATACCGAGCTCAACGTCTACGACACCGTCGGGGCAAACGAGATTGCAGCCATTACCCTTAATAAGATCGGCGCCCCGCTCACCGACTATCAAAAGGCTCTGCTTGCAACAAGGTCAGATGTGCCCACCATCAATGTCGCCGGCTACCTTGGTGCCGACGGGCTGCGCTACGACTTGGAATCTGAAGACAGCCCATACGCCTCGACGATCGACAAGCTGCAGCGCATGCAATACCTCGAGTTCGCCAGCAAAGTTCAGTAAGCCCGCCCATTCGCTTGGACCCATCGTATTGCAAGCACGCTCGGCCCAAATGCATCGTAAATGACTCCCGCTCGCAAACGAGGGTACAATGACGCTCGTGTCACATCACGGGGCCCCGGCCCCAACATATACAAAGGAGTCATACATGGGTTGCGAGCACGCACAGGCCGCCGGCGGACAAACGTCGCCGTCGCAATTTGAGGAGAATACGCTGTCCGAGGTCAAACGCGTCATCGCCGTGCTTTCCGGCAAGGGCGGTGTCGGCAAGTCGTTTGTCACCGGTGCCATCGCCACCGAGCTTGCCCGTCACGGCCACAAGGTCGGCGTCCTCGATGCCGACATCACCGGTCCCTCTATCCCCAAGATGTTCGGTATGAGCGGACGCCACGTCCATGCCCTTGGCAACCTCATGCTGCCTGAAATCTCCGAGCACGGCGTCAAGGTCATGAGCTCCAACCTTCTGCTCCAAAACGAGACCGACCCCGTCCTTTGGCGCGGTCCGGTCATCGCAGGCGCCATCAGGCAGTTCTGGAGCGAGACCTCGTGGGGCCCCATCGACTACCTGCTGGTCGACATGCCTCCGGGAACAGGCGACGTCGCACTCACCGTCTTCCAGTCACTGCCCGTCGACGGCATCGTCATCGTCACGAGCCCGCAGGATCTGGTCTCGATGATCGTCGCCAAGGCGGTCAACATGGCCGAGAAGATGAACGTCCCCATTCTGGGCATCGTCGAGAACATGAGCTATATTGAGTGCCCCGACTGCGGCAAGAAGATCGAGGTCTTTGGCAAGAGCAAGCTCCCCGAGGTCGCAGAGCGCTATAACCTCGACATCTTGGGCCAGCTTCCCATTAATCCGGCACTCGCCGAGGCCTGCGATAAGGGCGAGGTCGAGACCGCGCTGCCCGATGGCATGTTGCCCAAGGCAGTCTCTGCCGTCGAGGCTATTACCCCGCACGAGACCGACGAGGCCTAAGTGAACACGAGCGCCTTCTATGACGTCCTGGTAATCGGCGGCGGGGCTTCAAGCCTCGCCGCCGCCATTACGGCCGCACGTGCTGGCAAAAGCGTCTGCATCGTTGAGCGCGATGTCGCCTGCGGCCTTAAGCTCCTTGCGACCGGTAACGGCCGCTGCAACCTCTCCAACGAATCGATTGATCCTCAGCGGTATAACCACCCCGCATTCGTCGAATCTGTCATGGGCCCCCAACCCGAACAAGAGCTTATGGGTTTCTTCTCCTCGCTGGGCATCATGACAACCTCCGAGGAAGGCCGGCTGTACCCGCGCTCCCTTCGCGCCGAATCGGTGCGCGACGCACTTCTCAATGTTTGCGACCGCCTGGGTATCACCTTAATCTGCGGAGCCAACGTTGCCTCGGCACACAAAGCTTCCGAAGGCTGGGCACTCCAAATAGACCGTCCAGCGCGGGCGCTCAAGGCAAAAAAGCACGACGACCGAAAATCGGAGCTCCGCTCGCTTCGGAAAGCGCTCGCCGATGTCCCTCGCAAGAACGAGGCCCTGGAGGCACATGCCGTAATTATCGCCACGGGTGGCAACCCCACCGGTATCGCCGATACGTTTCGCCTCCCCCTCACTTCGCTGCGCCCCATCCTCTGCCCCGTATCGGCAACGGTCGTCGGCGATCGGGCGGCACTCAAGACGTTGGATGGCCTGCGCGTCCGCGCCCGCTTGACGCTCGCCCGCAATCATAATGAGCTCTGGCACGAAGACGGTGAAGTCCTGTTTCGAGCCTTCGGCATCTCGGGCGTCGCTGTCTTCAACCTCTCCCGTCGTATCCAGCGCGGTGATACGATCCTGCTCGACGTTTTCCCCGACCTCTCCAAAGACGAGCTGCTCGATATGCTCAACCGGCGCGTTGAGCTGCTCGGCAGCTTTTCGCCCCGCGATCCCCGTTGGCTCGACGGCATGCTCGCCCCGCAACTCTCCCGCGTCGTCTGCACGGCGTTCGAGCAGTGCCATCCAGGCTCCAACGATGTCATCAACCTGGTCTCGATCCTCAAGCACTTTAAGTTGCTCGTTGAGGGAACAGCCGAGGAGCGCTCGGCACAGGTCACGCGTGGTGGCGTATCTGTCGAGAGTATCTCAACACCCAGTCTACGCGCGCGCAGCGTTGTCGACGCCCCGCTTTACGTCTGCGGCGAAGCGCTCGACATCGACGCCGATTGCGGAGGCTTTAACCTTGCGTGGGCATGGCTCTCGGGCATTCGCGCTGCAAGCAGCCTGTAGCCGCGCAGTCTATAATCAAAAACGCATTCGGGCCGTCTGGGATACCGGACGGCCTCTTTCTTGCCTCTAAGGAGACCTCGATGATCGAAATCACCCAAGTCAACGCTTCGCTCGATGAAGCCGGCGATGAAAATGCCTGCCTCATTGTTGGCAAGCGAGTCGCCAAGCGCGTCCTACGTTGCAAGGACTCCGAGATCAAGTCCATCGAGCTCCACCGCAAGTCAATCGACGCTCGCAAAAAACGATACGTCCATTTTATCCTGAGCTTTCGTGTTGAGCTGACCAGTCCCCACCTCGAGCGAGAAGCGGTCGACAGCGTTTCCGAACGTGACCGCTCGCGCGTACGCGCGATAGAAGACGATGAGCCTTCATTCCCCACCCCCGTCTCCGACGCACCTCAAGAACGCCCTGTCGTTGTCGGCGCCGGATGCGCCGGCCTTTTCGCTGCGCTTACGCTCGCCGAAGCAGGTCTTAAGCCCTTGCTCATCGAGCGCGGCGACCCGGCATTTCGCCGCTCGCATGCGATCGACCTCTTTCTAAAGGAGCGCATCCTCGACCCCGAGAGTAATATCCAGTTTGGTCTGGGCGGCGCGGGGACCTTCTCGGACGGCAAGCTCAATACGGGAACAAAAAATCCCGCCCATCGCCTTATCCTCGAAACCTTCGTCGAGGCGGGTGCGCCCCGCGATATTCTGTGGGATGCCAAGCCGCACATTGGCTCCGACATCCTTCCCACGGTTGTCACCGCTATATCCCAGCGCATCGAGCAGCTCGGAGGTGTCGTCCGTTATCGAACAAAGCTCGTCGACATTCACATCGACGCGTCTGGCGCCATTACCGGTATTGATGTCCAATCGTCCCAAGACGCCGCTTGCGAGCCAATCGAGACAAAGCACCTCATCCTCGCCTGCGGGCATTCTGCTCGCGATATTTTTGAGCTCCTTAAGGACCACAACGTGGCCCTCGCACAAAAGACCTTTGCCATGGGCGTTCGCATCGAGCATCCGCAGCGCGACATCGATCGAGCCCAATATGGAGCCTTGGCGGGACATCCAGCGCTCGGGGCGGCCCCTTACAAACTTGTTGCCCATCTTCCCAACGGCCGCAGCGTGTTCTCGTTTTGCATGTGCCCCGGCGGACAGGTTGTCGCCGCCTCTTCCGAGCAGGGCCACCTGTGCGTCAACGGCGCCAGCCTCAATGCCCGCGACGGACGCAACGCAAACGCCGCCCTGCTCGTTAACGTCACGCCTGAGGACCTTCCCAACGATGACCCGCTCGCCGGCATCGAGCTCCAGCGTGCCTGCGAGGCGGCCGCCTATCGCCTGGGTGGTTCCAACTGGAACGCACCGGCACAACTCGTCGGAGATTTCCTCGCAGGACGCGCCAGCAAGGCGCCCGGAAAGGTAAAGCCCACCTATCCGCTCGGTGTGACCTGGACGGCAATTGACGAAGCCCTGCCGCAGCATATCGTCGAGTCGCTCCGCCTGGGACTTCCCCTACTCGGAAAAAAGCTACGAGGCTATGACCGCCCCGATGCCGTTCTTACCGGCGTGGAGACTCGTTCGAGCTCACCGGTTACTGTCACCCGAGACCGAACGTGCCATGCCGTGTCGACCCCGGGCCTCTACCCTTGCGGTGAGGGAGCTGGATATGCCGGCGGCATCATGAGTGCTGCCACCGACGGCATCCGTTGTGCCGAAGCCCTGATCGCAGACCTCTAACGCACGAATTCCAGCGCGCAAAAGACACAGGCCCCGAGCTCCACAGGGAACTCGGGGCCTGTTCGCTATTTCTTAAACCGTGCACCCTGGCGTTTTCTGCCCGATGCGAACGTGGAACCCTTGCGGGCCTGCGAACGTAAGCGCTCGATCGTCTCGTCCTCGGACGCGCCCTCGAGCATCGCCCGAATCTGAACGACGGCATCGCGCAGGCGCGCCGCCTCCTCAAAGTCCATGGCGGCAGAAGCGTTGCGCATATCCTCTTCCATGGTTTCGACGATCCGCACAAGCTCGTCATGCGGCAGTTCTTCCAACTGCTCCGCAAGTGTCTGCTCGGGCGCCACCGTTTCCGGCACGCCGCCCTCGCCCGACTCATCGGGCGTATAGAATGCGCCATGGCCAAGGGAGTCGCCCTTCGAGCGCCCCTTGGAACCCACGGTTTTTTCGGCTTCGGCAATAAAACTTGAGATGTCGTTGATGGCCTTGCGCACCGTCTTGGGCACGATGCCATGCTCTTCGTTATATGCCATCTGAATCTCGCGACGGCGCTGCGTCTCTTCGATGGCCTCTTTCATCGAATCGGTCACAACGTCCGCATACATGATGACTTCGCCATCGGCGTTACGGGCCGCGCGGCCAATCGTCTGAATCAGCGAACGGCGGTTGCGCAAGAAGCCTTCCTTATCGGCATCGAGAATTGCCACCAGTGAGACCTCGGGGAGATCCAAGCCCTCGCGAAGCAGGTTGATGCCAACGAGGACATCGATCTTGCCCTCGCGCAGCGTTCGCAGGATCTCGACACGGTCCATTGTCGCCGTATCAGAGTGCATGTAATTGACCTTAATGCCCGCGTCGAGCAGATGGTCGGTCAGGTCCTCGGCCATGCGCTTGGTCAACGTGGTCACCAGCACGCGCTCCTTGCGGGCAACGCGCTCGCGAATCTCGTCCTCAAGATCGTCAATCTGCCCACGAACCGGACGCACATCGATCTTGGGATCGAGCAGACCGGTCGGACGAATAATCTGCTCAACGTCGTTCTGGCTAACCCGCAGCTCGTAATCGCCCGGCGTGGCCGAAACATAGATAAACTGGGGTATCCTTGCCTCAAACTCATCGAAACGAAGCGGGCGGTTATCGAGCGCCGAGGGCAGGCGAAAACCGTGTTCCACCAGCGTCACCTTACGCGAGCGGTCACCTTCGTGCATGCCGCGAATCTGCGGCACCGTCACATGGCTCTCATCGATGATGCAGAGCATATCCTTGGGAAAGTAATCGATTAGGGTAAACGGCGGCTCACCCGGCTTGCGACCGTCCAGATGACGCGAGTAGTTCTCGATGCCGTTGCAAAAGCCCATCGTCTCGAGCATCTCAAGATCATAATCGGTGCGCTGCTGCAGACGCTGCGCCTCGAGCAACTTGTCGGTCGCCTTGAGCTCCGCCACGCGCTTCTCGCACTCTTCGCTGATCGATTTCAGAGCCGCCTTGACCTTCGGCTTCTCGGTCACGTAGTGCGATGCCGGCCATACGGGGATGGCCTCGTACTCACGAAGCATCTCACCGGTGACCTCATCGATCTCGGCAATCAGCTCGACCTCGTCGCCAAAGAACTCAAACCGCAACGGATGCTCGGCATAAGGCGGATACACGTCGACAACATCGCCGCGCACGCGGAACGTGCCGCGTGCCAGGTCATAGTCATTGCGATCATATTGAATGTCGATAAGTGCATGGATAAAGTCATCGCGCTCGAGCGGCACCTTCTTGTCGACGTTTGGAGCCAGACCCGCATAGTCCTCAGGAGAGCCAATGCCATAGATACACGAGACCGATGCGACAACGATCACATCGCGTCGAGAGAGCAGCGATGCGGTCGCCTGATGTCGCAGCATCTCAACCTCTTCGTTAATCGAGGAGTCTTTCTCGATATATGTATCGCTTTGCGGCACATACGCCTCGGGCTGATAGTAGTCGTAGTACGAGACGAAGTAGACCACAGCGTTGTTGGGAAAGAACTCTTTGAGCTCGCTCGCAAGCTGAGCGGCGAGCGTTTTATTCGGAGCCATGACCAGCGTCGGCTTTCCCAGGGCCTCAATAGTCTTTGCCATCGTGAAGGTCTTGCCCGAACCAGTCACGCCCAGCAAAACCTGATAGCGGTCTCCGTCCCTCACGCCCTGCACAAGCGACTCAATGGCCTTAGGCTGGGAACCGGCAGGCTCATAGGGAGACACGACCCTAAACGGCACGTCAGAGCCTTCAACGCCAAAGCGCTTAAGTTCACCACCAACGCGTTCTACTTCAAATTCCGCCATGGATACTCCTAACTCATATATCTGCAGTATACGCAGGCGGCAGGCATAGTCCTATACGAACCGATCGGGATAGAGGGTCTTGTAGCGAACCCAGGCATTATTGACACGAATCAGATACGCCTGCGTCTCGGGAAAGGTGATTGCATTATGAAGCGACGTACTCTGCTGCGCCCATCCGTCGACATTGCCCATGCCGGCGTTATAGGCGGCAATGGCACTGTCAGTCGACCCGTTAAAATACGCTAGAAGATACGAGAGATACGCACAGCCAAACTCGATATTCGTAGCCGGATCGTTAAGGTTGTCGGCCGAATACTCGCCACCGTCGACAAGGCCCTTGGCGATCATATCCTGGGCAGTCTCGGGCATCAGCTGCATCAATCCCTGAGCACCCTGATTCGACTCGGCCTCGGGATCCCAATTCGATTCAGACTTAATGACAGCGCACACCAGATACGGATCCAGATTATGCGAAATACTGGATTGCTTTACATACGCCTCGTAGTCAATCGGATACAGCGGCTTAAAGAAAGCGGCAGGAGCATACGAGTAAACGAATGAGATAAGGCCGAAGGCAAAAACGGCAGCCAGCGGTATAAGGCGATACCACGCAAAGAAACGTGTCTTAGGCATCGACATCCTCCTTATCCGCAGTGTCTATAAACCCATGGCACGCAAGCCATGAGTCAAGCTGCTCAAAGAGCGAATTATCGCCTGAGGCATTATCAATCACCGTTGTAGCGAGATTGCACAGCGCAGACTCATCGGGCTGACAAGCAGAACGGGCATCGAAATCAGATGGCTCCATGCCACGTTGAATAGCGCGCTCGCGACGAACTGACAAAGGGGCGCTGATGACCAGAATTTCATCAGCCAAGCCAAATGCATCCTCAAAACCAGTCGGAGCAGAAACCTCGACCACCGCAAAGGGATAACGGGGAGATGAAACCGTACAACAAACCGGATCGAGAATCCTAAGCGAAAGCTGTTCAATGAGAACGGGATGCACAATGCCATTGAGCCGTGCGACCGAATCAGGAGAAGCAAAAGCTCGAGAAGCGAGGATGCTGCGGCGAATGCCGCCATCCTCATCCAAAATGTCCCAACCGAATTCATCCGCGAGAGCATTGACGATATCAGAGCCCGGCACATACAGCGATTTTGCAAGCTCATCCAGATCGATTAGCATAGCGCCACGAGATTCGAAATAGCGGCAGGCAGTCGACTTACCCGAAGCAATATTGCCCAAGACAAATACGGTAAACATCAAGCCCTCCCTAACGCCAATGCGAGTAATTATCGCTCAAATACACTAGAAGGACTCAAAATACAGCCAAACAGTAAGAGCGCATACGGGGGAACTAGGTCCCAAAGTACAACGTGTATATAACGCAAAAAAAGGGGGAGGCCGCGAGGCCTCCCCCTTCCAAGTTCAAGCGTACGGCTCGGTGCCGTCCACCGGTCAGCGGCGCCCTGGCCTCCCACGGGCTGACCCCGCAGTACTCTCGGCGCGATGGGGCTTAGCTTCCGGGTTCGGAACGGGACCGGGCGTGCCCCCCATGCTCTGGCCGCTGACCGGTGGGCGGCGCCCACCGTTACGGTGTCCTGGGTCGATATCGCGTGCCCTGGGGGCCGCATGGCGTATAGGAAAGATGACTCGGGGGCATCCTCGTGCCCGGACCGCGCATGAGCGCATGTCCCGCGGGCCGCGAGGTGCGGTTCCGGAAGAGCTCGGGCGATTAGTGCGGCTCGGCTGAGGCTGTCGCCAGCCTTGCACCTGCCGTCTATCGACCAGGTAGTCTACCTGGGCCCTTACCGGAAGGAGAACTAATCCCTGGAACGGCTTCCCGC
>CABSMQ010000023.1:0-28844 GCA_902478965.1 uncultured Collinsella sp. | reverse complement strand
CACTTCTAGCTTCGTCGGCAGCGTCAGATGTGTATAAGAGACAGGCTCAAGCGAGCACGGCGCACAGCAAGCATGCAGCAGCAACGGCTTCATCTACATCCCCGTCCCAGAAAAATCGTCCCAAAAAGACTACCTTGCGAAAAAGCGCACGCCAAAGGACGTGTCCTCGCAGGCGACAATGCGACGGTCGCGCAGAATGGTCCGCACGTAATACCAGTCGCCTACACAGCCCGACAAATGCAAGCCGGCAGCCAGATAGCACAGCAGCGGATAGCCCGAAAACGCAAACCCCAGGGCAAGCGTTGTCGTCACAACAACCGTCGGCGCCAGGCAAACCACCATGTACCGCCGGCGCGAATACACAACGCCCTCGGCGCAGGCATAGATCATCGCCGTCTCGCGATTCGCCCCAAAGGTCACCTGCGCGCCCGCAGGCGCCAGCAGCTTAAAAAACACACCGTGCACCAGCTCGTGCACGGCGAACGACGCCATTGAGATCGCAGCCAAGCCGACTATCCATCCCAAGACGGCCATCCAGCCGCCCGCGTCAGCCGCATCCAAGTCCGCAGGCCCGCCCAGCAGCATAAACACCGGCACCAGACACACGGCAAATGCGCCAAGCACGGCCATCCCCCACACAAAGCAGGCGTGCAGAAAATCCTCGTCTTCAAACGCATGTATGTTGGAAATCTCATTCATAGCATCTTAGGATAGCGCCCCTGCCACGTACCCGTCCGCATGTGCGATAATGTCGAACGATATGCACGAATTGACCACCGCGTCGCCAGGCCTTGTGCCCGGCCGCGCTCTCACCATATGCGAAGGAGTCCCATGGCATCCAAATACTCCATGAACGACCGTCCCAGCTGGCCTCGCCGCGCCATCGTTACCGCCGGCGAGCCCTACGGCAACAAGGGCCTTCACTTTGGCCACGTCGGTGGCGTCTTTGTCCCGGCCGACTTCTTCGCCCGCTTCCTGCGCGACCGTCTGGGCCGCGAGAACGTCATCTTCACCTCGGGCACCGACTGCTATGGCTCGCCCATCATGGAGAGCTACCGCAAGCTCAAGGAGAACGAGGGCTACGACAAGTCCATCGCCGAGTATGTCGAGTCCAATCACTCCCGCCAGGCCGCGACCCTCAACAACTACAACATCAGCTGTGACATCTACGGCGGCTCGGGCCTTGAGCCGGCCGCGCAGATTCACAACGAGGTGACCGCCGAGATTATCAAGCGCCTGCACGAGCAGGGCACCATCTCCAAGCGCTCCACGCTGCAGTTCTACGATGCCAAGGCCGGCACGTTCCTCAACGGCCGTCAGGTAATCGGCCGCTGCCCCATCCAGGGCTGCAAGTCCGAGAAGGCTTATGCCGACGAGTGCGACCTGGGCCACCAGTTTGAGCCCGAGGAGCTCATCGCGCCCAAAAGCCAGCTCACCGGCGAGGTGCCCGAGCTGCGCCCGGTAGACAACCTCTACTTCGACCTGCCGGCCTACCTCGACTTTATGAAGACCTATACCGCCAAGCTCGCCCAGAACCCGCAGGTTCGTTCCGTGGTCTCCAAGACTATGGAGGAGTGGCTGCTGCCGGCTCAGCTCTATATCCAGAACAAGTTCCGCGAGGCCTTCGATGCCGTCGAGGATCAGCTTCCCGAGCACACCGTGCTGGAGCCCGAGGGCAACAAGAGCAGCTTTACCGTCACCTTCCCCAGCTGGAAGGAGCGCGACGACGCCCACGCGGTGCTCGCCAACGGCGGCGTGCGCTTCCGCAGCGGCAAGGCGCTCGTGCCCTTCCGCATCACCGGTAACATCGGCTGGGGCGTTCCGGTGCCCGAGGTCGATGGCGTCTCCGACGTCACCTGCTGGTGCTGGCCCGAGAGCCTGTGGGCGCCCATCAGCTATACGCGTACCGTGCTCGCGCGCGATGCCAAGGCCGCCGGCGTGACCGAGGGTGTCGCCGCCCAGGATGCCGCCCTCATGGGCGAGCCCGCTGCCGACTCCACGCAGGTCCCCGCGCCCACCTACCAGCACAGCTCGCTCGACTGGCGCGACTGGTGGTGCTCGGACGACGCACAGATCTACCAGTTCATCGGTCAGGACAACATCTATTTCTACTGCATCGCTCAGACAGCCATGTGGGAGGCCCTGGGTTGGGACCTTACGCAGAGCACCGTCAGCGCCTGCTATCACCTGCTCTACATGGGCAAAAAAGCCAGCTCGTCCTCGCAGACGCCTCCCCCGCCGGCAGACGACCTGCTCAACCACTACACCTGCGAGCAGATGCGCGCGCACTGGCTGTCGCTCGGCCTGTCCGAGAAGCCGGTAAGCTTTAGCCCCAAGGCATATGACACGCGCGTGACCGGCAAGGACAAGGACGGCAACGAGGTGCGCGCCTGCGACGACAAGCGCGTTATCGACCCGGCCCTTAAGGAGAGCGCCCTTTTGACCGGCGTGTTCAACCGTCTGGCACGCAGCTGCTTCTACGGCGTCGCCGTCAAGGAGGGCGACGAGAGCCCCTACCGCAACGGCTGCATCCCCGCTGGTGCCGCTTCTGACACCGTGGTCGAAGCCGCCCAGCAGGCAACCCTTGCCTTTGAGCAGGCCATGTACAAGTTCGAGACGCACCGCGCGCTTGCCGTGTGTGACGACTACCTGCGCGCCGCCAACAAGCGCTGGAGCGACGCCTCCAAGGCCGCCAACAAGCTCGAGGGCGAGCCAGCAAACGCCGCCATGACGCAGGCCCTCGTCGACGCCTTTACCGAGCTGCGCGTGGCCACCGTCCTGATGCACGGCATCGTTCCGGCCGGCTGCGAGCTCATCTGCGAGTACTTCAACGTTGACCCGGTCGCCTTCTTTAGCTGGGATAACATCTTTGCCTCCACGGACGAGTTCGTGGAGAGCCTGGGCGAGAAGCCCGGTGAGCACCGCGTGAAGCCGCTGCCCCCGCGCTTCGACTTCTTCAGCAAGCACGAGAGCCAGTACTAAAGCACGCCTGCAGCAACGCGCCCGGGAATGATTATTCTGGGACGGGGATTAAAAAAATCATTCCCGGGCGCCACAGTACAGTCTTTTGTGACGGGGGTCATGGAATGATGTTTTAATCCCCGTCCCAGAATAATCATTTAGGTGGAAGGAAAGACGGATGTCCAAGCCGCGTCGTCGTAAGCAGAAAAAGCAGGTTAAGCCCGAGCTCAAGCTTAGGCAGTTTGCCTCCACCGAGCTTTCCGACCAGCTTGCCGCCCAACACTCCGCCGCCGACCTGCCGCGCTTTATGGTCGACACGGTCGCCGGCGCCTATGCGCCCGCCGATGCCGAGCTCATGATCGAGGGCTTTGGAGCCGCGGCCACACGCCCGGTCACACTGCGCGCCAACACGCTCAAGGCAACCGCCGAGGACATCGCCGCCGCGCTCGATGCCGCCGGCATCGCGCACCAAACCGTTACCTGGTATCCGGACGCCTTTATCCTGCCCGAGGCCCAGGTTTCCGATCTGTGGGATCTCGACATCTACCGCGACGGCAAAATCTATCTGCAGAGCCTGTCGTCCATGATGCCGCCGTTGGTCCTGGGCGCTCAGGCCGGCGAGGACATCCTGGACATGTGCGCAGCCCCCGGCGGCAAGACGACGCAGATCGCCGCCCTCACCCAGGGCCAGGCACACCTCACGGCCTGTGAGATGAGCATTCCCCGCGCCGAAAAGCTTGAGTCCAACCTCCACCGTCAAGGTGCCAAAAACGTGCCCGTCATGCGCATCGACGCACGCGAGCTCGACGAGTTCTTCCGCTTTGATCGCATCCTGCTCGACGCTCCCTGCACCGGCACGGGCACCGTCATCAGCGACAACGAGAAAAGCCTGCGCGGCCTGACCGAGCAGTTGCTGAGCAAGTGCGCCCGCTCGCAGCGAGCACTTCTGGACCGCGCCATGGGTGCCCTCAAACCGGGCGGCACGCTCGTCTATTCGACCTGTTCGATCTTGCCGCAGGAAAACGAGGACGCCCTGCAAGAGGCCCTCGACAAGCATATGGACTGCGAGCTCATCCCCCTCGACGGCACGCCGAGCGAAAGCGAAGCGCGTCGCGCCCAGGATGCCGGCGAGGAGCCGCATATCGAGTGCGATGCCCTCACTGAGGCCATCGCTGCCGGCCATGTCTCGGCCGTCGCCAACGGTATGCCCGGTACGCTGACCATTCCGCCTAGCCGCGACTTTGAGGGCTTCTACATTGCCCTGATCCGAAAACGCAGCTAGCGCACGGATCCAAAACTCAACAAGCTATTTCTGTGCGCGTTTGCCCTGCTGGTCGCGATGCTGTTTAAGCATCGCGCGCTCCTTGCGCTCGGCCCTTTTGCCCTTGATGGCCGTGACCACAAAGTAGATGACCGCGGCGGCAACGATTGCGCCCACACACAGGCCAATCGAGCCCAACATTGCCGAAAATTCCATACCGCGTCACCTCTCTTTTAAACGGGACTTTCAAGATAGCACCTCGATCCCCGCCACCACAGCTCCTTCACGTTCGCCTGCCCTTCGGTCTAACGGATGGCGCGGCGGGGAAAAATCAACTCGTCAAACGATTTAGCATTCGCAATTCCGGCTGCATCGTGCCGGCCGTCGTCACACAGAATCGAGTCTCCATGGACACCCTCAACGACCTAAACGAGCGCGTCGACGCCTTTGTCGGCACCAGCTCCTTCGACACGCCTGCCGCGGCAAACGACCAAGCTCCCATCGATGTGCCCGCCGAGGTTCACGAGGACATCGTCGCCTCGGTCGATTTCTCCGAGGTCGAGCTCGCAGACGAGTTCACCGAGCCCCAGGTAGCCGTGACTCCCAACGGACTGCTCCCCATGGAGCCGCTGCCCATCGACGGGCGTTTGCGCAAGGCGGCCCTCCGCATGCCCGACGAGATCGAGGAGGCCAGCGGCTTTACGCTCTTCGGCCGTCGTATCAAATCGCTCATCTACACCACCGATGTCGCGGTTATCCGCAACTCCAACGCCGACGCCGTCTTTGCGGTCTACCCTTTCACGCCGCAGCCCGCCATTACGCAGGCACTGTTGACCGTCGCCGAGTGCCCGGTCTTTGTAGGCGTGGGCGGCGGAACTACGACCGGCAAGCGCTCCGTGCAGATGGCAGCCGTCTCCGAGATGCAGGGCGCGGCGGGCTGCGTGGTCAACTCCCCCGCCACTGCCGAGATGGTCGAGCACATCACCAACATCGCCGACATCCCCGTCATCGCCACGGTCGTACGTTGCGACGATGATGCGCATGCCAAAGTGCGCGCCGGAGCCAAGATTCTCAACATCGCCGCCGGCAAAAACACACCCCAGGTCCTGCGTGAACTGCGCGAGCACTATCCCAACCTGCCGCTCATCGCACCGGGCGGCAAGACGCCCGAGAGCATTCGCGAGACCATCGCCGCCGGCGCCAACGCCATCATCTGGACGCCGCCTTCGGCCCAGCAGCTACAGGCCGACATGATGCAGCGTTATCGCAAGATGAAGGAAGACGCCACACCTGTCATCTCGCGCGACGATGTGCCCATTATCGACCAGGTCGCCGCCGCCGAAGTCAGCCAGGTCGAGAACATGAATCCCGACGTGCCGATTCCCGACGAAGTCATCGAGCGCGTCGCTTCGATCCACGAGCGCGTCGAGGAGCATCGCGCCAACCGCGGCCTCAAGCCGTCACTGCACGGCTTTTTCTTCCGCGGAAAGAAACGCTAACCCAAACATCTCGGCCCGCCCCACAAACGTGAGGCGGGCCGTTTTCGTTTGAGCAATCATGCGGCGACGTGATGGGGCAAATTAATCCACGCGCTTGTCGCCCATAAAGAAGAGCGCCACCGTACCAGGCCCGGTGTGCGAACCGATCAGAGCACCGATGTTATTGATCTCGATCTTACCTTTGAGCTGCGGAACCTGTTCCTCAATCAGCGCCGCAACGGCCTCGGCATCCTCGCGGCACGCCGAATGGGACATAATGCACTTACCCGAATAATCCGCACCGTCCTGCACGTGTGCCATCATGGTCTTAGCCATCTCGGAAATCGCGCGCTTCTTGGTGCGGATCTTCTCACGTGGCGACAGCCTGCCTTCGCAATCGACGGTCATAAGCGGGCAAATCTTAAGCGCCGTGCCGATGATCGCACTCGCAGCCGAAATGCGACCGCCGCGCAGGTAGCTCGACAGATCGGTCGAGAAGAACCAGTGGTGCAGGTTGAGCTTATGCTCCTCGATCCAGGCGGCCGTCTCGTCGAGTGAAGCGCCGCTATCGCGCACGTCAGCGGCATATTCCAGCAACAGACCAAAGCCCGAAGACGCCCCCAGCGAATCGATGACGCGCACCTTGCCGCCCTGAGGATAGCGATCCGCGAGCATCTGCGCCGCAACGCAAGCCGAACCATACGTACCCGAAATACCCGACGACAGCGTCAGATGCAGCACGTCTTTACCCTCGGCAACAAACGGCTCCCAAAACTCCTCGTACTCACCCACGCTCACCTGAGACGTCTTGGGCATGGCGCCCGCGGCAATCTGGGCAAAAAACTCGTCCGGTGAAATCGACTGATACAGGTCATCGTCATGGACAACATCGTCGATCTCGTAATGAAAGCACACGACAGGGATATTGCGCGATGCAAAGAACTCACGGGTTCGATCGGCGGCGGATTCACAGGTCAGGACAAAATCACTCATATGAGGCTCCTTAAGTATTGCTGCGCAAATTATCGCACAGCAAGCCTAAATACGATACAAACGTCCACTATTTACCAATTCGAACCATTTGCATTGAATATCTTTATCATGAACATCCCCATCCCCGCCATGGGCCCATTTGGGCAAAATCACCCCCTTCGTCTCCATCCAACCGACACATCGACCTCAACTAAATCGATTTACCAAACCGTTCAACCGACAATTCAGCCGCCGGCGCAAAATCGAAACCAAGCCGGCGCATACTGATAAACGTTTGACGCTGTTTATCAGTTTTACCAACCATATCGGAAGGTGTTTCATGGTCGCATTCGATCGCAACCCGCAAGACTTTAAGTATCTGCGTCTGCTGTCGAGACAATTTCCCACCGAGCAATCCGCGTTTACCGAGATTATCAATCTCTCGGCCATTCTCAACCTGCCCAAAGGCACCGAGCATTTTATGAGCGACGTGCACGGCGAGTACGAAGCCTTTATGCACATCCTCAACAACTGCTCGGGTATCGTGCGCGAACATGTCGACGAGATCTTTGGCGACACGCTCTCCTTTGACGAAAAGGGCGAGCTGTGCACGCTCATCTACTACCCGCGCGAGAAGATCGAGCTGGTCCGCAGCCGGCGCGAGGACTCCCCCACCTGGTACAAGACCATGCTCGACCAGCTCATCATGGTTGCCCGCTCGCTTTCGAGCCGCTATACGCGCTCCAAGGTGCGTAAGGCCATCCCGCGCGATTACGCCTACATCATCGACGAGCTGCTGCACACGCATCCGGACGAGAACAACTATCGTGTGCGTTATCACGAGCGCATCGTGGAGTCCATCCTAGAGACCGCCAGCGCCGACGACTTTATCGAGTCGCTCGCCTCGCTCATCAAGCGCCTCGCTGTCGACCACCTGCACCTGGTGGGCGATATCTTCGACCGTGGCGGCGGCGCTGCCAAGATTATGGACCGCCTGCTCACCTACCATTCGCTCGACATCCAGTGGGGCAACCACGACCTGCTGTGGATGGGCGCCGCTGCCGGCGAGCCCGCCTGCATCGCCACGGTGCTGCGCAACAACCTGCGCTACGACAACTACGAGATCCTCGAGAACGACTACGGTATCTCGCTGCGCGAGCTCGTTGCCTTTGCCGATGCCACCTATACCGCCGACGAGTCCATCACCCCGCTGATCAAGGCCATCAACGTGCTGCTCTTTAAACTCGAGGGCCAGATTATCCAGCGCCACCCCGAGTTCGACATGACCGACCGCCTGCTGCTCGACAAGATCGACCACGACGCCGGCACGGTCACGCTTGCCGACGGCAGTGTATGGCCGCTCACGACCAACGATTTTCCCACCGTCGATCCGGCGGACCCCTACACGCTCACGCCCCAGGAGCAACACATCATCGACAAGCTTGTGTCCGAGTTTGTCACCGCCGATCATCTGCATCGCCATATCGATTTCCTCTACACCCACGGCTCGATGTACAAGGTCACCAACGGCAACCTGCTGTTCCATGGCTGCGCGCCGCTCAACGAGGATGGCACCTTTAGCAGCATGAACTGTCTGGGCACCTGGCACGCCGGCCGCGATTATCTCGATTTTTGCGACCGCATCGCCCGCCGCGCCTGGCGCGTGGGCGACCGCGACGCCCTCGACTGGATGTGGTACCTGTGGATCGGCTTTAACTCGCCCGCCAGCGGACGCGTGGTGCGCACCTTCGAGCGCGCCTACATCGCCGACAAGAGCACGTGGGTCGAGCCGATGGACCCGTACTTCACGCTTACCAAGTCACCCTCGGTCTGCGACGACATCATGCGCGAGTTCGGCGTTGCCCCCATGGCATGTTCGCCGACCGGCCACATCATCAACGGCCACACACCCGTTAAAACCACCAAGGGCGAGCAGCCCATCCGCGCCGAGGGCAAGCTGCTGGTCATCGATGGCGGCTTCTGCCGCGCCTACCATCCCAAGACGGGCATAGCCGGCTACACGCTTATCTCCAGTTCGCGCGGATGTCGCCTTAAGTCGCACCAAGCCTTTACCACGGTTGCCGAGGCACTTACCCGCAACATCGACATCGAGAGCGAGACCAACCGCTTCGACGAGGCAGACCGGCGCCGCATGGTGAGCGACACCGATACCGGTGCCAAGATCCGCAGCCAAATCCAGGACCTACGCCAACTGCTCGATGCATATAGAAACGGTGCTATCGAGGAGCGCGTCTAGCTCCACCCGCGGGGATTGGCTAAACTTGCTGAGTTCGTCATCCCCACGGCGCTCCGGCGCCACCCTAAGGCAGGTACCATGCAAAAGCTCCTTGCGCAGATCATGAAGTTTGGCGTCGTCGGCGTCGTCGCCACGGTCATCGACTTTGGCATCATGAATCTGCTCCACTACGGCCTGGGCCTTAACATCCTGATCGCCAATACCAGCGGCTTTATCGTCTCGCTCATCTTTAACTACGCCGCGAGCATGAAGTACGTGTTTGCGCACAAGGAGGGCATGAGCCGCCGCCGCGAGTTCATCATCTTTGTCGTGCTGTCCGTTATTGGCCTGGCGCTCAACGACGGTATCGTGCTGGCGCTCAACGCCGGCCTGGGGCTCGAGGCCAATAACGCCAAGATTTGCGCCACCGCGCTGGTCATGGTCTACAACTTTGTGACCCGAAAGATCTTCCTGGAGGGCGAGGAGACAAAGTAGCTCGGCTTTCCCGCACAGCTACGGGGCCCACGGACGATGCGCGTCGAGCGCTGCGTTGTTCGTGGGCCTTGCTCGTTTACGGAAGGATTTACGACGTTTGCGGATTGTCTCTTGCAAATTTGACGAGTTCGTATAGTTCTTGGCAAAGCCCTTACGTTTCCCTTGCAAAAGCTCTAAAGTATCCTCTGCTCGATTCGTCAACGCATTGGATGTGATTACGTGCGCAAGGCACTGGCACAACCTCATACTAAGCAATTCCTCAAGTTCGCTGTCGTGGGTCTTATCTCCTTTGGCATCGACTGGGGCATGCTCATTGCGCTCGTCGAGCTGTTCCATCTCGACTTTTTGATGAGCACCACGATCTCGTTTATCACGTCCGTCGTGGTCAACTACTGGCTCAGCATGAAGTACGTGTTCGACCACCGCGAGGGCATGAGCCGCAAGCGCG
The DNA here is from genome assembly GCA_902478965.1 of uncultured Collinsella sp. Taxonomy (GTDB): domain Bacteria; phylum Actinomycetota; class Coriobacteriia; order Coriobacteriales; family Coriobacteriaceae; genus Collinsella. The sequence goes on along the minus strand of CABSMQ010000023.1, from coordinate 18,993 downwards.
AGTTCACGATTTTCACCATCCTGTCGGTGATTGGTTTGGGCCTCAACGACCTGTACATGTTTGTGGGCGTCACGTTTTTGAGCATCGGCTACCAGGCCATGAAGGCCATCGCCACGTTCCTGGTCACCTGGTACAACTACTTTAGCCGTCGCTTCTTCCTCGAGGGCGCACGGTCGTAATCGATTCACTATTTGCTTGAATGTATAACCGGTTGGAATTCCCATTCCAACCGGTTTTTTGTTTGTCGAGAGACCCGGCGAACCAGTCCCATTCGCATGAAAAACGGGCGGCCCGGATGTTTGTCCGAACCGCCCGTCTGGCGCGCTATGTCGAGGCCTCTAGCCCGTTACGTAATACCAAACAACGTTGTCGCCATTGGAGAGAACGTAGTTACTGCAGGCCGTCATGGGCGTTGTGCCGTTGACGGAGTACATCCAGCCGCTCGTGCCGCCGTACTGTTTCTCGGCCAAACCACCAATCGCAGAAACATACGTGCCGTACGATGAGCCGTGTGCGTTGACAGAAAGGCCCAGCGCGCACAGGGCATCGTAAACGGTGGCGCCTTCGTTAAAGGTAAAGGTGCCGCCAGAGGACACGGGATTGCCCACAGCGCTCGATGTGACCGAAACCGTCACCGTAACGTAGTTGGACTCCTGTGAGCCGCTTTGGCTGCCCGAGGAGGCGTTTCCACCATTAGAGGATGAGGCTCCATCAGACGACTGGCCACCGCCCGAAGAAGCACCGCCAGACGCATTGGAAGTATCACCGGCTCCCGTATTTTGGGCAGCGGATTTATCGCCAGACTTCTTGCCGCCCCGGTCCTCGGACTTCTTGCTATCCGAGTTTTTGTCCGATTCCTTGTTTGAAGACTCGGAATCGTCCTTGGCGTCGTTCGAACCCTTGGGCTCGTCTTTTGCATCATTCGAAGATTTGGAATCCTTGGAACTAGCCTCGCCCGAAGCGGCAGACGAGCCAGACCCCTTGGTGTCCTTGGCGACGACGCTCTCCCCCGTCACGGTCTGAACGATCCAGTCAATGGACCAGGCGCCGCTCTCGGAAGGATGGACGAAGCCCAGCGAGACGACGATCAGAATGGTGCACGCGGCAGCAAGAACGCCAAGGAGCGCCTTGCGACGAGAGGCGGACGCCGCCGAAGCGGCGCCCTGTTGCTTTGCATCGTCGAACTGAATGAACGAGGAGTCGGGCTGTTGCCCGCTGGTCTCCTTGGGCTTATCGGGCATTACCGTCACCCTTGCCGCGCTTGGTCAGCACGAAGACGGCGATGAGTGCGAGGCCAATCACGCCGGCGGCAACGCCGACGATGGCGAGCGGATTGGTGCCAGTCTCCTGCTCGGAAGCACTAGAGGACTTCTTAGCAGTGGTCGTGGAAGCAGCACCCGTATCGGACTTGGAATCGGACTTCTTGTCGGACTTGCTGTCCTTCTTGTCAGACTTCTTGTCAGACTTCTTCTCGTCCTTCTTATCGGACTTATCGGTGTCCTTCTTGTCGGACTTGTTGTCCTTGGTCTCGGTCTTGGTCGACACCGTCGTCTTGGTCGTCGGCTTATGACCCGGGGCGACAGCGCCGCCCTTCGAGCCGGAGCCGGAACCCGTGCCAGTGCCAGCGCCAGTGCCGGAACCAGTACCGGTACCAGAACCGCCGCCGCCATTCGAACCTGCGCCGCCATTACCGCCAGGGTTAACGGCATTCTTGGTCCACTTGGCATACAGCGTCAGATCGGCCGTCACCGGCGTGCTAAAGTCATACGCCTGCGTGCAAGCCTCATCGGTATACCAACCGCCGAAAGTGTAGCCATCGCGCGTCGGATCGGCCGGCTTGACCAGCTTGCCATCGGCCGTAGCAACAAACTTAGTGTCGCAAGCAGACCCGCCGTTGGAGTTAAAGGCAACCGTCCAAGACTCGACAGCTCCAAGTTTAAACAGCGTGCCCGAATCATTAATGTAGTAGAGATTGCCAGAAGCATCGGCAATGACCGGAGAGTCACAGTACTGGTAATGGCCAGCCGCATCATAAATCTGCGTCGCCTCTGCATCGCCGAGCGTATAGCGATACACGCCACCACCAGCAGAGTAGCTGACGTAATCCTTGCTATCCGCGCTGTTAACGGTGAAGTACACATAGGTCTTGCCGCCCTGAACACTCACCAGCGGAGTAGCAGCAATACCGTTAAATCCGGCCGGCAGTTCTTTACCGTCAGCAGCGGTGACCATCGTGGTCTTACCGGTCTTCAGATTATAGAGAGCCAGAGCAGAGCCAGTAGCCGTCTGTCCGCCGACAATCAGATTGTCACCAGACACCGCAGGGGCGCTCAGATTATTCGTAAGGCCCAGATCAACCGTCTTCTGTTCACTCAGCACGCCCTTCGCCGAAAGCGAAATCACATGGAGCTTTCCGTCGTGCGTCATCTGATAGAAGGTCGAACCATTGGACGGATCGGCAATGCAATCGGCATTTGCGACAGCGCCGAGCTTCATGGTCGAAACGACAACACCCGTTGCCTTATCAATGCACTTAAGCGTACCTGCGCTCGTAGGAACGATGGCATACTTATCCGTCAAAGCCGCACCAGTCCAGTAATAGCCCTCGGCAGGGTCGATGTTCTGCCAAGAAACTTCGCCCGTGGCAATCTTAATGCGCGCAAAGGAGCCGTTGCCGTAGGTCGCGTTGTAATTCTCGTCATACGAAATATCGACCGAGCCTACATAGACGTACTCGCCGTCCGAAACGACGGTGCAGGAGCTCTGCGTCAAGTCCGTCAAACCAGGCGTCATCCACTTGCAGATCAGCTTGTCTGCAGTAATCGCCTGGACCGCGCCGCCGTTGAGCGGAACGATGATAAGGCCATTGGTATAGATCGGACGAGAGGTATAGCTCACCTTGGAGGCAAGCGGCGCAGAGGCAACCTTTTTGCCCGTGGACGAATCGATCTTAATGAGCTCGTTCTCGGTCGCGATGTACACAAAGCCGTTAGCAATGACAGGCTCGCTGCAGTTGGCATACTGCTGACCAGACTCGGCCTTCCAATCGAAGGCCCACTTAAGACCGGCGGCCTGCGCAGGCGCCTTGGCATCCGTTACGGTCGAACCGTTGCCACTGTTGCCGTAGCCGGCCCACTCGGCATCCCAATCAGGAGTCGTCGCGCTCGGATCCACGACAATCTTGTCGGGATCGGGCATGGGCGAATTATCGGTGGTATAGGCAAGCGTGACCTTATCGCCGCTCTTGAGCGTAATCTGATTGGCGCAGAGTAAGGAGGGCTCTCCGTTGATATACAGATGCCAATATTTATTGGTCGCAGCATCCCAACCATACGGATTGTGATCGAACGGCGAAGTAACGGAATTGAGGAACCAGTATGCACCACTCTGGGAGCCGTTGTACGCAACGCCCTTGGCCTTCAGAACTGCCTCAATAAGGTTCTGGGCCGTGGAGCCTTCGGGCAGAGAAACATTGCTTGCCGTGCCCCAACGCGTATTGTTCCCGTTGACATCGGGACCGATAACATCGGCGGATCCAAGCACCTGACCGGGAAGGGCATCGGCGTCAGCACCATACATAAAGGTGACGGCGTCACCCTCCTGGAGCTTGTAGGCACCGGCGCCAACGTCGGCGAACTTGCCATTTACGTAGAAGCGCCAATAGCTATTGGTCGCAGCATCATAGCCACAATAGGACTTACCATCGAAGGGCGAATAAATGCCGTTGAGGAACCAGCCCCAAGACGATTCGTCAGCATCGAGAGTAAGGCCGACCTGCTCAAGGAGATCCTTGGCAGTAGAGCCCGCCTTGAGACTCGTCTGACCCGTCGAAGCCCAAACCTGCTGCTTGCCGTCCTTGTCCTTACCGAGAACCTGAACAGAAGCATGGACAGAATCGGACGGCAACTGGTCGCCCCAGCCACCGTAGAACCACGTGACGGTATCGCCGGCATGGATGGTGACATTGTCCGCCGTATAGTCACTCGACTTGCCGTTGATGAACAGCTGCCAATAGGTCGAATAATCTTGGGGCGTACCCAGCTCAACACCGTTGTACTTAAGGCTCAGAATGAAGGAGCCCGCAGCAACGGCGTCAATGTCGTTCGCCTCGAGTGCGACCTTCGTAAGACCAAGCGCGCTCGAACCGGACGTCACCACATACTGCGCATTATCGACCCAAGTCTGAGTCTTGCCCTGGGCATCGCGACCAATGACGGTCACATTTGCGGCAACCTGGTCTTTAACGACAGGGGACGAGCTACCAGCCGTATAGGCAAACTCAATCTTCTGCCCCTGGGTGAGCTTGACGCTGCTCGCGCCAACCGAGGAAGACGCGCCGTCGACGAACAGCTGCCAGTAGGCATGAGTCGCCGGATCGAAGGCAAGCGTACGGCCATCGCTCGGGGAGGTGATGCTTTCGAGGTAGAAACCGTATGCCGTGTTCGGATCGTACTTCGCCTTGAAGCCCGTCTTCTCCTGCAGCTTAATGAAGGCATCCGCAGCCGTCGCGCCCTCGTCGAGCTTGAGCTGCGTAGGCGCCACCCAGGTCTGAGCCTTGCCGTCGGCATCGGTGCCGATAATCGAGAACGAGACCTCGATTTGCTTCTTGACGACATCGCCAGTTTCTGTCGGGTTCTCTGTCTGGACGGCAGCCGCGGCGGCAGATCCTGCTTGGCCAGCGGATGCCGTCGAAGACCGCTCGCTCGTGGCAGGGCTCTCCCCCGTCGCCGAGCCTTCGTCGCCAGTTGCTGCCTCTGTAGTGGCGGCACTAGCTGCAGGCGCGCTCCCGGAATCCGAAACCTCGGCGCCGCTCTGCTCGGCGGTACCGCCCGCAAGCGCTGCGTCCTCGCCTGGCGTCGTAGCCTGAGCCACAGCGTCGGTAATGCCCTCGGCACCCTCGGCCCACAGCTGAGCCGGCGTGGTGCCAAAGGCCATCGCGAAGGCCAGGAATGCCACCAGGCAGCGCTTTGCCACGCCGCGCGCGATTACGCCACGGCGACGAAGCGAGGCACGCTGGCACTCGTCCTCAAACATATCCATTTGTCTCCTACTGTCTGTACTTGGAGCGTTGCCTTGAAGCTGCCCCACGTCATTGCGCATGTTACGCTCGAGTTCCCCCATCGGGGTCCCCCTTCCCTCCAGAGCCCTATGCACACCGGCGGCATACGCCGCAGCCGCATGCAAGATGGGAGGCGATCCGACTTAACCTTAACGACTCGGGCGCGCCGTCCGATCTGCGACGCGAACATCCCGAGCCAAGAGGAATTACGGTTACTGGTACAGCCGGGGACTTGCACCCCGATTCCCCCAAACGCGCAGGAAAACCGCGCATTCGTGCGTCTCCGCACCACCATCTAGGCCATCGATTAAAACCGTCAATATGCTATCACGCAAAAGGGCCTCGCACGCAGGCGAAGCCCAAGGTAAAAGCTATTGTTTGCGATAGGAGAATGCGGTGACGGTCACAGCCTCTAGTGCTTGCCGCCGTGGCTGTTGAGCCAGATATTGCGACCCAGCATAAGCGCCAGCACCAGCGCGCTCACGTAGCCCATAAAGCCAATGACTGGGATACCAAACACAACCGGCTCGATGCGTGCATAGTACACCACCGACGAACCGATAAACAGACCGGCGATCACAATCGCCATCGACATGCGGTCGATGATTCCGCCCAGCTGTCGCAGCGCCTTATCGCTGCTCATGATCTGCGTGTTCACCTTAAGCTGGCCGCGCGTGAGCATACGCGAAGCCAAGCCCAGATACTCGGCCGCCTCGAGCGAGCCTTTTGCCGCGCGATAGCTGCTCGCGGCAAAGTCGCGGCTCATCTCGCGCATGCGGGCATAGATGCTCTTCTCGTTTTTGATATGAGCCTGAATGATCTGGATCATGTTGACGTTGGGCATGTACTCGGTCAGCAGACCCTCGAGCGTCACCATGCCGCGCGCGAACATTGTCACCACGCTCGGCAGCTCAACGTCGTTTTTGCGCGCCAAGTTTAGCAGCGAGGTCAAAAACTCGCCGATATCCAGATCCTTCAGGTCAAGGCCCGCAAAGTCAGCCACGATAAAGTCAAGATCGGACAAAAAGGCCGAATGATCGAGCTCAGCCGAGTCGCCACGCGTCACGGCGAAGCGCATGAGCGAATCCTTGAGCTTTGGCACGTCGCCCTCGGCCACGGCAAAGATCATATCCTTGACGATACCGCGGTCGTGGCTCGACATGCGTCCGACCATGCCCAAGTCGATAAAGTAGACGATGCCGTCCTTGAGAATGATGTTTCCCGCATGCGGGTCGGCATGGAAAAAGCCGTCATCGAGCACCTGCGTCGAGTAGTCCTCGACGATTGCGGCACCGATCTTTTCCAAGTCATAGCCCTCGGCCACCAAGCGTTCAGGATCGGCGATCGAAATGCCGTCGACGTAGTCCATAACCACCACGTGCTCGGTGCACAGGTCCAGATAGGATTTAGGGCACGTCACGCCATGAACGCTCTTATGGAACTCGTAAAAGTCGTTGAGGTTTTTGGCCTCGGCCAAAAAGTTGGTCTCCTCGCGAAACGAGGTCCACAACTCCTCGACTACGCCGTGCAGGTCAACGAATTGATCGGTGTTGACGAACTTGGAAACAATGCGCACCACCGAGCGGATGATATCGATGTCCTGCGCCATAACCTGCTGCGCACCGGGGCGCTGCACCTTGACGGCCACGTCCTCGCCCGTCACCAGACGAGCGCGGTGCACCTGCGCGAGCGATGCGCTACCAAGCGGATTGGGGTCGATCGCATCGAACATCTCCCCCAGGCGCAGGCCGTATTCCTCTTCCAAGCAGCGGAGCACTACCTCGTACGGCACCGGCTCCACGTCGGAACGCAGACGGCGCAGCTCATCGCAAAAGCGCTGCGGCAGAATCTCGGACCGGTTGGCCAGAATCTGCCCCATCTTGACGAACATGGGGCCGAGCTCCTCGAGCAGGCGGCGCAAGCGAACCGGCGTGAGGTTATCCCACACACGGTACTTTTTGACCAAGCGAACAATCTGCCCGATGCGTTCGCGACGACCCGCCGGCGTGAGCTGGTATTCCTCGTCCGGCGCCATCGCGTCGGGCTCTTCGGGCACCATATCGACAGCGCGCGGCTTTTTGCGAGCGCCCGAGACGGCGGCATCGACCTCATCGACAACCGCCGCCTCGTCACCCAAAGGATCTAGATTGTTGTAATCGGTGGTGGAATCTGCCATCTGCGCTGCTACTCGGCCTCTTCGGTATCCTTCGCATCGTCGGGCTCAACGGACTCGACGGGCACCGAGGTCACGTTGTCCTCGACCGAATCGACGATGTCGCGCACATGGGCCAGGAAGGCCGTGCGCTCGGGGGCGGTCATGACGCGGACCCGGGCAAGGATGAGCTCGTCAAGCACGCGCTGGGCCGCGGTCTCGCCCTGCATGCCCAAGCGCTCGGTCAGATCGGAGATGGTACCGCCGGCCTGCTCGAACATGTCGGACACACTGCGGGCGATATCGGGGGTGGTGGTGTCCTTGCGGACCTGCTCGCCCTTGGTGTTAAGGTCGTCGAGGACCTTCTTGCCGCCTTCGACAGCAACGGCGGCAGCGCCAAAGCCCACGTTAATGGCGCCGTTAACAAGCTGATCGAGTTTCATAACCATGGTTATCTCCAATCACAAACAACTGCATTGGCGTTCTTGTACCCAAGATTGAGCGAAAGCGACAAAGCGTTTTAGCGCTATTCGATCGACGGGAAATCCCTACCTCACGTTGTCATTCATCGCGAAAGAGTTCTTCATGGCGCAGCTCGTGGTGTAAAGCACCTTGCCCAGCAGGGCATCGGTCTCCACGCGAACACGCTCGGCAAAGGCCTCGTTGGCGCGTGCAAGCTCGGCAGGCACCTCGACCTCGGGCAGAGCGGCTACGGCAGCGTCGACGTCATGGATCTGCTTGTGGCCCATGCCACCGATCTTCTCCTGATAATCCTCGACCGCGCGGCCGCACTCATGGAAACGGACGTCGGCCAGGGCACCGATCAGGCGGTTGGCCCAGTAGAAGTTTTCGGACGTCACGCGAGCCTGCGTGTCGGCATAGTACTCGGGCATGGTCTCGACGTTGGCGTACAGCGGAACCAGCGCGTTAAACGAGTTGGAGCCAAAGGCCATCCACTGCACGGCGCGATAGGCCGGCTGCGCATAGGGACGCAGCTGCAACACGGCGAGCTGGCTGTTGCGGTTGATGCCGATGGGGCGATAGGCGCCGCGCGTGGCGGGCGTGCCCTTGCTGCCGTAGCAGTCGTACTCCGTGCCTTGGTAGTGGCTCGAAAGCACGTACTTGATGTCCTCGATGGTCACCTTGCGCTCGGGCACGCGGCTCCAGGGGATATCGTCGCTCTCGGGCGTGTAGTCGGCCTCGGGACCATCCCACACGTCGCTGGGGTTGAGGCAGCGCTGCATGTACCACGCGCGCGGCGTGTTGTAGACATGGTCGCTGTCGCTGTGCGAGCCAAAGGCCTCGCGCGGGTTAAAGACCGTCGCCGGACCGTCGCCCTCGACGCCCAGCGTCAGGTCCAGATGCCACTCGGCCATCCAGGAGCGCAGGTCGGCGGAGCACATGTGGTCGGTCTGGGCGCCCTCGGCGTCATCCAGGTCAAAGCTGTCGATACCCAGCTGGTTGGGCATGGTCACATAGGCGTCGTCAGGCACGCGCTTGGCAATCCAGTGGTGGCCGCCGATGGTCTCGAGCCACCAGATCTCGTCCACGTCGCTAAAGGCGATACCGTTGTTCTCGTAGGTGCCGTAGCGCTCGAGCAGGTCGCCCAAGATACGCACGCCGTCGCGGGCGGACTTGGCATACGGCAGCACCAGGGTCACCATGTCCTCCTCGCCCAAGCCACCGGACTGTGCCGGAACATATCCGTCCTCGCCCTCGTTGCCCTTGGCGGGCACATAGTCCACGAGCGGATCGGCACCGCGGACGCGCTCGTTGGTGGTGAGCGTCTCGGTTGCGGACATGCCAACATTGAGCTCGTTGAATCCGGCCTCGGCCCAAATACCGTGACCGGGAACGACGTCGGGGACGCTCGTGTAGCGCATGGGATTGTCGGGCAACTCAACGGTCAGGTGGCTCAGGACGCTCGTGTAGACACGCGGCTGCTCGTCGGGATGCACCACGCGCATGCGCTTGGGCTCAAACACCCCGTTGGACGAGTCCTCGTTGCGGGCGACCAACGTCGACCCGTCGTAGCTCGCGTTCTTACCAACCAAAATCGTTGTGCACGGCATGCGCATCCTCCTTGAGCGAAGAAATCAAACGATAACAGTGTATCGCTTCGGCGCAAAAAGGGCGAAACCACGGCCTCGGCAGCCCCCGTGGTCAAAAAATGCCAAATATGAGTACTGTCACCAATTTAGTGGCAGCAAATTTCCCTGTAACGAGTGCCGAAAATCCCCATTTGCCCAAAAGCAAGACAACGTTATTCCCCATAAGTTCAATAAAATAGGCTTCCTAACGATAATGGATACCGTTAGGAAGCCAAAAAGACGTAAGACATATGTGACTATCTTGGCAACAGTACTCATATTTGGCATTGTTTGACCACGTGGTATATAGCTAACCCCCTCAAACAGCTCAAAACGCCTATTTCGATGCGCGCTCCGCCGCCTCAATCACGTGTTTGGCGAGAATCGCGGTGGTCACAGCCCCCACGCCGCCCGGCACGGGCGTGATGGCGTTAACGACCGGCTCCGCAGCATCAAAATCGATGTCCCCGACCAGCTTGCCAGCGGCCTCGTCCCAGTTAATGCCAACATCAATAATCGTCTGGCCCTCGCGAACGGCATCCGCGCCAATCGTGCTCGCGCGTCCAACGGCCGCAACAACGATATCGGCAGAACGGCACTCGGCAGCAAGATCGCGTGTATGCGTATGGCACGTCGTCACCGTGGCATTGCGAGCCGTAAGCATGGCGGCAACGGGACGACCAATCACCAGAGACCGACCGACGACCGCAACCTTGGCCCCATCCAGCTCAACACTGTAATGGTCCAGCAACGCCAACACGGCCTCGGCCGTGCAGGGAGCAAAGCCCTCGCCACGACCCGAAAGCGTGGTAAGCAGCGAGGCCGGCGTCATGGAGTCAACATCCTTGGCGGGATCGAGCGCCGCGGCAGCCGCATCCTCGTCAAGTCCAGCGGGCAGCGGGCGAAACACTAGGCAGCCATGAACAGCGGGGTTGGCATTGATGTCCTTAATAGCCGCCAGCAGTTCATCCTGCGAAACATCGGCAGGAAGCAAAACGCGGCGAGCCTCAATGCCAACCTTCTCGCAGCGCTTGAGGGCACCGCGCTCGTAGGACAGGTCGTCCTCGCGTTCACCTACACGCACGATAGCCAACGTCGGAACAACGCCCCGCTCGCGCAGGGCTGCGCAGCGAGCAGCAAGTTCCTCAGTCAAAGCGCGAGCAACGGGAGCACCCTTCAGCAGTTCAGCCATGGCTATCCTCTCTTCCTTGCAGCGTCGGAGGCGCGGCGCGCCAGCGCATCGGCGCGCGGCAACCATGTGTCGAGCAACTCATCACACGCCGTCTCGAGCTCCTTAGCACGAGCGCGATCCTTCATAGACGTGGTGTTCGCAAAGAGCGTCAAGCTCGCGCCCTGCATAGCGGCACGGCAGAACACGGCGCCGCACGCCACGTCGGACAGCAGCTGTCGGGAGCCCTTGTCGGCCATGTCCTCGAGCAGCGCCAGCGCACGCCCGCAGGCATCCATAATGCGATACGGCGGCAGAGCGGCCACATGCAGCGCATCCTGAATCGCGGTCGCTCGAGTCGGATCGTCACGCGGAATACCGTACGCCGCGGACACCTGGCCGTACGCACGAACGTCCTCGGCAACCAGACCCACAAGTTCCTGCGCCAACTCATCCGCCTGGGCAAACGCGCGCGTCAGATCGTCTGCGCGATCGGCAAGCGCAGGGTTTGTCGCCCCATAGCGAGCAACCATCCCGCAAAGCGAGGCGCCCAGTGCACCTACAAAGGCGCTCGCGCTACCGCCGCCGGGAACCGGCTCGCGTGCGGCAAGCGCCTCGGCAAACTCTCGACATGTTTTATCCATCATCTCTTGGCTCATACGCACGCACCTTCAAGTCATATACATCGGTCGGGTGGCAACCGCCGACCGACCGCATCAATCACATAATGGTGCTAAGTCTAGCCCATAAGTACATGAGCGTCAGCGCACCTGGCCATCGCGGATTTCTATGACGAACGATAGGCCTCGGCACCGCAAACATGGGACACATGGCCCACCTTTCGAGACTTCCGGACGTCAAAAACTGAGGCATATCTATAAACAAGGAACCTGTTGGGGCAACGCCCACGCACGCGCGCCCCATTAAATCAACGGGCACCTCACCCCGGGGAGGGCCGACAGCATCGGCCCTCCCCTCTTTTGCGACCGCACATATTGCCACTTGTCGGCGCAATTCCAGCCCCCAGAATGGGACACATGGCCCACCCTAGCGAGTCGTCCACGCGTACAGTAAAGGCAGGTAATCCGTGGGCGGTTACAGATCGAGGAGGACACGACCATGAAAAAGAAGGCCTTTGCGATTCTCACCCTCTGCATAAGCCTCTTTGCCGCAGTTGCCCTGGTGGGCTGCGGTGGCAGCGGCGGCGCTACCGGAAGTGGCGGTGGCGGTGGAGCAGAAAAGCCAGCCGTGGATATGAGGACCGACTTCATTTGGTTTAAGGTCGAGGTCCCCGAGGGCGTCGAGATCACCGACGTCGCAGGCGACACCGCCGACAGGGCCCAGTTTAAGTTCACCGAGAGCGAGCACGCCAGCGATCGCTTCATCCCCGTCTTCGACTCTGACAAGAACGCCGATGAACTGTTCGACTACGAGGCAAAGTGGAAGGCCAACTCCGGATGGACCGAGAGCGATCCCGTTAAGTACAACGGCAAGACCTGGCGCAACGCCTACTTTACGCACTCGGGCGGCGTGACGACCGAGTACTTCACCGACGTTGACGGTGGCAGCGTGTATGTGCGCATCGACAACGTCGAGGAGCACAAGGACGCCGTCGAGACCATGATGAAGTCACTGGAGTTTGCCGACGACATCGCCAAGGCAAAGACCGAGGCCATGGACGTCAAGCTCGAGGATATCGAGATCAAGCGCTAAACGACTGGCGAGCGCAGCGGGAAACACGGGCGCAGTGCTAACAAGCGGCGGTACCCCAGCGCTTCGTACCCAGGGAGGGCCGGTAAACCGACCCTCCCTTTCTTATGCCGGTAGCCAACGAACGCGAGGATGCCGGACGCCGGAACCGCTCCAAATGTAGCAACAGTACGAAAACGACAAACACCCCAACACGTCCGCCCGCCGATTTATTGCGCCGCGCAGACAATTAAACCAGCATCTTTAAACATCTGAGCAGTATAGTGACCAAAACTATCGCATAACCGCACTCTACGAATGGAGAAGTTATGACCGAACACCACGCCATCAGCCGCCGAGCATTTACGTTGGGCCTTGGACTCGCGGCGTTGTCGCCACTTGCAAGCCTGCCCGAAACCGCGGCATTGGGCATTTGCCCACGAGCGGCATTTGCAGACGACGCTGCCACAGCGTCGGTCAGCCTCGACAATTTCGTCATTCGCCTTCGCCCCGCGGGCTATTTTCGCACCGCGAGCGTCAACGAAGACGGCAACGTCATCGGCAACGTCTGCCATCTGTTTAATGACGGCACGTCCAGCAAGCTCATCCTTGAGAACGTAACGACCAAGAATGACGATACAAACTGGTATGCTATCCGCACCTTGCTCAATTTCGAAGAGCATAAAAAGACGGGCTACAGCATTTGGTCGGTCGATGGCGACTCGGACAAAGACGGAAAGGTCATCCACGTATGGAGCGGCGAGTATGACAACAAGCCCAGCCGCGCTTTTGCGTTCGAGCGGCAATCAAACGGAACCTATATCATCCGAGACCGCACGGTCGAGAAAGAAACCGAGAAAAAAGACATTAAGTACCTGGCAATAGAATCGAACGGCGAAGACCAGGACAACAATAAGATTTGCCATAAGAATAAGAGTAAGAGCATTCCGTGGGAGCTCGAGCTTGTCGGTTACGACATGAAAAAGAACGATGCCACGGTTAGCAGCCTCGACTGGATCACGTATAGCAGCTACGTCGACGGACCATGTTGGATGAAATACGTCGACGACAACAAGTTCCTCGACGAGCTGAGCATCCCGGGTACGCACGATTCGGGCACCTGCAGCGTGGACAACGACACTGAGCCCCAATCCTCGCAAGTAAAATGCCAGCAGGATTACATTCCCACGCAGCTGCTCGAAGGCATTCGCTATTTTGATATCCGTCTCGGAAAGGGCGACAACCCTGGCATCGACCATGGGATGTACTACCTGCTCAAAAAAGACGCGTACTTTTTGCATCTTTCCGATGTCATAGGCTACTTCAAAACGTTTTTGAACGAAAACCCGACAGAAGCGCTCATCATGCTTGTATCACGAGGCAACGACGAGGCTACCGACGAAAGTGTTACGACGGCTTTCGCCAAGGTTTTGGACGACAACCCCAAACTGTTCTATACGTCGAGCCGCGTTCCCACACTGGGCGAGGTGCGCGGAAAGATCGTCCTGCTACGTCGATTTGGACTCGACGGCGACAGCGTAAGCGGCCACACGTGGGGACTCGACCTCACCGAATGGGATAACAAAATCGCAGCGCACACCGACAGCAGTTCCATGTGCCTCGTCCAAGACGCGCAGGGCTTTGAAGCCGCGGGGGAAACAGGCGACAAAGAGCCCTATTGCACCAAGGTATACGCCCAGGACAAGTACAAACTCACGGGAACCGACAAGCTCAGCTGGGTCGATAATGCGCTGAAGGAAACGACCGGGCGCACGCGCAACGAGGTAGATGTCGAGGACGATAACGGGGCCAAGGAGAAAGTCCTGGAGCGTTGCTGGTCTATCAACTACACCAGCTGCACGGGCTTGTCGCACGGAGGCAATCCTTTTACCTCGGCACGAGTAGTCAACGAGCATCTGTATAAGAGCCCGTACATCAATCCCAGCGGCATCGAGGATACAAAGTCAGATTACCTCAAGCACATTGGCATCATCGCATCCGACTTTGTTGATGCGGCGCTGGCCCGGAGCATCTACCAGCGCAATTACGATACGGAGCACAAGCAGACGGCTTCGTACTATCTCCCGTACTATCTCCCGACCCGCATGCGCATGACGTACGGCGACTCGCTGAGCGATGCCTCATTCCAGGATGGCAAGACCGTTGGCGAGGGCCGTTTCCGCCTCGTTAACAGCAGCAACGTACTCAACGTGGCCGCTTCTGGCAGCGCGTTTGCCATCGAATACGTGGATGTCGACGCCCTGGGCAACGAGACCGCTACAGGACTGCAGGGCTTCGTGCCCATCGATATCGATCCGCTCGCGCTGACGCCCCATTTTGAGGGACTCGAAGGCCTTAAGGCCGGCGAAGACGTGCGCGCCAAGATTGCGGCATCACTCGAGGGCAAGCTCGAAACCGACGCCTGCACCGCCCAGCTCGAGTTTGTGCACGACGCGGACGGCGCTCCGGGCACGGCAATGGCCGAGGGCGAGGCATTTGCCGCGGGGACGTATTGGGTGCGTGCGAAAGGTCTGTTGGGCGACGCGGCGCAGAACTACACGCTCGCCAGCGACGGAGCCGCAAACTTTACCGTAGCGGCCTCGGACAGTGCAGGCGGCACCGGCAGCGGCACGGGTTCCAGCGCAGGCAGCGCTGATAAGAATGGTAAGGGCAACAAGGGCAAGGGCTCGGGCGGAAAACTCGCCGACACGGGCGACGGCTCCGGCATTGCCGCCGGGCTCGCCGCTGCCGCCATGGCGACAACGGTCGCCGGCGCGGCGATGCTTGCCAATGACCGCGAAAACGTTGGGGACGACAGCGAATAGGCAAGCCCGCCTTTTAGACACATCGACTCAATTGGGGGGGCGCAGAATACCGTTCTGCGCCCCGATTTTTACCTTAGCCCGAACACCGTTATCGGCTACATCACCATGTTCAGCGCATTCACGAACTCCTGAGCTTGGGAGCGGCTGCTCAGACTAAAGACACAGGCAGTCAACAGCCTGTTACGTAGGAAAACGTCGCGGCCCTTGATCCTGCTGACCCCCGTAATATCCTTAAGATAAACAATCTCGGTGTGCTTGCCACCAAAAGTGCCCTTCTTGAGCACCTCGATGCGGTTAGGGTAGATCTTGACGTCTTTAAACCTACCCGAACCTTTGTCCTGGAACAGCAGCGTGTTGTTGTCCATACGCGTCACTCCCGTGGGGTTCGCTAAAACTGTCTCTATGGCCACATTTTAGTCACCGCAAGGCTCCCATGCGAAGGTGCCAGACAGCAAAGCAATTCGTGTCCGCGCGAGGCTTTAAACTAAATGCGATAAAGATGCATTCCAC
Source organism: uncultured Collinsella sp. (assembly GCA_902478965.1). Classification (GTDB taxonomy): domain Bacteria; phylum Actinomycetota; class Coriobacteriia; order Coriobacteriales; family Coriobacteriaceae; genus Collinsella. Next base: position 3,500 of record CABSMQ010000023.1, on the reverse strand, counting down.
AAGAGGAAAGTGGGGCGACAGTGATGGGCGAACTGGTAAACCGTGGAGAATCGGCAATCGTGCCCGAAGGTTTTTACAAGCAGGTCTCCTCGATTCTCAACGCCGCTCGCGACAAGGCCTATACCGCCGTTAACTTTGCGATGGTTGAGGCATATTGGGAGATCGGCAAGAGTATTGTAGATGAACAGGGCGGAGAGGAGCGCGCAGCATATGGAGAGGCATTGATTGCAGGCCTCTCCAGAAGGCTTACCGCGGATTTCGGAAGAGGCTTTGGCATCGCAAACCTTCGCAATATGCGTCAGTTCTTTCTTGCGTTTCCAATTCGCGACGCACTGCGTAGCGAATTGAGCTGGACTCATTACCGCAGGTTGATGCGCATTTCCGACCCTGATGCTCGCACCTGGTACATGAACGAATGCGCCGATTCTCGTTGGAGCACGCGTCAGCTCGAACGCCAGATCAACACCATGTTCCGCGAGCGCCTACTTGCCAGCAAGGACAAGGAGGCCGTCACCCAGGAAATCCAAAAGAGCGCCCCGGCTCGTCGCCCCGAGGATATCATCCGCGACCCATATGTACTGGAGTTTTTAGGTTTCTCGGACGATACTGCGTTTCGCGAGAGCGATCTAGAGCAGGCGCTCATCACGCATCTTCAGAAGTTCCTGCTGGAGCTTGGCCGTGGTTTCGCTTTCGAGGCGCGCCAAAAGCGCATCACCTTTGATGGGCGCCATTTCTATATTGACCTTGTTTTTTACAACTATCTGATGCGCTGCTTCGTGCTCATCGACCTTAAGACGGACGACCTTACGCATCAGGACCTGGGCCAGATGCAAATGTATGTGAACTACTACACGCGCGAGCTCATGAACGAAGGCGACAATCCGCCCATAGGCATCGTGCTCTGCGCGGACAAAAGCGATTCGATTGTCGAGTACACGCTGCCCGAAGACAACGACCAAGTGTTTGCCGCCAAATACCTGCCGTATCTTCCAAGCAAGGAAGAGCTGGCGCGCGAACTAAGCGCCGAGTACCGCGCCATCAACGAAGCGACTAATGGCGAAACGCAAGGGTAGCAGCACGTTGCGACCGAAGCCACCGCAGCCGTCGCAGGCGCACTCGCGGTTGCGACGCACGCTACGAAACAATACCGGTCATGGACGCCGGCAACGACATTCTAGCCGTGGCTGGCGAGCGTGACCTGACAGGCAAAGACGCGGCCTTCGTCTGATGTGGGTCCATTGGCTGCCACAGAAAAGGGCCGGTTGCAGCCGGCCCTTTAGACGATAATACCTGCGTTGCCCGCGCTTCCGAAGTGTGACTAGCTGAGGAGCGGGTTCCGCGGCACAACCTGATTTTACCCAGTGAGGAGGCTCTTTTGCAGCCGCTCCACTGTTTATTTACATCTGGCACCCTCAAACAATCAGACGGCAGCCCGCACTCCTGAGAGCTGCCCCGCACCCCCGGCCATCACCTTACGGCAACAACCGGTGCTACTCCCCTACTTCCCAAATAGCGCACCCAGCAGACCGCGGCGTTTGGGCTTCTCCTCTCGGTAGGAACCCTCGACGGCGGCTGCAACCTGGCGCGGTTGCTCGCCGCCTCCACGGCGCACAATCTGGTATAGGAAGGGCGATTTAACGTATTTGACCTCGATGGGCGTGGCGTGCACGGTGCTTTCGATCGACAGCATCACGTTGGGATTGAGCGGTGCCACGATATGCGTTTCGCACTTGTCGCTAAACACCACCGCGGCTGCACGACCCGTCTGGCCGTTTACGGCAATGCGCACCTGCTCGCCATCGCGGCCATCCGTCGCCGGACGATCGACAAAGTAGACCGGCACCATCACCAGGCCATCCTTATGCTTGCGGGCCTTGCGCGCCCAGGTTCGGATGCTCTTTTTATTGAGCCCCAGCACCGCCTCGGCATCGTTGCCGGCAATGTCGAGCGCCAACTTATCAATGACCACCTGGTCCTTGGTAGACGCATCGACGGAGACGACGCGGAAGTCGCCTTCCTGCATGGCGGGATCGAACGACCCAACCTTAGCAAAGTCCCACGGCTCCAAAATTCCCATAAGGCGAACATCCAGGTAGTTTGCCCTGGGATATGCCCAGTCGAGCACCTCGTAGTACACCAAGGTCTCCTTGCTCAGGCCCTTGCCCGGGAAGGACGCCATCATGCGCAAATCCGCGAGCGCCATGGGGAAATAGAAGAGCATCATGTCGTTTTGGATCGCATCTTCCACGTCGTGCTCGGCAAAGACGTCGGGGTACTGGCGCACCAGCTGCAGTGCGTTGGCACGTGCCTGCTGCGGCGAGATTTCGCAGGGAATGCCCTGCTCCGGCACATACTCTGCACCCACGCCCATGGTCAGACGCTTGCTGAAGGTACCGGGCTTGAGCAGGTCGGCAATGCCGATCTTGTTGCCGCAGGACGGGCACTCAAACACACGCTGCGTTGACTCGCCCTCAAAGGACGCTCCGCAGAAGGGGCAAGGAACGCTCACATGCGTAGCCTCTTGGAACTCTTGCGCCGTGCCGCAATCCTCCCACAGCAGATGTTCCAGGACCGACTGATTGCGCCAGTGCGCATTGAAGAAATACCAGTCCGGGTCCTCCGGGCGCTCGAGTTGCGACACATGCGTGAGCTTGAGCAGTCCATCCACCACCGTCAACGGCGTATGGCGAATGCCCAAAGCGCTCTTGGGCTCTCCGGCGTCCGCCTGCCACGGAATGACCGCACCGCAATAAGCGCACTCAAAGCTGCGCTTAGCTTGGTGCGAGTACATAGGGCCGCCGCAGTTTTGACATTTAATGGCAAACATCTCGTCCATGGAAACGTCCTCCTTTGCACAGGGGCTGTCGACATTAAGTATGTCGAGCAAACAGGCACATGCCCATACCCATGTGGCCCAAAATGGAGCACCCAGGCAGACGAGAAGGCTCGCTCGTTAGCGCCGGCAGACTATTGCTGCATTTTCTGAGCATCGGTGCACGGCGCCCCCGCGCGAGCTACACTATCCCCTTAAACATGATTGTGAGGACGACCGCTATGCTATTTGTAAATCGGCTGGTACATACGCTTGTTCCCGGCAGCGAGGGCGAGCCGGTCGATGCATCTTGCCGCACCAACGCGGGCTTTGCCGCAAGCCTCATCTGCATTGGCCTCAACATCACCCTGTGCCTGGCCAAGGGCATCGCGGGCCTGCTCGCCGGTTCCGTCTCCCTCATCGCCGACGCTTTCAACAACCTCTCCGATGCCTCGAGCAACATCGTGAGTCTGCTCGGGTTCCGCCTTGCCAGCCGCCCGGCAGACGAGGGCCACCCTTACGGCCACGGCCGTTACGAGTACCTGGCTGGTCTGTTTGTCGCCGTCCTGGTTTGTGCCGTCGGCATCAACCTAATCCTCGAGTCGATCACCAAGATCATCAAGCCCTCGCCCACCGTGTATTCGGCGCTCTCCATGGCCTGTCTCTTATACACATCTGACGCTGCCGA
>CABSMQ010000022.1:0-30775 GCA_902478965.1 uncultured Collinsella sp. | reverse complement strand
AATCGTAGCCCGAGACGGTCCCGGGCTGACAATTTCGACTGTAATGGACGTTCTTAAATGACTAGTCAAACGGGACACCCTTGGTACTTGGGGACGTTCCTTATGTGCCGGCCTTTTAGGAACGTCCCCAAGTGCCGGCAGATTGGGACAGTCTTTCTTGCCAAACGTTAAAGACTGTCCCCAACGACTAGTCATTTAAGAACGTCCCCAATGACTAGGTAGCAAAGCGCCCGTCGGCAGTGGTGCCGGCGGGCGCTGCTGTGCGATATGTTGCGTTGTGGGCTTAGTGCCTCATAAAGTGGTATTCGATCACATTGCTGTAGGGGTGACCCGGGCCCACAATGCCCTGCGGGAACAGCGGCTGGTGCGGTGTGTCGGGGTACATCTCTGCCTCGAGGGCAAAGCCAGCGCCCCAGCCATAGTTGGCATCGTCCTTGGCGTGCTCGTCGCCCAGCCAGTTGCCGGTGTAGAGCTGCACGCCCGGGGCGGTGGTGTAGTAATCCAACTCACGACCGGTCCACATCTCCTCGACGTGCATCGCGCGGCGCAGATTACGGCCGTACTGATAGCCATCGATGCACAGGCAGTGATCGTAGCCACGGGCCTGCTTAATCTGCGGGTCGTCGGCTTCCATGCCAGGAGCGACGGGGCGCAGCTCACGGAAGTCAAACGGCGTGCCTTCGACCGGAGCGATCTCGCCGGTGGGGATGTTCTGCTCGTTGATGGGCAGGTAGTGGGCAGCGTTGGCAACAAAGAAGTGCTCGCAGTCCATGCCGGCGTTATGGCCGGCAAGGTTAAAGTACGTGTGGTTGGTCATGGACACGTAGGTGGCGCGGTCGCTCTCGCAGCCATACTCGATGCGAAAGACGCCGGTGCGTGTAACGGTAAACACGGCCGTAAAGGTGCGGTTGCCGGGAAGGCCCAGTTCGCCATCCTCAAGCGAGGTGGTCATGCGCACGGCGTTATGGGCCTCGTCGAGCTCAACGTCCCACACGCGTTTATGCAGACCGTGCTCAAGATCGCTGTGCAGGTTGTTGGCGCCCTCGTTGGCGGGCATATGCCAGTCCGTGCCGGCGATGGTGATCGTGGCGCCCGCGGTGCGGTTTGCCACGGGGCCGATGGTCGCGCCAAAGCAGGCGGGGTTGTCAAAGTAATCCTCGAGCTTATCGAAGCCCAGCACCACATCGCGCACGTTGCCGGGAATGTCGGGCACGTCGACACCAAGCACGGTGGCGCCATAGTCCATAATGCGAACGCAGATCTCGGGCCCGTTGAGGGTGTAACGATGAACGGGGGTACCGCACGGCGCGGTGCCGAAAAGCTCGGAAGTGATCATTTGGTTCCTAACATCGAGGTATTTCTGACAAACTGTAGCGCGAACAGGCGAGATTATCACTACACCCCACTAAAGCAGGGGGTATTTTTCTCAAAAAAGTGATGATTGGAGCTGTGCGGGCGTTCATTTCTGACGCGCGCGAGTCTGATACAATTTGTTCGTTATTGTTTGAATTGACGTGAGCGTGGAACAGCGAGGACTCATCGTGATTAAAGCGGAGCGACAGGATAAGGTTCGGCAGCTGCTCGAGGAACAGGGAACGGTCTCGGTCAAGGAGATTTCGGATGCGTTAGGTGTCTCGGATATGACGATCCGCCGTGACCTTGAGGAGCTTGCGAGCCTGGGCGAGATCGAGCGCGTGCACGGCGGAGCCCGCAGTGCGCAGGGCCGTCCACACGCTATGCTGCGCCATGAGTATTCGCACAGCGAAAAGCGCGCGAAGCATGCCGAGGAAAAGTTGCAGATTGCGCGCCGTTCTGTGGAGCTTATCGAGGAAGGCTCGACCATCTTTTTGGGCACGGGCACCACGGTTGAGCAGATGGCCTCGATGCTGCCGGCGTTTCGCCTGCGCATTGTGACCAATTCGCTTTCGGTGTTTAACCTGCTCGAGGCGCGCGAAGACTGCGACCTGTGCCTGGTGGGCGGCATGTACCGTCGCCGCACCGCCGCTTTTGTGGGACCAACGGCCGAGGATACCCTGCGTGCGCTGGGCATCGACGCGGCGTTTATCGGTGCCAACGGCATTCTGGACGGCGACGTGTCTACATCCAATATGGAAGAGGGCCGCATCCAGCAGCTCGCCTTTAGCAAGGCCGACTCGCGCTATCTGATCGCCGACTCCAGCAAGATCGGCAAGCGCGACTTCTACACCTTCTGCCGCCTGGACAATTTGGACGCCGTGGTGTGCGAGCCGGGCATCGCCGCCGAGGATCGTGCCACCATCGAGGAACACACGCAGGTTATTTGCTAGTTATCGCTACGGGATTGCCAACGGGTGATGCGGGAGGACTTTTACCTCCTGTCATTGTGGAAACCAGCGTGTCAGCGCTACGCGATATGACGCGCAAATAAGGACTCCACTATCAAATCGTCTCAACCTGTAACAGGTAGGGGTGAAACCACCAACCAGATGTTACAGATTGAGACAATTCGGCGGGGCCTACCTTGTTTGTCTCGATCTGTAACGGTTAGGACTTAAAAACTCGGCTACGTGTTACAGATCGAGACAAAAGAAAAAGAACATTAGGACTTGAAAATAAAGTTTTGATAAGGGATTCGCCCAGTTAAGACGGTGCGGCAGACAATTGAGATTAGTTTGCCTCCGGAGTCGTAAGCATAATGAGTCAGTTCGATGACCGGAAGTTTTGCAACACCATAATTACTGGCTTCGGAATCGCTAAGCTGACGTGCTCTATAGCTTTCCCTAACAGATTGGATAGACTTGGACAAGTCGTCCATGATTCTGCTAAATGCCTGAAAATCTAACTGGTTATTCGGAACGCGTGACTTTGAAATGAAGAACGTATCAGCGCCTATGAAGCTGCCTTCAAGTTCGTAGGTCAATTCAAGACGCTGAATTTCATCGCGACTTTGACATCCAAATTGTTGGAGCATCATTACGGAAATTGGACGACCTGATGTGAGGCCGCCGAAATGTTTGGTGATGGCATCCGGATCAACGCCATCGCAATGGCTTGTAAAGTCAAAGTCTAAAAGTGAATTGAGCTCGCTAACGCGTTTCGGTGCAACAAACGATCCCTTACCTTGGATTCGATAGATACTTCCACGACGCTCCAGCTCACTCATGGCAAGTCGGACGGTTGTTCTGCTTACGGCGTATTCGTCGCAGAGTTCCATTTCTGTTGGAAGTTTATCGTCTGCTTGATATTCATCGACGATCTGCTTGAGCAGCGCGTCGGTGAGCTGTAAATAGAGTGGCCGTTTTTCGTGTGTATCGAGCATTAGAGCCTCAGTTTGCATGTTGGTTATACCTGATGGTTGCCTCAGTCGGGATGTAACGTGGGCAAGGTAACCTTAACGTATCACAGAGCGGCTCAGCATGACGATCTGATGCCTGTATCCACGAAGGGCTTGTCCGAGCGTGAAGATATTCTGGGGCAGGCAAATACCGTTCATGGAGTCCCCGATATGTTGGAGGTCAGCGCCGGCTGCTTTTGCTGCAAGGCCTATTTTCTTAATGGTCTCGCTGTCGCAGGAGTCTTGACTCGTCCCGTTCGCCGCCATGACGAGAACCTTCTCTTCAATTGACTTGCCTACGTTGTGGGATCGTACAAAGTCTACGATGGCGCGCAGGTCTGCTTCTTGGAAGCAAGGGACGGTGTAGGGGGCTGGCACGAGAAGGATATCGACGCCGAGGTCAACAAACTTGCGCGCAATTTCGAGCGTCATGACAGGTTCCGCAACGCCCGCTCCATGCATTTTTCCGGCTATGACCAGGCCATTGAAATGCTCTTTGGAGAGTTTAATCGAATGGGCGATTGCATCGTTGGAGACGCCGGTTCCAGGGTTGCCCGTCAGGCAGATAAAATCAAATCCGAGTTCGTTAGCCTTTTCTAAGGTCTTGGGAGAGACGCGACGACCCATGGGGATTTCCGTTCGGGATTCAGACATCTCTGCCTCGTTATCAACTGGCTCCAGATTGACGCCAATGGGCCTTCCGCATGCTCGCTTCACCCAAGTGACCGGGTTTTCATTGAGATCATCTGGAATACCGGCAATAACTGGATCGAACACATCGAGCGCGTTAAACAGAAGCAGGTCGGCACCTGCGGCACGTTCGATTTCTGCATTAGTAACGCCGCCGAGAAATTGGGAAGAGGGTACGTTTTCCGCCATGATGGTACGTCCCTCGGAAGCCAGAATTGCCTGTTTTAGATCCATGGGTGACGTGGCGGCAAAATCGGATGCGGACATGTTCAGTAATCGTTTGGGCATTGTTACTTCCTTTGACTAGAACGACAGGCTTGTGACATTGTCTCTAATATTGTTACAACAATATATTCAATATGTTATATCCAATCGGTGAACGGTTGCAAGCTTATTGTATTGCTCGGAAAAAATAGCCTTTAGCTGGGAAAACATTATATTAATCAACTACCGTTCACCGAATAAGTATTTGAATTCTTGACATATCGACAAAGCGGAAAAAGAATTGGTTATGACAAATCGCGCAAATGATATTACATTTCGCACAAGAACGTATTCACTTACATAAGTGGATACAAACGGGGACGACGACGGTTGAGTCCGGATAAATCGTTGTGTGCCCGGGAATCATGAAAGGATGTGTTATGGACGCTATCGTCAAATTCCTTGAAAAACACCAGCCCCTCTTCGACAAAATCTCGAGGAACATTTATCTGGTGGCGATTAAGGATGGCTTTCTCTCGAATATGCCAATTGTGCTGTTCTCGAGCCTGTTCCTTCTTCTTTCGACGCTCCCTGCCTATGTAGGCATCACGCTTCCGTCTGAGGTGCTGGATTTCTTCAATAAAATCTATGCATATACCATGGGACTTCTTGGCATTATGGTGGCCGGCACCACGGCGAGCTCACTTGCCATGTCGATGAACCGTCGCATGCCTTCGGGTAAATCTCTCAACCCCACCTCGTGCATGGTTTGTGCCATGTGCGGCATGCTCTTGCTATCGGTGACGAACGATGTTGTCTCGATTGGTGGAGCAGATACATCTGTTTTTGAAACCGGCTATATGGGAACCAAGGGTTTTCTCGCTGCGTTCGTAGCCGCATTCTTGACCGTTAATATCTATAAGGTGTGCATTAGCCATAATGTGACGATCAAGCTTCCCAAAGAGGTCCCTGGCTCTATTGCGCAGAGTTTTCGCGATATCTTTGCATTTGGGTTTTCGATCCTTGCGTGCGCTTTTATCGATCTTGCGAGCCGCAAGCTGCTTGCTGTGCCGTTCGCCAATTTGGTATCCGCTCTCATCTCGCCGCTGTTCTCCGCGGTCGACACCTATCCTGGCATGGCGCTTATCGACGGCGCGGTCGCACTTTTCCAATTTATGGGTATCCACGGTGCTTCGGTTGTCATGAGTCCGATCAATGCTGCGCTCTACGGCAATACCGTTACCAATCTTGAGGTTTTCCAAGCAGGTGGACACCCGTCAATTGCTCTCACGCAGGACTTTACAAGCTTCATCGGCGGTCTGGGCGGTTCTGGCTGCACGTTCATCGTTCCTATTATCCTGATCATGTTTATGCGCTCCAAGCAGCTTAAAGCCATGGGCAAGGCATCGATTATCCCGGTGATTTTTGGAGTTAACGAGCCCGTTATCTTCGGTATGCCGATTGTTCTCAATCCCTATATGTTCGTGCCCTTCCTAGTGGCTCCTATGGTCAAAGCCATAATCGGTAAGTTCTTCATTGACGTCATTGGAATGAACGCCCCCATGTATACCATGCCGTGGGCGCTTCCCGGGCCAATCGGTGCATTCCTCACCACGGGTCTCGATCTGCGTTCTCTCGTATTGATGGCAGTGCTGTTGGTCGTTGACTTTGTGATTTACTATCCGTTCTGCAAGGCGTATGACCATCAGCTTTGTTTGGAAGAGTCTGCAAAGGAGACTGCAGGAACCTCGGATGCAGATACTATTGCCGCACAGGAAAATGTCGCAAAAGCTCTCGAGGCGGTAAAGGACAAGGCGGAGCAGATCCGCGTGCTCGTGCTTTGCCAGGGTGCCGGCACTTCGACTCTCTTGGCAAATGCTCTTCGCGAAGGTGCCGCTGCTAAGGGTATCGATCTGGTTTCTCAGTCCGGTGCGTACGGAAGCCACTATGAGACGATGGATCAGTACAACGTGATTGTTCTGGCGCCCCAGGCACGCATGTACTATGACGCTATGAAGGCCGATACCGATCGCCTTGGAATTAAACTGCTCACCACAAGGGGCAAGGAGTATATCGACCTTACCAACGATCCCGAAGGTGCAATTGACTGGATCGTTCAGGAGCTGGCTAAATAGTGGATGCACTCCGTCGTTGATTCGTCGGTGTATAGTACGGCCCCGCAGCTTATTTGAGCTGCGGGGCCGTATTTCGTTGAGTATCTAATTGAGACAATGAGCACAACCGTCGTGAGATCGCATTGGCGCTCTCCGAGTCACTGACAAGCTGCCTTCCATCTATGTGACCAATTCGCTTTCGGTCTTTAACCTGCTCGAGGCGCGCGAGGGCTGCGACCTGTGCCTCGTGGGCGGTATGTACCGTCGCCGCACTGCCACTTTTGTGGGGCCAACGGCCGAGGATGCCCTGCGTGCGCTGGGCATCGACGCGGCGTTTATCGGTGCCAACGGCATCTTGGACGGTGACATATCTACGTTCAACATGGACGAGGGCCGTATCCAGCAGCTCGCCTTTAGCAAGGCCGATGCGCGCTATCTGATTGCCGACTCCAGCAGGATCGGCAGGCGATACTTCTGCCCCCCCTGCCGGCGCAGGGGTACCGCTTTACAATGACGCGCAAATAACTTTGAGCAACAAGGATGAGGCTATTCTGAGATATGACTAGACTCCGTATTTCGTCTTTATGTCCCTTGAGAATGAATCATAGTCTTCATAGTGTCCCTCTTTGCTTTCATCCTCGGCGTGGTTTACACGTTCAAGGAGCTTATCCTTTGGAGCCTCTTTTGTTATTGCGGCCTCGCCATCGGGTATTGTGGATTGCAAGAATAGTTCTAGAGCATGGACGTCTTTGAGTATGTAGCCCGTCGAACGGCCCGCTCCTGTTTTTTCGATTGCGCTGCAACTAACAAGCTGACCGAGGGTTCGTTTAACGGTTACCTCGCTGATATCGGGGCAGTTGGACCGGATGTCGGATTTCTTAATGACGCCGGGTCTCTGTTGAAATAGAACAGCGATGCGCGCTTGCTTCGACATGGGACGAGTGCTTGATTCAATTAAGGTACGCTGCTCGAGCTGTCGGTAGGCGGCTAGGGTTGTTCCGAGCATGAAACGGATAAAAGGTGCTTCGGTGTTTTGATTTTCATTCCATCCAGTGGAGCTTGCAGCGAGGGCGTTGTAGTAGAGCGCCTTGTTGTCTTCAATAAGTCGTTCGATGCTGATGTAACGCGCAACGTCGTATCCAGTCTTTTCGAGTAGCAGCGTTGTAAGGAGCCGGCTCATCCTGCCATTGCCATCGTTGAAGGGATGAATGCTGACAAAATCGAAGATGAAGCGGAATGATATAAGGAGGGGGTCGCAAACTTGACGAGATAAGGCGTCGTTGAGGGACCGACAGGCTTCTTCGATAAGTCCGGGGGTTGCTAGGGCCGAAGGCGGCCTAAAGCGCACAAATCGATTGCCTTGATCGTCGATGGAGATGATTTCGTTATCGCTATCTTTCCAATGGCCCCCATACGAGATTGCTGTGTGTACCATGAGGTCACGATGCAACTGCAAAATGACCGATGGCGTTACGGGAATGAAATCGTGCTGCTCGTGAATAAGCGACAGCGCATCTCGGTATCCAGCGATTTCTTCCTCTGCGCGGGAGCTTGGCTTGGCGGAATACGCCATGATTGCTTTGAGTCTTTTTTGGGTGGTAACAATTCCTTCAAGTCCGTTGGAGGATTGGGTGCTTTGGATCTTAGCTTCCTCCATAAGTGACGATAGAAGTTCGGGTTTGACTTGACTCAGAGCAAGCTGTCGGCCTTTATGCTCGCGTATCGAGAGGAGGAGGTTGGTGATTGGAGTTGCTTCGAGTTCCGCTGGGACTGTGGTGTAATCGAACTGGCGCATGCGGCTCCTTTCGGTATCACGAACATACTTTCGATATCATAATATCATTAAATGATACCGAAAGTATGTTCGTGATACCGAAAACTAGAAACCATGCTTCATAACTGCTTGGAAAGTTCGGATTTGACTATCTTATTGTCTTGATCTGTAACAGGTAGACGGTCGAAAGTGGGCTACGTGTTACAGATTTAGATATTTCTGCTCGGGCGTTCTGTTTGTCTCGATCTGTAACAACTGGGACCAAAAAACTCGGCTAGATGTTACAGATCGAGACAAACGGCTTGTACGGGCCGAGCCAAAACAAAAAGGCCGCATGCGAACCCGTGGAGGGATTCGTATGCGGCCGACAGGGGGTATGCGGCGGAAACTAGGCCATGAGCAGGCCGGTCTCCGCGACGTTCTTGTACCAGTACGCGCTCGCCTTGGGATAGCGCTTCTGGGTCTCAAAGTCGATGTAGAACAGGCCATAGCGCTTGTTATAGCCGTTGGTCCAGGAGAACTGGTCCTGCAGCGACCACACAAAGTAACCGTCGACGTTCACGCCGCCGTCGATTGCCTTGAGGATCCATGCGAGATGCTGGCGCATGTAGTCGATACGAGGTGCGTCGTCGATAAAGCCATCCTCGAAGTCGTCCTTATAGCCCATGCCGTTCTCGGTGATGTAGATCTTCTTGTAGTTGGGGTAATCGTTCTTAATGCGCAGCAGCAGGTCGTACAGGCCCTCGGGATAGATGATCCAGTCCCAATCGGTGGTGGGTACGCCTTCGCGCACGCATGACTCGCCCACGCCCTTGAGGAACCAGCGCGAGGAGCCCTTGTCGCCGGTGCCATTGTGGTTGATGTCGTTTTCGCCCTCGGCAGCACGCAGGAACTGGCACTTGTAGGTGTTGACGCCCAGGCAATCGTTGTAGGGGAGCGCGGCGGTCAGCGCGGCGATGTCCTCGTCGCGGACGTCGAGCTCGCCGCCGGCGATATGGGCCAGCTTGGTCGCAGCCTCCATGGTGTCGGCTGCATAGTGGCCGCGGAAGGTGGCGTCGAGCACCCAGCGGTTGTTGATGACATCGGCCATGCGAGCTGCCTCGCAGTCGGCAGCACTGTTGGGATCGAGGGGATACTTGGGCTCCAGGTTCTGGACAATGCCGATCTCGCCCTCAAAGCCGCCCTCATGGAAGGCGACGACAGCCTTGGCGTGGGCCACCATCATGTTGTGCATGAGCTGGAAAGCCTTGTCCAGGCGATACTTCTCGCCGTGCGGCCAGTTGCCGACGATAAAGCTGCCCTCGGCGGTCGCGGGAATCTCGTTAAAGGTGAACCAGTGCTTGACCTCGGTGAACTCGGCAAAGCAGAACTTGGCGTACTCGACAAAGGCGTCGATCGTCGTGCGCGTCAGGAAGCCCTCGCCGCCGTTCTGGTAAAAGGCCTCGGGCGTATCGAAGTGATCGAGCGTGACATAGGGGATAACGCCAGCTTTGTTGCAGGTGGCAAAGAGCTCGTGATAGAAGGCAACACCCTCGGGGTTAATCTCGCCAGTGCCGTTGGGGAAGATACGGCTCCAAGCGATGGAGACACGGATACCGTTGATGCCGAAGCGCTGACACAGGTCGATATCGACCGGATATTTGTTGTAGAAGTCGCTTGCGGGATCGGGGGAGAAGCGACCCTGAGCAGCCAGGAAATCGTCCCAGGGCACTTTGCCCTTGCCGTGCGTACGGGTCTCGCCCTCAACCTGGTAAGCAGCGGTGGCGCCGCCAAACACAAAGCCGTCGGGGAACTGCATGGGGTTGGTCATGAGTCATCCTTTCTGTGGGATTCGAATAGGGAGAGGTGCCCGAACTGGGGATCCGGGCACCAACAGAGGGAGGAACCTAGTCGAGGTTCTCGCGGAGCCACTTGATGGCGCCAGCGGGATCGCGAGTAAGGTCGATATATTCCTTACCGCGCGGGGCGAGCAGCTTAATGCCCAGACGATCGGTGTCGGCCTTCATGTCGTTGTAGTAGCTACGAACCTGCGGGGCAAGCACGATAACGTCGTACTGATCCATGATGGCAGTGTGCTGGCCATAGGCGCCTGCGGAGGAAGCGATGTTCTCTCCGGTCTGCGCAGCACCTTCCTTGATGGCGTTGGCAAGCATGGCAGAGGTGCCGGCGCCGGCGCACAGGACGAGGACCTTCAGACCGTCGACATCCTTCTTAGCGGATGCATCGGCAGCGGGCTCGGGCTGATCGGCGACAGGCTCGCTGTCGGCGGCAGCGACGGTCGGCTCGACGGCAGCGGTGGCCTGCTCGACAGCGGGCGCAGAGGTGCTGGCGGCGATGGTGGCAGCACCATCGGACTCGAGACCCAGCTCGGCGGCGCGCTCGGCCTCCTGGTCGCAGAGCAGCTTATCGTATGCCTTCAAGAACGGCAGGTAGATGATGGCGTCCAGCAAGATGATGATTGCGACAAACACCAGGGCGATAAGCTGGAAGTTCGTGGTGATGAAGATGCCGATGGGGGCGGGGGTGGCCCAAGGCACCACGAAGGAGAAGCCGTTCATGCCCACGTTGTCGATAAAGAACTTGGCAACACTTACGTTGACGCAGCCGGCGGCAACAAAGGGGATGAGCATGTAGGGGTTAAGGATCATCGGCGCGCCAAAGAGCAGCGGTTCGTTGACGGCGAAGGCAACAGGAACGATCGAGGCCTTACCGACGGCTTTGAGCTGCTTGGACTTCATAAAGAGAATCAGCAGAAGCGGCACGATGAACGTGGCGCCGGTGCCGCCGAACTCACCCACGAGCGACATGTTAAAGGTGAGGGAGTGGGCGGGGTGGCCGCCGGCCAGCAGAACCTGCAGGTTCTCAGCCTGGTTGGCAAGACGGATGGGGTCGATGCCCGGCTGGACAATCGAAGGACCATGGACACCGATGAACCAGAAGAACGCGGTGGCTGCCTGGATAAGGATAAGGCCAGGATAGGTTTCTGCCGCAGTGAAGAGCGGGGAGAGCAGCTTGATGAGCAGCTCGGAGAACGGAACGCCCATGAGGTTGCGCACGACAACATCGATGATGCCGCAGATGATGACAGCGCCGCCAAAGGGGATGATGTCGCGGAAGTTCTGAGCGATGGCGCCCGGAACCTCCTTGGGCAGCTTAATGGTCAGATCGCGCGAGACGCAGAACTTATAGACCCACACGGTAATGAACGCGGCGATATAGGCCGAGAACAGACCGCGCGTACCCATGCTGGTGCAATCGAAGACAGAAAGCTCGGAGCCGTTGAACTTGGTGGTGAACTGCGTAACAGCGAGCAGCAGCATGCTGCACTGGGCAGCAACCATAGTGGAGCCGTCGTTGAGCACCTTGCCGGCGGGCATACGACGGTTCATGGATGCCGTGAAGTTCTTGGCGGTGGTGCCGGCAACCATGATGCCCATGACACCCATGGTGAAGTTGTAGAGCTTGTTGCACCAGTCGATGAGCGGCTGGGGCAGCGTGATGCCGACCACGCCGGGAAGCGTGGCGATCAGCAGAAAGATCGAAGAGGTGAGGACGATGGGCATGCACCCAAGGAAACCGTCCTTGATGGCCTGGAGGTAGATGTTCCTCGAGATCTTCTCAAAGAACGGTTGATGCTTTTCGAGCATCTTTACGATGGCGTCCATAAAGCTCCTTTGCTACTTGATGCGCGATGCATGTGGATGGAACTGGTCGTCGATGGATGGTCAGGACTGCCCGGAAGCCTTCCTGCTTAAGGAAGGCATTGCGAAATGACAACGTTGTCATTTCGTTAATGACAACGTAAGACATTTTTGGAAGAGCAACAAGGATATACGGGTGAGCGGTCGATATTGTTCGGTAAACGGTTGATTTATCAGTCAGGCAGGTAGTGTATGCTAGAACACAAAAAACAAGCGATAGAGAACCGAGTGGAGAAGCAGTGACAACGATGGACAAGAAAAACGTCTCGATGAACGATGTGGCGATTGCCGCGGGTGTTTCTCTCAAGACGGTTTCGCGTGTGATCAACGAGCCCAATAGCGTGCGAGAGTCGACACGCGATAAGGTCCATTCGGCAATGGAGGCGCTCGGGTTTCGAACCAACTTTGCCGCGCGTTCGCTCAAGTTGGGCCGTTACGGGTGCATCGGCGTCGTGCTGTTTCACTTGTCGGGCGGTGCCGTGGACATGATTGACGGTATCGCCGATGCCGCCGAAGAACGCGGCTTTGCGCTCACGATGATTAAGAAGTGCGCAGGGGAGAACATGACCCTTGCCGATGCGGCGCGCAGGATGTCGCAGCTTCCCGTTGACGGCATGATCTTCAATCTGCGTCAGATGGTCGATGACTTTGATACCTTTAAGGCGCCGAAGGACCTTAAGACGGTGATTATTACGTCGATGGAGCATCCTACCTGCTCTACCGTCAGTGACGATCAAGAGGGTGGTGCGCGCATGGCGTGCGAGTACTTCTTGGATCATGGTCACAAGAACGTGTACTTCGTCTCTGGCAAGAAAGAGTCGCTGTCGAGCCAGTGCCGTATGAAA
Organism: uncultured Collinsella sp.; assembly: GCA_902478965.1. GTDB lineage: Bacteria > Actinomycetota > Coriobacteriia > Coriobacteriales > Coriobacteriaceae > Collinsella. The sequence continues at coordinate 18,134 of CABSMQ010000022.1, read as the reverse complement.
GGTTGGCGTGCGGCACTCGAGGCGCGTGGTATCGAGCCGCCCGAGCCGCTGCAGGGTGATTGGAATGCGGATAGTGGCTATGCTGCGGGCCTTGTGCTTGCCGATAAACCCGATTGCACGGCGGTCCTCGCTGCTAACGACTGCATGGCAAACGGCGTTATGATGGCCCTACGTGACAAAGGGCTCAGTGTGCCCGACGACGTGTCCGTGATTGGCTTTGATGACGAGCTTTACAAGACGATTCCCAATTCGATTCTGACGTCGGTAAAGTTTCGCCATCGTGAGCTGGGCGTCCGTGCGCTTAATGAGGTCGTCGCAGGTCTGGAAGCCCCGAGCTCCAGAAGCCGTACGCTCGTCTCGGGCGTGTTGGTCGAGCGTTCCAGTGTGAAGGATCTGCGGGCGTAGACGTGCTCGGCCTGCTCGTCTAAATCTGTAACAGGTGGGACCCGAAAACTCGGCTAGATGTTACAGATTTAGACAATTCGGCCCGGCTTATTCCGTTTGTCTCGATCTTTAACAGTTAGGAGTGAAATGACCAGCCAGATGTTACAGATCTAGATTGATTGGATTGACCCATCTGTTTGTCTCGATCTGTAACATCTAAGCGGTCAAAAGCGGTCTACATGTTACAGATTGAGATTTTCGGCTTGGCCTGTGCGTTCACCTCGATCTGTAGCAGCTAGGACCGAAAAACTCGGCTAGATGTTACAGATTGAGATGAACAGGAGGACGGGTGCGGTCTAAACAAAATGGCCCGCGCATCACACATCGATGCACGGGCCATTTATTGTCTGCAAGCGGCAGGTGGTGTCAGCGTCTTATGCCTCGAGGTTTTCCTCGATCCAGGCGACGGCACCCTTGGGATCCTTAGTGAGGTCGATGTACTGTTTGCCCTTGGGCGACAGCAGCGTGATGCCCAGGCGGTCGGTGTCGGCCTTCATCTCGTTGTAATAGGTGCGAACCTGCGGAGCCAGGACGATGACGTTGTACTGGTCCATGATGGCGTAGTGGCTGCCGTAGGCACCGGCGTTGGCGGTAATGTCGATGCCCAGCTCGTCGGCGCCTTCCTTAAGCGCGTTGGCGAGCAGTGCAGAGGTGCCGGCGCCAGCGCACAGAACCAGAACCCTCAGATCCTTGCCCTTAAGGGCGGACGGAGCTGCGGAGGCCTCAGTGGCAGAAGCGGTCTCGACAACAGGAGCCTCAACGGCGGGGGCGGCAGCGGTCTTGACGGCCTTGGTCTCCTCGGCCTCTTCTTCGGCCAGGGTCTCGGCCTCCTGCTTGCACAGGACGTTGTCGTAGGCCTTGCAGAACGGGTAGTAGATCAAGAAGTCAACGACCAGCAGGACGACAACCAGGACCAGAGAGATCGGCTGGAAGTTGGTGTCGATGAAGGTGCCGATCGGTCCGGGGAGTGCCCACGGCATGGCATAGATAAAGCCGTTCATGCCCAAAAAGTCGATGAAGAACTTACCAATGAGGACGTTGGCCACGGGGGCAAACAGGAACGGGATCAGGAAGTACGGGTTGAGGATGATGGGCGCGGCGAACAGCAGCGGCTCGTTGACGGCGAACATCACGGGCACGACAGAGGCTTTGCCGACGGCCTTGAGCTGCTTGGAGCGCATAAAGAGCAGGAAGATGATCGGGACAATGAACGTGGCGCCGGTGCCGCCGAGTTCGCCGATGTAGTTACCGAAGTTTTCGGTCAGGGCGAGGGCGGGGTGACCGCCGGCCTGCAGCGTGGCGAGGTTGGTGGTGATGTTGCCAAACAGCGCGGCGTTGAGGGCAGGCTTAACGACCGAGGGGCCGTGGATGCCCATGAACCAGAACAGCGGGATCATGAACCAGATGAGGGCGAGGCCGGCGTAGGAATCGGCAGCGGCGAACAGCGGGCTCACCAGCGTGGAGATGACGTTGGCAAACGGGACGGCCAAGCAGGTGCGGCAGATAACGTCGATGACGGCGACAAACAGGATGGAGAAGCTGAAGGCGAAGATGTCGCGGAAGTTCTGGGCGATGGCGCCGGGGACTTCTTTGGGCAGCTTGATGGTGATGTCTCGCTTAATGCAGAAGGCATAGATGTTGACCGTGGCAAATGCGGCGACAAAGGAGCTCAGCAGGCCCTTGGTGCCCATGTTGTCGGTAAAGAACACCGAGACATCGGCGCCGTCGATCTTGGCACTCGTCTGGGTAACGGCCAAGATGAGCATAGCGCACATGGCGGCGACCATGGTGCTCGTGGCGTTGATGGCCTTGCCGGCAGGCATGCGGCGGTTCTTGGAGCCGGTCAGCGCGCTTGCGGTGGTGCCGGCGACCATGATGCCCACGACGCCCATCGTGAAGTTGTAAACCTTGTTGCAGAAGTTCACGACGTCGACGTTCCACCAGTCGGGCAGCGTAAAGCCGCCGACCGTGGCGACAACGCCCGGCAGGGTCGAAATAAGCAGGAAGACAGAAGAAGACAGGATGATGGGCATTGCTGCCAAAAAGCCGTCTTTAATGGCCTGAAGGTAGATGTTCTTAGAGACCTTGTCGAAGTACGGCTGACCTTTCTCCAAGAACTTAACGATCGATTCCATAGTTCACGCTCCTCTTTGCATGAAATCTTAATGGCATGGACGTTGAAAACCTATATGGTCTCCCGCTTGCTAAAAGCCCGGGTGCAGGCGGGGTCGGTCCCAGGGGGAGAGAGGGGAGCGGCTGGGTTTGTATCGCATAGGGCCGCTCCCTTCTCGGGGGAAAGCGAGGCGATGCGCTACTGCGCGTCCGCCATAGTGTCGGCGAGCTCCTTGTACCAGAGTGCCGACTGCTTGATGTAGCGTTTTTGCGTGTCGAAGTCGATGTAGAACAGGCCGTAGCGCTTGTTATAGCCATTGGCCCACGAGAACTGGTCCTGCAGACTCCAGATAAAGTAGCCCTGGACGTCGACGCCCTCGGCGCGCGCCTGGAGCACCTTCTCCATGTGCTGGTCGACAAAGTCGATGCGCTCGGGATCGGCGACGATGCCGTTTGCGTCGGGCTCGGGGTCCTTGTGGCCCAGGCCGTTTTCGGTGATATAGATGACGGGGAGGTTGGGATAGGTGGCGCTGATGTGCTTGAGCGTGTCGTAGAGGCCTTGCGGGTAGATGAGCCAATCCCAGTCGGTGGTGGGGATACCCGGCATATCGACCTGCTGCCCGACGCCCTTAAACTTAAAGCACGAGGTGCCCTTGTCTCCGGTGCCGTTAAAGCTGTTGGTTGACTCGCCATCGTAGGCGGCGATAAACGCCGACTGATAGTAGTTGAGGCCGAACATATCGTTGCGGGGCGCCGCCTTGGCGAGCTCCTCCATGTCGCTGTCCTCAACCGTAAGTGTGGCGTTGTTGGCACGCAGAATCTCGTTGATGAGTGAGAGGGTGCGCGCGGAGTAGTGACCCAGGAAGGCGCCGTCCATGATGAAGTCGGTGTAGAAGGCGTTGTACAGGTCGGCGGCGTGCTGGTCGGCGGGCGAGTCGGTGGCAGGATATGCCGGCGTCAGGACGTTGACCATGCCAATGCGTCCGCCCAGGTGCTCGGTCTCGTCAAGATCCTTATACAGGTTGACGGCGCGGGCGTGGGCAACGAGCTCGTTGTGCTGGCTCTGGATGCCGCTCGTCACATCAAAGTGATGGTTGGGCGGGAAGTTGCCTTGGATGTATTGGGAGTGCGAGAGGCTGATGAGCTCGTTGATGGTGAACCAATTCTTGACCTCGCGGAACTCGCGGAAGCAGAACTCGGCATAGCGCACATAGGCGTCGACGGTCTTGCGGTTGAGCCAGTCGCCCTGGTTGAACAGGGCGGCGGGGGAGTCAAAGTGATGCAGGGACACATAGGGCTCGACGCCATACTTTTTGCAGCAGGCGAACAGCTCGTGGTAGTGCTTAACGCCCTCGGCGAGGGGTTCGGCATCGTCGCCGTTGGGGAAGATGCGGGTCCAGGCGATGGACACACGAATGGCGTTGAGTCCATGCTCGGCAGAAAGGCGGATATCCTCCTCGTAGCGGTTGTAGAAATCACTGGCCGGGTCGGGCAAAAAGCGACCCTGGGCGACAAGGTAATCGTCCCACATGGTCTTACCCTTGCCTGCCACCTTCGTGGAACCTTCCGTTTGGTACGCGGCGGTTGCGGCGCCCCAAACAAAGCCCTTCGGCAGCTGCTGTACGCGGTTTATCAAAGACATATGCATACATCCTCTCGTCTCGCTGTTCGATATTGTGCGTTTGCGCTCAGGAGGCTCCCTGGTTAGCGTTCAGCGGTGAAAAAGCCCGATAAACACTATCTTAAAATGATTAGAACCAAAATGAGCACGTGAGCATTTGACAATGAGCACGTTAACATCCGGCTGGGATGTATAGAAACAAAACAACTTCAAACAGCTGCGAACGGTTGTATTTGTTCGGTAAGCGGTTTTGATTGACAGAAGTTTTCATGTTGTGGTATATGGCTCGGGTATCATGAGCACGTTATCAATGTATGTACGATGCGCCATGGGCGCGGGGAATAGTTGGGAAGCAGGTTAGCGTGGAAGGCATGGATCAGCAGACAAGGAATGGTCGTTCGGCGAGCGCGGCAGAGGTTGCGGCGCTCGCTGGCGTGAGCCGCCAGACTGTGTCTCGCGTGGTCAACGGTATGCCCAACGTGACGGAAAAGACGCGCAAGCGTGTGATGGCCGCCATGGAAGAGCTGGGCTTTCGTCCCAATTTTGCTGGAGCGGCGTTGCGCGGCGGGTCGTATCGTTCTATTGGCCTGTGCATGTACAACATCACACGTGTCGGTAACCTGGCGACGCTCGAGGGTATCATGCAAGCGGCGCGCGAGCATGATTTTGCCGTCACTATGATCGAGATGGGCGGCGACAAGCCCTATGCACTTGCCGATGCCTCGCGCCGCATGGTCGAGCGACCCGTCGACGGCATGATTCTCAACATGAACCGCATGGCTCCCGATTTTGAGGAGTTTGTTCCCCAGCCGGGAGTGCGAACGGTCATCCTGTCCATGTATGCGCATCCGCGCTGCACGACGATCGACTCCGACCAGTATGGTTCGTGCGAGCTGTTGACCAATTATCTGCTGGAACATGGTCACTCGAATATGCGGTTTGTGGCGGGTCCGGAAAACTCGATTTCCTCGCGTTTTCGTGAGGCCGGTTGGCGCGATACGCTGGGTCGTGCTCATGTCGATGCCGCTCCGATGCTGCGTGGCGATTGGAGTGCGGACAGTGGGTACGCCATGGGCGAGCGGATTGCGGCCGAGGTGCTTGCCGGCGGGTCGCAGACGCCGACTGCCGTGCTTGCGGCAAATGACCAGATGGCGCTGGGCGTTATCGCCGCGCTCGAGAACGCGGGCCTGTCCGTGCCCGACGACGTGAGCGTGGTTGGTATCGACGACGCACTCGAGGGACTTGTTCCTCACAATCGGCTGACGACGCTGCGATTAGATTTGCGCGGTGTCGGTAAGCTTGCGTTTGAGGCGGCGATTGGAGAGAGCTCGTCTATCGAGGCGATTCATGTGCCGAGCACGCTGGTCGAACGCTCGACTGTTAGGGACATACGGGGTTAGGTCCTACTCCGTCTGTCTCGATTTGTAACAGGTAGACGGTCAAAAGCGGGCTACGTGTTACAGATTTAGATTCTTCGGAAAGAGCAATCCTGTTCGTCTCAATCTGTAACAGCTAGGACCCAAAAACTCGGCTAGATGTTACAGATTGAGACAAACGGACCCCGAACCGCCCAAAAAGGCCGGGGGCGGCGCGCCGTGTGACGTGCCGCCCCCGGCTGAGAAATGGGGACAGGTTATGTGGGCAGGCGACCCCGCCAGCCGCTAGTCCAGACGACGGGTTTGCGCCACGTGCTTATACCAGTATGCGCTTGCCTTGGGCGTGCGCTTCTGGGTTTCAAAGTCAACGTAGAAGAAGCCGTAACGCTTGTTGTAGCCATTGGTCCAGGAGAACTGATCCTGCAGGCTCCACAGGAAGTAGCCGCCCACGTTGACGCCCACCTCCATGGCCTTGAGCAACCAGCGCAGGTGCTGCTCGATGTAGTCGATGCGCGGCTGGTCGTCCACAAAACCGTCCTTGTAGGGGTCCTTGTAGCCCATGCCGTTTTCGGTGATGAAGATCTGCTTGTAGTTGGGGTAGCGCTGCTTAATGTAGACGAGCAGATCGAACAGACCCTCGGGATAGATAATCCAGTCCCAGTCAGTGGTGGGGATGCCGGGCTTGTTCACGTGCTCGCCAATGCCCTTGACGCGCCAGCGGCCGGTGCCCTTCTCGCCCGTACCGTTGTGGTGCAGGTCGTTCTCGCCATCGTAAGCCTTCAAGAAACGGCACTGGTAGTTGTTAACGCCCAGGTAGTCGTTGTAGAGCGCTGCCTCGCGCATGATTCCCAGATCCTCGTCCAGGATCTCGATGGTGCCGCCCGAGACGGCAGCCAGGCGGTTGGCGCACTCGAGGGTGTCGGGCGCGTAGTCGCCGCGGAAGGTGGCGTCGAGCAAGAACTGGTTTTGCAGCACGTGCTCGTTGTTGGCGGCTTTGATGTCGGCGGGGTCGTTCTCGTTGAGCGGATACTTAAACTCCAGCGACTGAATGACGCCGATCTTGCCCTTAAAACCGCCGTTGTGGAAGGCCAGTACTGCCTTGGCGTGGGCGAGCATCATGTTGTGCTCGCACTGGAAGGCCTCGGCCAGATGCGCCTTGACGCCACCGGGGAAGGTGCCCTCGATGTAGGTGTTGGAGGCGTCGGCCCAGATCTCGTTAAAGGTGAACCAGTAGGTCACCTGGTCGGCGTACTCCTTAAAGCAGAAGGTGGCAAAGTCCACAAAGGCGTCGATGGTCTCGCGGTTGAGGAAGTCGCCCTTCTCAAAGAGGGGAAGCGGCGTATCGAAGTGATGCAGCGTGACAAACGGCTCAACGTGGTGCTTATGGCACTCGGCGAAGAGATCGTGATAGAACTGGACACCCTCGGGGTTGATTTCGCCGGTACCGTTGGGGAAGATGCGGCTCCAGGCGATGGAGAGGCGAATGCCGTTGATGCCAAACTCCTCGCACAGCTCCAAATCGACGGGGTATTGGTTGTAGAAGTCCGAAGCGGGATCGGGAGAGAAACGGCCCTGGGCCTCCAGGAAGTCGTCCCAGGCAACCTTGCCCTTACCGTGAGTGCGGGTCTCACCCTCTACCTGGTAGGCAGCGGTAGCACCGCCAAAGACAAAGCCCTCGGGAAACTGCGCGGGCGGGTTGGTGACACTAGCAGGGTTAACGGACATGATGATCCAATCGTCTAAATCGAAGGGCCAGCCGGCTGTGGATGGTCGGCTGGCCCTAAGCGTTACTTACTTCGAAAGCTGTTCACTCACGAAGGCGAGAGACTTATCGCCGTTCTGGGAGAGCTCGATGTACTGCTTACCGCGGCAGGCGACGCACTTGTTGCCCACGCGCTCGCAGTCCTTCTGCAGGTCGGCTAGGTAGCTGGCAGCCTGCGGGGCCAGGACGACCAGGTCAAAGTCGGGGAGCATGTCAACGTGGTTGCCATAGGCCTCGGCAGCGGTCTCGAGGTTAATGCCGCGCTCCTTGGCAGCCTTGGCCAGCGCGTTGGCGAGGAGGCCCGAGGTGCCGCCGCCCTGGCAGAGCACGAGCACGCGCTTGCCGTTAAGGTCGCTGGCGGTCGTTGCCTCGGCAGCGGATGCTGCAGAAGCGGCGGGGGCATCGGCCTTCACGGACTCGGCAGCAGCGCCGGCGGCAACGCTCTTGGCGTCAGCCTTGCCCTGGAAAGCATCGTTGAGCTTAGCGGCCTTCTCGGCGTTCTTGGCGGCGAGCTCCTCCTGGGAGATCTCGGCCTCCTCGGCGCACTTCTGGGCGTCATAGGCACGGAAGAACGGATAGTACAGGGCAAAGTCGACGACCAGGATGATGGCGAGCATCACAAAGGCGAGCGGCTGGAAGCCCAGGCCCATGATGGTGCCGATGGGGCCGGGGACGGTCCAAGGCAGGGTGTACATAAAGCCGTTCATGCCCAAGAAGTCGATAAAGATCTTGAGGATCCAGATGTTGGCGATCGGGGCAAAGACAAACGGGACAAAGAAGACGGGGTTGAGCACGATGGGTGCGGCGAACAGCAGCGGCTCGTTGACGGCAAAGCAGACCGGGACGATGGCGGCCTTACCGACGGCGCGCATCTCCTGGGACTTGGCCAGGAAGCAGAACATAAAGACCAGGACGAGCGTGGCGCCGGTGCCGCCCATGCAGACGACGAAGTACTGGGCACCCTGGGTCAGGACAGCGGAAGCGTGCTGGCCGGCCTGGAACGCAGCCAGGTTGTCGGTCATGTTGGCAACGAGCGCGGCGGCGATGGCGGGCTCGACGATCGAGGGGCCGTGGACGCCCACGAACCAGAACAGGCTCATGGCGCCGTAGATCACAGCGAGGCCGATGTAGCCATCGGCAGCGGTGAACAGGGGCTGGAACACCTGGATGACGCCCTGGGCAAAGCAGAAGCCAAAAGCAGCGCGGAAGACGATGTCAAAAACCCAAAAGACGGTGATGCAGACGGAGAAGGGGATGATGTCCTTGAAGGTCTGCGAGATGTTGGGCGGAACCTGCTCGGGCATCTTGACGGTGATGTTGCGCTTAATGAAGAACTTGTAGATGATGCCGGTCACAAACGCAGCGATGAAGGCAGTCAGCAGGCCCTTGGAACCAAGGTAGGTGGTGTTGAAACCGCTGGCGGCGTCCGTGGCGATCGTGTCGCTCGAAAGGAGCAAGAAGCCGATGATGGCCGCGCACATGCACGAGATGAAGTTGATCTGGTTGTTCTTGGGCAGATCGCGGTTTTGAGCGTCGGCGAAGTGCTTGGCCGTGGTGGCGGCGCAGGCGATGGCCAGGATGCCCATGGAGTAGTTGTAGCACTTCCACAGGGCGTTGTTGATGTCATCGGGCCAGTAGAAACCCCAGATGTTGGGGACCGAGGCTACCAGGCAGAAGATGGACGAGAAGATGATGATGGGGATGACGGAGATAAAGCCGTCGCGGATCGCCTTGAGGTACTTGTTGCGGGCGATCGCGTTGAAAAAGGGCTGGCCCTTTTCGATGATGGCGATGAGTTGCTCCATGCAATGCTCCTAAGAGTCGGTGGGTTAGCAACGATGGTGGCTTTTGACTTTCGGTTGCCAAAATGTTGACGTTGCCATTTTGTGACACATAAAAAGAAGCGAACCGGTGGTTCCTGTGCCTGCGAACCGTCGATTCCTTACGCGTAAACGTTTGAGCCGCCCGGTGGCTCTGTGTTTGCGCAATGGCAACGTTAACATTTGGGCGACAAAAGCCGTTCGGGGAAGCAGAAATGTCGGTGAACGGTAGGTTTTGGGTGGTAAGCGTATTGCAGAGGCGGCGTTAGATATACTTGAAGACGTTTCATTTGACTGCGTAGGGTGCCACCAATGGCATCGTTGACATAGAAAGATCGACCTATGGCCGCTGTTAAAAAATCGGTATCCGTCAAAGACGTAGCGCGCCTCGCGGGCGTCTCGGAGCAGACGGTCTCGCGCACCGTGCACGATTCGCCCAGCGTGCGCCCCGAGACCAAGGAACGCGTGCGTGCCGCCATGCGCGAGCTGGGGTATCGCCCCAATTTTGCCGGTCGATCGCTGCGCCGTGGCAAGTTTAAGACCGTCGGCGTCGCCATGTTCAACATTACCGGTACAGGCAACCTCGACCGTATGGAGGGCTTTGCTGCCGCCGCCGATAAGCACGGATACGCCATTACCCTCACGAAAGTAGATGGGCATCCGTATACCCTCGAGAGCGCATCGTCGCGCATGAGCGCACTGCCGGTGGATGGCATGGTCGTGATCATGAATCGCATGCCGGCGGACTTTGGAACCTTCGAGCCGCTGCCCGGTATGCAGACGGTGCTCGTTACCATGCTGGAGCACCCGCTCTGTTCAACGGTCGATAACGACCAGTTCGATTGCTCGCGTCAAGTTGTCGAGTACTTGCTGGGGCGGGGGCACAAGACTGTGCACTTTATCTCATGCCCCGAGCGCTCGCTTTCGGGCATGCGGCGCGAGGAGGGCTGGCGCGAGACATTGCGCGCGCATGGTATTGAACCGCCGCGACTCGTCCGTGGGGATTGGACGGCACAGAGCGGATATGCTGCCGGCCAGGTGCTTGCGGATGATCCGACCTGCACGGCCATTTATGCCTCCAACGATGCCATGGCATATGGCTGTATCCGTGGGCTCGAGTCGCGCGGGAAGTGCGTGCCCCAGGACGTGAGCGTGGTGGGTGTTGACGATAGTCTGGGCGATATCGTGCCCGACCGTCGCCTGACCACGGTGCGCTTTGACAACAAGCGCGTCGGCATGTGGGCGGTCGACAAGATTGCCGGCGCCGATGGGGGTGCGTCTGGCGTGGAGCACATGCTGATTCCCGGTGTGCTCGTAGAGGGCGATACGGTGCGCGATTTGCGTTAGGGTGCGGCCCTGTTTGGGTTGCCGCTAATTGTGTTCGATATTGTTCAGATTGGTTTAAAAACCGTTCACGGGCGAAAAGTGACCGTTCATAGCTCGAAATTACGTTTTGCGCTGTTCTTTTTTGTTTGAATGTTATTGTTTCTGCCATACAGAACGCAGCGCGTATGCCCGGACGCGATGCTCTCCATTGGTTCATATGTGAAAGGAACGCAATATGGCAACCAAAGAAGAAATCTCGATGGTTGGATTCGAGATCGTCGCATACGCAGGTGACGCCCAGACCGATCTGCTTGCAGCGCTCGATGCTGCTCGCGAGGGTGACTTTGAGAAGGCCGAGCAGCTGCACAAGGATGCCAGCGATGCGCTCATCGGTGCCCACGACACGCAGACCAAGCTGCTTTCGCAGGAGGCCGGCGGTGGCGAGATGGAGATGACCTTCATCATGGCTCACGCTCAGGACACTCTCATGACCACCATGATTCTGGAGAAGCAGACCCGCTTTACCATCGACGCCTACAAGCGCATCGCTGCGCTCGAGGCCAAGCTCGCCTAACGAGTCCTTACAACCAAGTCCCCTTCCAAAAGCTCTGCCGCTACCCGCGGCAGGGCTTTTCTGTTCTCCTCCAAGTTGCGGTGAAATAGGGACTGAATAGGGGCCGGTGGGCACAAAACAATCCCTATTCCACCGCAACTTATCCCGAGATAGTCATTGGGGACGTTCTTAAACGACTAGTCGTTGGGGACAGTCTTGGTGCGCTCCGTTCGTCCTCCCGTTCGATTTTTGCTCGGTGGGTATACTTCCTTTCGCATTAAACGCCGGACTGAGGAGGTATCCAAATGCCGGATAACGGGTCAATACAAAAAAGAGACGCGAACGAGATGGCTCATGGGCGTCCTGTCCAGATAACCGAGCACACGACGGTAACCGAGCTGCAGCCCAGCCTGTCCGATGTCGTGTGCGCAAACAAAAAGCTACAGATTGGCTTTATCGTTGCGCTCGTGGTACTGGCGCTGCTGTCGGGCTTTGTGGCTCGTCCGCATTTCGCCGATACCAAGACTTGGGACTCCACCATCGAGGTCATCGATCAAAAGAAGGGCAATGTTTTGGCGCTCACGACCTCGTGCGTCGCCCTATCTGCGGGTGTCACTGCGCTGCCGGGCGATACAGGAACGCCAGTTGCCGAGCAGCTCGCACAGCTTTCGGGTAACCTTGGTATCGTGCTTGCCGTGCTTTACCTCGAGAAATATCTGCTGACCATTTTGTGGTCGGTTGGTCTGGGTATCCTGATTCCGTTTGCGCTGGTGCTCTTTGCGGTGTCGCTCGGCATTCACGGGCGCTGGAGCACGAGCGTCGTCCTGCGCCGTGTGGCGACGCGCGTGCTGGTGGTCGCCATGATCGGAATGGCCTTGGTGCCTGCAAGCGTATGGGTGTCGCAAAAGGTCGACGAAACGTATCGAGTGAGCATCGAAGCGGCCGAGCAAAAGGCGGCCGACGCAGCGGGTGCGGCAGATAGCGACAGTTCCAAAGCAAGCAAGAAAAAGACCGAGTCCACAGAGTCCAAGAATGTGCTTGAGCAGCTTGCCGACGGCGCCTCGGGTCTCGTCACATCGGTGACCAGTGGTGCCAAGCAGATGACCGATGAAATTGTGCAGCAGGTGACCGATCTGATCGAAGGTGTCATCGTGATGATCGTGACCTCGTGCGTGATTCCACTGCTGGTGCTCGCGGCGTTTTTGTGGCTGGGGCACGTGCTACTGGGGATTGATATCTCCGGTCCCGCGAACTATTTGACGGGCCGCTTTCTGAGTACCCCGTCTAAGCATACCAAGAAGGGCGGGCAGTCCGAGTAGCTAAAACAGCTGTATATACCGGGGAATACCGCCGAAGGGCGGCCGAGGCACGTTCTCGGCCGCCCTTTTGTTTGTTGAACACATGGTCGCTACGTCCGCGCCGGGCCCAAACGGTCAGCAATCGCCCGTGAATGGTATTTGTTCAAAAAAGAACAAAGATAAACAAATAGTTGTTGCAGTTAATGTTCGAATGTGTTCAAATAAACACGAACAGTGAAGAACCGCACATTCAGATGCCCGGACCTGAACGCGATTCAACACTTCCAAACAGAAACTACGCACCTGCGTATCTCTCAAGGAGGATGTCATGAGGGTTGTAATCGCTTCCGATGCCGACGGTATGTCGATGAAGGAGTCCATCAAGGAGATGCTCATCGCCGACGGTCACGAGGTCGTCGACTATTCCGAGACCCCTACCGCGGACTTTGTCGATTCCGCGACCGCCGTTGCCAAGGACCTGCTGGAGCACAAGGATTCCCAGGGCTTCGCATTCGATAAGTACGGCGTCGGCTCCTATATGGCCGCCGTCAAGATTAAGGGCATGGTCGTCGCCAACATTTCCGACGAGCGTTCCGCCTACATGACCCGCGAGCACAACGGCTCGCGCATGGTCACCATGGGCCCGGGCGTTGTGGGCACCGAGGTCGCCAAGAAGATCGCCCGCGAGTTCCTGCGCGCCCAGTACGCCGGCGGCCGTCACCAGATCCGTGTCGACATGCTCAACAAGATGGCCTAACGAGAGCCACCGAGAACTCGAACTTCTACCTCAACTTGTGAATTCAGACGAAAGGACGTTCTGATGAAGAAGACCATCGCAATCGGTTGCGACCATATCGTTACGGACGAGAAGATCTATCTGGCCGACCGCCTGGAGCAGGCTGGCTACAAGGTGCTCGACTGCGGCACCTACAGCCACACCCGTACGCACTATCCCATCTACGGTAAGGCCGTGGGCGAGGCTGTTGCCAGCGGCAAGGCCGACTTTGGCGTGGCCCTGTGCGGCACCGGCATTGGCATCACCAACGCCGTCAACAAGGTTCCCGGCGCCCGCTGCGCCCTGGTCCGCGACATGACCTCTGCCCTGTATGCCCGTCGTGAGCTCAACGCCAACATCGTGGGCTTTGGCGGCAAGATCACCGGCGAGTTCCTGATGGCCGATATCATGCTTGCCTTCCTGGAGGAGCCCTACGAGAAGACCCCCGAGCACGATGCTCTGATCGCCAAGATCGATGCCTGCAACAAGGCCGACGCCGAGGCTCAGGCTGACCCGCACTTCTTTGACGAGTTCCTCGAGAAGTGGGACCGCGGCGAATACCATGATTAGCGGGTATCCGGCGTAATTAACTAGTCCGTTGACGGCTCGCGTTTCTGTGAGGGGGCGCGGGCCGGTTTTCTATCAGCCCTATTGACTTGGCGGGCTGTCGTAAGAAAGGGAAGGCTCCTATGGAGTTTGTTCTTGATAACGGTTCTATCCGCGTGGCACTGAGCACGGCTGGCGGATCGTTCACTTCGATTAAAGCCAACGGTCGCGAGTACCTGTGGCAGGGCGATCCTTCGGTCTGGTCGGGCCAGGCACCTATTTGCTTCCCGATCTGCGGTGGCCTTCGAGATGGTCACGCAATGACCATGGGCGGCCGCGAGGTAAAGCTCGCCCGCCACGGCTTTGCGCGCAAGCAGGAGTGGAAGCTCGAGGAACAGAGCGACAACATGGTTGCGCTGAGCTTAAGCTCTGCCGACCATGCCGAGTTGCTCGAGCAGTACCCGTATCCGTTTAAGATCGTTGCTCGTTACACGATCGACTCGGAAAAGGTGGCCGTGTCGTACGAGGTGACCAATGAGGGCACCGAGGACATGCCGTTCTTTGTGGGCGGCCACCCCGGCTTTAAGTGCCCGCTCGACGAGGGTGAGTCCTATGACGATTATGAGCTTCGATTTGAGCAGCGTGAGGCGGCAGAGCTCTGCACCGCCGTTCCCTCGACGGGCCTGATTGATGTCGAGCATCGCAGCAAAAACCCGATGGTTGGCCATGACCTGCCGCTTACCCACGAACTCTTTGACTTCGCGGAGACCATCTTTGACGTGCTCGAGAGCCGCGTGGTTACGCTGACCAAGAAAACCGAGGACAAGGGCGTGCGCCTGACGTTCCCCGATATGCCATACCTGATTGTGTGGAGCAAGCCCGAGGGCGACTTTGTGGCCGTGGAACCGTGGGGCGGCCTGTCCACCTGCTCCGACGAGGACGATATCCTGGAGCACAAGCGCGGCTGTCTGGTGGCCAAGCCGGGGGAGACCGTCACCCGTGGCTTTGAGATCGAGATTCTTTAACGAGCTATCGTATGTTTGGGGTGGGTCATGCCGCCCCGGAACAGGAGTCCAACATGATTTTGACCGTAACCATGAACCCGTCGATCGATACGCGCTATAAGCTCGACAAGCTGATCATCGACGATGTTAACCGTGTGACGCCCGAAAAGACCGCTGGCGGCAAGGGCCTCAACGTGAGCCGCGTGCTGCTGCAGTTGGGCGACGATGTGCTCGCGACCGGTCTGCTCGGCGGCCACATGGGTGCCTATATGGCCGAGCTCATGGATGCCGACGGCGTCAAGAACGACTTTGTGCCCATCGCCGGTGAGACACGCATTTGCCTGAATATTCTGCACGAGGGTAATCAGACCGAGCTGCTGGAGAGCGGCCCGCAGATCGCCCCGGCAGAGCTGGAGGCCTTTACGGCCAAGTTCACCGAGCTCGCTGCAAAGGCTGACGTCGTGACGCTATCGGGCTCGCTGCCGCGTGGCGTCGATGCCGGCTACTATGCCGAGCTCGTCAAGATCGCCGAAGAGGCGGGCGCCAAGGTGCTGCTCGACACCTCGGGTGCATCGCTGGAGGCCGCGCTGGAGTCCGACGTTAGGCCCGAGCTCGTAAAGCCCAACCTGACCGAGATTAACGGCCTGCTGGGTACGTCCTTTACGACCGATGATGTCGATGCCCTGCGCGAGGCGCTTGCCGCCGATGGCCGCTTTGCCGGTATTCCCTGGGTTGTCGTTTCGATGGGCGCCGCCGGTTCGGTAGGCTTCCATGAGGGCCGCGCGTTCCGCGCCAAGACTCCCGCGATTGAGGCTGTGAACGCGACGGGTTCCGGTGACTCGACCATTGCCGGCTTTGCGCATGCCATTGCGGCTGGTGCCGACGACGTCACGGTGCTCAAGACTGCCAATGCCTGCGGCAAGCTCAACGCCATGGATCCCAAGACCGGCCACCTGGTCATGGACCGCTGGGACGAGGTCTACAACAGCGTTGAAGTAACGGAGCTGTAGAGTTACGGCGTTGAGTTACGGCGTTTTACCAAACGCCGTAACTGCTCGACGCTGCGCGGGCCGCATTTGGACAATCTGACGTTCAACTTCAAGGGCGCGACCAGAAGGTCAGCGCCCTTTCGTTTCACGTCACCTTGTCTCAAATGCGACCCGCTCGCTGGCATTGCCAAGACATCGGCGTTGCCTCGGTCGCAAGTAGTCATTGCTTCCGTCGAGCTACCCTTACACCAACAAAACGGCGCCCGCCGGCGATGTTGCCGGCGGGCGCCGTGGTCGTGTAGGCGCTATTTGTTAAGTGCGTGCGTTCGAGCTCGCGTGCTACAACGAGTCGATGAAGCGCTGTTGAGCGGCGCGGCCGGCCTCGTCCCATTTAAAGACGCCGGCGTTGTCGAGCACGTGGCCAAACACCACGCCGACTTCCTCGTGCAGGATGTCGATGGCGTTATCGGCCGTAAGCTCATCGGCACGACGGGCGTAGACGTCCAGGGCCCACGCGGTGTGGCTGCGGCAAAGGTCGTCGCCCTCGAGTGCGGCGGCAAGATCGTAGCTTGCGTCAGCCTTGGCTGCCAGCAGGTGCTCGCGAACAGCGCCAAGCTCGGGAACCAAACGCGGCGGTAAAATGGCCAGGCCCATGACCTCGATCAGGCCAATGTTCTCCTTCTTAATGTGGTGGTATTCGGCATGCGGGTGGAAAACGCCCAGCGGATGCTCGTCGGTCGTGATGTTGCAGCGAAGCGCCAGGTAGGCCTCGTAGATTTCGCCGCCGGCATTGCCGCGGGAGTCGACGCGGCGGATGACGGGCGTCACGGTGTTGTGTGCCACGCCGTCGGCCGTGTGCGCGATGACGCCAACCGATTCATCGGTCCACTCGCGCCAGGCGAGGATAATCTTCTCGGCGGCATCGAGCAGCTCGCCGCGGTCGTGCGAGCGCAGGCGCAGTACCGAAAGCGGCCACTGCAGCACAGAGCCGGTAACCCGGTCAAAGCCGGGCACGCTAAACTGCGAGACCTCGGCTGTGTGCATCATGGGGAACTCGTGCGCGCCGCCCTGGAAGTGGTCGTGCGACAAGATCGAGCCGCCCACGATGGGCAGGTCGGCGTTGGAGCCGATAAAGTAGTGCGGGAACAGGTCCACAAAATCGAGCAGGCAGGAGAGGCCC
Organism: uncultured Collinsella sp.; assembly: GCA_902478965.1. GTDB lineage: Bacteria > Actinomycetota > Coriobacteriia > Coriobacteriales > Coriobacteriaceae > Collinsella. The sequence continues at coordinate 1,328 of CABSMQ010000022.1, read as the reverse complement.
TTACGGTCGACGTGCATTGGACGATGCTCCGAGCTCATGGCAATGCAATGCTCGTTAAAGTACGCGTACGGGCTGTACTGGAAGCCCCAGCGCTCGCCGTCGAGCTCAATAGGAATAACGCGCAGGTTCTGGCGAGCGGGGTGAGCGCCACCGTCGGCTGCGGCGGAACGTCCGGGATAGCCCTCGTTTTCGATACAGAGCTGGCAGGCGGGATACTTCTCGCCCGTGTTCTTGGCAGCACCGGCTGCGGCAATGTCGCGCGGGTCCTTCTCGGGCTTGGACAGGTTGATGGTGATCTCAAGATCGCCCCAGTTGGTGGGGCTGCTCCATTTAATGTTGCGCGCGATAGCGGCACGGCGCACGTAGCCGGCGTCGCAGCACAGGCCGTAGAACCAATCGGTCGCGGCGCGGGGCTCGTTGACGCCCGTGCGGCCGTTGAACTCCTCGTTTACAACCGAAGGCCTCGGCATGAGCGCGCCCATGATGCGCATGGCGATGCGGTCGCGGCCCGACGCCGTTTCCTCGGCAGCACCGTTGGCAACGGCGGCCTCGGCAAGCGCGGCGAGCGTGCCTTCAAGGTCAAAGTTGGGTAGGGTATCGGGGTGCAAGAGCGAGAGTTTCTCAACCTGGAGCGCCCAGGTCATGTCGAGCGCGGGGCCCGTGGCGCCGATGCACTCCAAAATGGTGTTGTATGCCCAGATGCGATCGTCCTGGCCGATCATCGATCGGTGGATAGCGTACTCGATCAGGTTCTGCGCGGCCTCGCGCACGTCAGTCATTACAGCCATGCCGCGTAAGTCCCCTTGTCAGAGATAGCGTAGTGGCGGGCAGAACCCTCGCCCAGCCAGCCGTTCATCTTGGCAATGAAGGTGTCGACCAAATCGAGCGGCACGAAGGCCTGGATGGTGCCACCAAAGCCGCCACCGTGGATACGAACGGCGCCGCGGCCGTCGAGCACGTGCTCGGCCAGCGCCAGGGCATACATGGAAGGCTGCTCGGAGCCCAGCTTGGCAACAACATTCTGCAGGTACATGGCAGAGCTGGCGCCGGACTCGCGCGTCAGGACCAGGAATTGATCGATGTCGCCGGCGTTCAGGGCCGCCCAGCGCTTATCGACCAGGCCATTCTCGTACCAGTAGTGAACGGCGCGCAGGCAGGCACGGTCGCCCAGTTTGGCACGCAGCTCGGGGAGCTTGGCGTCAAAATCGGCAACATCGACCTCGCACAGGCGTGCCTTGCCAAACTCGGCGGCGACGTCTTGCATCTCGCGCGGAACGGCAGCGTAATCGTCGGTGGCGGCCACGTGGTCGGCACCTGTCTCTTATACA
>CABSMQ010000021.1:0-31120 GCA_902478965.1 uncultured Collinsella sp. | reverse complement strand
GTCTTTCCTTTCGTCGAATATCTAGGCACTGACGATTCTAGGCGATGGCCCTCCCTTGCTTCTTACACCACGACTGTGCGCGCTACCCCAATGAGAGTAAAACCGGAAAATGCATCCCACAATCAGCCCTCAAAGTGGGACGCCGTTTCCCAATGAGGCTCAAGCGGAAAATGCATCCCGGAATTTGCGCTCAAAGTGGGATGCGGTTTCCGGTTGAGGGTCTAAGGGGAAAGTGCGTCCCAGAATCGACGCTTGAAATGGGATGCAGTTTCCCGATGAGGCACTCGACGGAAAATACATCCCAGAAATGGCCTTTGAGCTGGGATAAGATTTCCGCGGCATCTCGGATTCTCAAAAATGAGACACGCCGTTGGCGAAGATGAGACACGTGATATCGGGCATCGGATGTATCATTTGCAAAAATGAGTCCACTCCACTCGAATAAAGCGAGGTCCCTCATGTACGTTCCACACCCCCGTATCCGTAGGCTGTCGAAAATCCCGCTTGTTGGGACGGCGGCGCTTGCTGCGTTGATCGCCGCGACCGTCGCCTGCTTCACGGCCACGCCCCAGGTTGCCCAGGCGGCAGACGCGCCCGCAATCACCGATATGACCGAGCAGGATTATCAAGCCCTGGGTCTGGGCACGAGCGAGGACATTCCGGCCGATACCGTTGGCCCCTATTCCACTGATACCCCCACGACGTTTGCCACGCGCAGCGAGGTCTATATGGCAGCTAACGGTAGCCATGGCAATCGCTACACTCTGCGCGACAAGCTCGAGAACGTCGAGCGCGGTGACATTGGCGGCAGCAGCAAACTCACCGATGGCTATGGAAGTGTGTGGGGCGCCGCAAAGTTCTGGCAAAACGTCAACAACTTCGATACGAACAGCGATCTCTACAAGCATAGCGACTACGGTGGCGGCACCTGGTCGTACCTAAGCAACAATGAGTCCTCAACAGTACTCGCCAACGACAACAACGGTTTCTCGGGCATTCACGCCACGAGTGTTGAGTTCTGCAGCGACGCCAGCACGGGCAAAAAGAGCCGCGTTGCCGAGCTCCGTGCCTACGGCGACAGTTCCTCCACGACGATTGACGGCAAGTCATACGCCGGAAAGGTTGAGCTGGTCCTCTACTCGTTTAGCAACGGGCGTACGCGCACTCTCGACACACACCTGCCGGTGACGGTCAACACTAATATGATGTACGAAGGCCGTTTTAAGTACCTGGATGCCGGTTACCTGCAAGAGCACGACGCCGTCTTTGATGTCGAGGCGGGCGATGTCGATGGCGACGGCGTCGACGAGCTTTTTGTCTACGCGGGCTGCTATGTCGACGAGAACGGCGTGCGCAAGGCTGTAGTCGACATGTATGACTTGGAGGGCGGCAACTGGAAGCAAAGCGTCGTCAAGATCGATGCCGGTAACGCCGCGGACTACACCACGCACAACAAGGGCGGGAACGACTCCTGGACGCAGCTTCAGTCAGCTCCTGTCGTTTCGCTAGCGGCCGGCGACCTCGATCGCGATTTTTGCGATGACCTCGCCATCGTGGTCTCGGCACCCTACGGCAAGAAGAATATTGATAAGTCGACGCATTGCGAGCTGTTTTCGTGGGATGCATCCAAGGGTGCGCTCGTCCATGTCGATGCTCTGGGCGACGCGGGCGCAATCTCCCTCTCCGCGAACGGCAAGACCATGGTCGCTGCGAATGCGACGTTCGGCACGTTTGCCGCCTACGATGAAGAAGGAAAGAAGACGGGTGAAACCGTCACGGGCCTTATTCTTGCGGGCTATGACTGGCAACGCAGCGCTTTTGATTACGGCGCTTCTGACGGCAGCAAGGGGCTGTACGGCGCGCTGTACCGCTACGCGTATTTTGACTCGGAGTCTGGCGAGTTCAAGCTTTCCGATTGCAAGGAATACAGAGACGGGCTCCTCGCCTCCTATGGGCTGATGCATGTGCCCAACAGCGCATGGAAGGATAGCGCTCAGGATAAGCGCTATCCGTGCACCTTGGCGCCTATTGCCCTTGCCACTGCCAACCTTGACGGCCTGTCCGAGCAGCTGGTGGTCGACGAGGTGCTCGTGGGCGGCGATGTGTTCCGCGACTTTGCCTGCAACACGGCACAGAGCGGGGCTCAGGGCTTGGGGTCCATGGTCGGAACCATGAGCATGAGCGGTCAGCAATACAACAGCAGCAACAAGCATGACCACAAGGGTATAGAGCAGGTGTGGATCAGCGACGTCAAGGCGGGCAGCGTCTCGGGTTCGGACCGCTATAACGAGAGCTTTATCGCCGTGGTGGGCAAGCACCGCGACGAGGACCTGCGCAAGAACGATGACTACTATTGGATGACCGCCTCGCATTTTTCGCTCGACGAGAACGGAAAGGTGCGCCGCGGCGAGGAGCAGGTGATTAGCGAGAGCAACCGTCGCGGCACTACCTACGGCACATTTATCTCGCTCGCGCTGCCCGATGTCGACAACGACAGCGTCAAGATCACGTACAAGGACCGCTACAAGGTCTATACCAACCCGCGCGTGCTTGCTGTGCTGCAGGATGCGCCCTATGTTGAGGATCTGGAGCAGGCATACGGCTATCTGGTGTTGGGCGGCACGTCATACGGAGAGGAAAAGGGCACGGGGACATCCCAGGGCTATACCATTGGCGCCGAGTTGGGCGTTGCCGTCGAGGTGCAGACCGGTCCGCCCCTGGTCGCGATGAATGCTTCAGTCGATTTTGCCGCCGAGGGATGCTATGACTACCGGAGCGAGCGCACGGTCAGCGCAAGCGTAGGCTATGAGTCGCATGCCGGCGAGGGTGACAAGGCCGTGCTCTACACGATTCCGATGGTCTATTACGAGTATGAGATCGAAAATGAGGAAACTGGTGGCAAGGGCGTGATGGCGGCGCCCGTGTCGCTCGGCGCGCAGACCTCGGTCGTTAATGTCGAGGCCTATGACCGCATTGCCAAACAGCACAATATGACGCCGCTCAGCTACTTTTTGACCAACCGGTCGGGAGAACCCGGAACCTATCAAACGACGCTCAACGGCGAGACTCCCGTTGGGGATTCCTTTGGCCTGGGCAAGCCTGGCGTAACGCGCGCCTACACGCACGATGGGTTTAACGGCGCCGCCGCGCAGTCGGGGGCGAGCATTGAGCAGACCGTCGAAGTCGAGGAGGGCAAGGAGCAGGAGCTCGAGCTCGGCTTGACGCTGAACGGCAGCGTTGTCATGGGCGCGAAGCTCGCAAAGCACGAGTTGTTTGGCGGCCTGTGCTTTGGTGCCAACGCCGGCTTTACTACGGGTAACTCCTCGAGTGAATCGACCGAATACGGCGGCACCGTCGACAACCTGCCCGAGGCCGCGCAGGGCAAGTACGGTTTTGTGTGGCGTCTGGGCGTCAACGCGGTGGATGTCGACAAGTTCGAGGCAGACTCGGGCGACAAGCTCGGCACCAAGGACACCGACCAGTTCTGGATCGTGGGCTATGACGTTAAGGACGTCGAGATGCCCGACGCGCCGGCCGTGACGGGCTTTACGGCAAACGCCGTCGATTCGACCAGCGTTACGTTTAGCTGGGACGATGTACTCGCAAACAAGAGTGGCTTTAGCTACGGCGTGGGCATGCTGCAGAGCAATGCGGCGGATGCGGTCGTCAATAGCTGGAAGATTGCCGACAACACGCAGACCTCGCTCAAGTGGGATGGGCTGCAGCCCAATACGGAGTATCGATTCGCCATCGCCGCCGTTAAGAATGGATCCACGACCGAAACAGGTATTCGCTCGGCAATCATCACGGTCAAGACCATGCCCGATGGCATGACGATGACCGTGAGCGGACCTGTGGCGGATGCTGCGGAGGGGTCGGATCTTGGATACGACTCTTCGGTTGAGCGCGCGGCGGGAAGCCACCTGACGCTCTCGGCGATTGGCCATGTGAAGCAACTCGGTGCCGACGATAGCGAAACAGGGCTGGCACCGACCTATATGTGGTACCGCAAGGGCCGCGGCGAGACAGAGTTTAAGCTCGTGGGTGCCGATGGCAACCTCGCGGCTGGAACGGCCTCAAAGCTCGAGATTGACCTGACCGCAGACGATGACGGTGCGCAGTATTACTGCCACGTGGGATACAACGACGTGGGCCTCGACACCGGCACGACGCTCGTGAATATCGAGGCCGAGGAGACGGCGCCCACAACGGTGAACGCCACCCCGATCCGCACGCGCCGCCTGTTCTCACAGACAAGTGCGGGCGCCAAGAAGTTCCTGGACCATACGCTGGTAAACACCGCCGGCCCAACCGATTCCGAAGGCTCAAAGGACCCCGAGACTCCTGAGACCCCGACGAACCCGGACAAGCCCAAGTCCGACAACGGAGCTAAGACCGACACCAAGGTCAAGACTACGACCACAGCGAAGAACCTCGCAAACACCGGCGACCAAACATTCGCCCTAGTCGCCACCGCAGCAGCAGCGGGAGCAACGCTCGTAGTGATAGCCCTCATCATGCTGATCAAGCGCCGCAAGACCCACTAGTAGCCAGTCGAACATATCGACAACCCAAAAACCCGGGTAGCCAAAAAACAGGCCACCCGGGTTTTCTGTTGAGTGGAGACTCCGCAAGCGGAAACTGCATTCCACAATTAGCGCCCAGACCGGGACACATTTTCCGTCAAGCCCTCATCCGGAAAATCCATCCCAGTTTGAGCGCCCAGACCGGGACGCACTTTCCCAAAGGGTCCTCAACGGGAAACTGCGTCCCATAATTAGGCCGAGAAATGGGATGAACTTTCCCAATGAGAGCCAACCGGAAACCACGTCCCAGAATCAGCCCCCAAAGTGGGACGCACTTTCCCAACGAGCCTCAACCGGAAAATACATCCCGGAATCCAGCTGAATAGTGGGACACACTTTCCCAATCGGGTCCCAAGCGGAAACTGCATCCCATTCCAGACAAGAATTCCGGGACGCACTTTCCGGATACAAAAAAGGCCACATGACGCGGCCTTCAACTTATATATGTTTAGCGGATATCCCCATGACAAGCCACGCTCCAACAACAGGGCGTCTGTCCGGGCGGAGGCATATAAGGTTCATCGCGAGTTCCGCACGCAAAGGAGGCCACTTAATGTGGCCTCCGTTTTGCGCAGGACTGTCCGAGCAGGGAACCTTATATGCCTCCGCCCGGACAGACGTTTCAGTTATGAACTCGCAGCTAGTCGCTACTTGATCTTGGTCGTACCCGGTGCCAGGTTGGGGTCGGTCTCGTTGGCCTCGGTCTGGAAGTGCTCGGTGTAGACATTCTTGCCGTCGCGGAACATCTCGTAATACTGCATCTTGGCGTAATCCTCGCGTGCCTTGGTGACAGCCGCGGCAGCGGCATCGTCACCGGTGACGTTGGAGGAGAGCGCCCAGCGCAGGCTGGCGTCCTCGTAGCCCACGGAGTTGATGGCGGGCAGCGACTCGCGCAGCGTCATGTGCGCTTTCTGGTAGTCGGTCAGCGGTGCGCCGATCAGCTGCATCAGCTGGGTGGACAGATAGTTAGTGGACAGGTCGTCGACCTCACTCGTCTGGTTGCAACCGGCAACGTCGTAGTTAGCCCAGATGATGTAGTCGGTCTGCCACAAGCGCTCTTGGTGGGTGGCGTCGTCTTCGCCGGTAAACCACTTGTCGTTGAACTTGGACGGGAAGAACGGCTGGTGATCGCCCCAGAACACCACGACCACCTTACGGTCGAGCTTGCTCAGGGCATTGAGGAAGTAACGCAGCGCCTGGTCGGACTGCTCAATGCACGAGACGTACTCGTCGACATCGGACAGCGTGCCGTCCTCGACGGTCTTGGCGTCCAGGTCGGTCGTGTCGATGTTCAGGTGCATCTGCTTGTCGACCGGCAGCAGACCCGTGTCGTAGCCCGAGTGGTTCTGCATGGTCACGTCGAAGATAAACTGCGGATCGGCGTTCTGGTCGAGCAGCTCAAGAATCTTGTCATAGGTCGCCTGGTCGGTCACCATACCGCGCAGAGTGTCGGCTCCCTGGAAGTCGTTGATGGACAGGAACCGGTCAAAGCCAAAGTCCTTGTACACGTTCTCGCGGTTCCAGTTGGTGGCGTGGTTGGGGTGCATGGCCGTGGTGGAATATCCGAGCGACTTGAACTGCTCTGCCAGGTTCCCGGTCGTTTCCATGTTGTAGATGGTGTAGGGGTACACGCCCGAGCCCAGGTTGGCCATGGAGTTGCCGGTCATAAACTCAAACTCGGTATTGGCGGTGCCGCCGCCGTAGGCGCTCACATAGAGCTTGCCGCGGCTGAGGCAGTTGGACAGGATCTTAAAGTACTGCGGGCCTTCGTATCCGGCGCGCATGTTCTGGTAGATGGACAGGTCCGAGAAGGTCTCGTTCATGATGGCGATGACCGTGGGCTTCTCGCTATCGAACTGCTCCTTTGCGGCGGCGCGCTCGTCACTCTTAGCGGCGTCTGACTTGTCGTAGGCCTTGGCGTACTTTTTGAGCGTGGCCTTGGCATCGTCGACGGAGTAGTCGGCGGGTTTGGGCGGCTTGATGGACTGCGCTGCGCTAATGAAAGCGGGCAGGTAGCCCTCGCGCCAGTAGCTCTCGAGCGGGCGCCAGGTGTAGACGGTGATGCCGAGGGTGTTGTAGTAGTCGATGAGCGTGACGTGTGCGGTCACACCGCCCAGGCACAGCACGGCGACGAGCAGGTTGGTGAGCAGCATGCGCTTGGCGTTGGCGGCGCCCTTCTGACGGTGCGGTGCCACCAGGCCGGCGTACTCGCACAGCAGCATGGCGATGGCGGTAAAGCCCATGGACAGCACGCAGAACAGCGAGATCGAGAAGGTGTAGCCGGTGCCGGCGACCGCGGCGGCGGTGGAGATGGCCGAAAGGTCGCCCGGCTGGATGGGCATGGATTTAAACGTGATGACGAAGAACTCGGCAATGCCCAGGACAAAGAGGGCAAAGGCCAAGACCGCGGGGGCTGCGCCGTGGCGCTGGAACAGGAAGAACAGGCCGACCATGAGCGTGGTGATGATGGCCCACTCGAGCAGGATGCACAGGGGGTAGACCCAGGTAAAGTCGTGGTTGGACGAGACCTCCATGCCCAGCAGCGCAAAGACGCCGGCGAGCAGCAAGCACAGGACGGCGGCGACGAGCGGTTTACCCACAAAGGCTCCGCGCAGGCGGGCGAGCTTGCCGGTGGGGGCGGGGGCGTCGGGCCCGGCGAACGCAAAGACGCGCGGGGCGATGCGGTCGCGGGCGATGCTGGCCCAAGCGCAGCCGGTGAGGATGGCGTTGGTCAGGATGAGCATCACGAAGGCGAGCGGCTCGTTCTGCGCGACAAGGCCAATAGCGCCCCAGACGGTCAAAAAGAGCTGGAACAGGCCAAAGGCGACGCTCCAGGCGAAGGCGCCCTTGGCAACGGTGCCCGACTGAGCGCGAATGGCCTTGGCCTCGCGCAAGACAAGGTAGACGGTCGCCGCAAGACCGACGAGCGAGATGGCGGCAGCGAACATGCTGAGACTCCTCACAAACTAAAACGTACGAAAGCGGGGGTTTACCCGATTGTTACCAAGATATGCGCTGCAATTGGTGTCTGCGCACAACAACCAGCCATATTAACGCGCACGTGTGACGGTGTGGCGCAATGTAGTGGCGACCTGCGCGATAATGGACGGGAATTACACGGAAACGTAAAGGCTTCTTAAAGAATTGGCGAGGATGAGGCGATGAACGAACGGGCTTGTATGACGAGTGCGGGTGACGTGGACGCTGGCATGGACGCGGGCGGCTATCCGGTCGAGACGACGGGCAATGCGGTGCTGGACACGTTGGAGCACCGTTCCTCCACGCGTGCCTTCGCGCGTGATGACGACGACCGTCCCGTGGCGGTGACCGACGAGCAGCGGGCGGCAATTTTGCATGCGGCGAGTCGCGCGCCGTCGGCGGGCGCCATGATGATGTATTCCATCGTGAGCATTCACGAGCAGGCTACGCTGGATCGTCTGGCCGACCTGTGCGACCACCAGCCCATGATCGCCAAGGCGCCCTGGGCACTTATATTTGTGGTCGACTATGCCAAGTGGATCGATCTGTTTGAGCACGTGGGCTGCTTTGAGCCCGAGTTTGTCGAGCGCACGGGCAAGGCGCCCCGCCGTGCACCGGGTTTGGGTGACTTTGCCATCGCGGCCCAGGACGCCGTGATCGCTGCGCAAAACGCCGTGGTCGCCGCCGAGGCCCTGGGCCTGGGGAGCTGCTACATCGGTGATATCGTCGAGAATGCCGAGGAAGTGGCCGAGCTGCTCGATCTGCCTCCGTATACCATGCCGCTGTCGATGCTCATCATCGGCACGCCCCGTAAGGAGCGTCCGGCCATTGCGCATCCCGTGGTGAACCTGGTGCACGAGGAGCGCTACTGCCGCGCCGATGCTGCGACTATGGACGCGCAGGTAGCCGAGATGGACGCGATGTTCCGTCCGCATGCCCGCGTGGTGGGGGAGCGCGTCGTGGACATCTATACCCGCAAGCACACGAGTCCCTTTATGGCCGAGATGAGCCGCTCCATGGAGTGGTGGTTCAAAAATTGGCTCGGAAAATGACGGATGCGACAAAGAGACAGTCCCTTTGTCACATTCCATATCGCCGAGGTGGCTTAAAGGCCGTATAAATGTTTATCTAGCTGGGAAAACAGTGCCATTCAAACATGGGCCGATTACCTATAATTCCTTCGAACATTAAAGTTGGGAGGAAACCGGCTTATGGAACAAAAGGCCAAGGAGGCAGCTTCGCACGCTGCGATTCCTGTGAGCATCTCGGCGATGCTCGTCACGCTGGGCGTGGTGTACGGCGATATCGGCACCAGCCCTATGTATGTAACCAAGGCGCTCGTTGCCGGCAACGGCGGCATCGGAAGCGTCACGGAGGAGTTCGTGCTCGGCGCGCTCTCCCTTGTCGTGTGGACGGTAACGTTGCTGACCACCATCAAGTATGTGCTCATCTCGCTGCGCGCCGATAACCATGGCGAGGGCGGTATCTTTGCCCTGTACAGTCTGGTCAAGCGCTGTGGCAAGTGGCTTATCATCCCCGCCATGCTAGGTGGCGCCGCGCTGCTCGCCGACGGCATCCTCACGCCGGCCGTTACCGTTACCACGGCCATCGAGGGCCTGCGCACCATCCCGGCGGTCCATGCCGTGCTGGGCGATGACCAAGGCCGCGTCGTCGCCATTACGCTCGCCATCATCATCGTGCTCTTCTTGGTACAGCGCATCGGTACGGCCAAGATCGGTCACGCCTTTGGCCCCATCATGACGCTGTGGTTCCTGTTCCTGGGCGGCACGGGTCTGTTCTTTGTCTTCCAGCACCCCGCCGTGCTGCTGTGCCTCAACCCGGTGCGCGGCATCGCCTTTTTGCTGAGCCCCAACAACCACGCGGGCATCATGATTTTGGGCAGCTGCTTCCTCGCCACCACCGGTGCCGAGGCGCTCTACTCCGACATGGGCCACGTCGGCCGCGGCAACATCTACGCTACCTGGCCGTTCGTTAAGTGCTGCCTGCTGCTTTCCTATATGGGCCAGGGCGCTTGGCTTATGAACAACGCTGCCAACCCCGAGCTCATGGGCATTGCCGACCTCAACCCGTTCTACCAGATGCTCGCCCCGGGCCTGCGCCCGTTTGCCGTCGGCCTTTCCACCGTCGCGGCCATCATTGCCTCGCAGGCGCTCATCACCGGCGCATTCTCGCTGGTGTCCGAGGCCAGCCGTCTGGATCTCATGCCGCACATGCAGGTCTTCTACCCTGCCGAGACCAAGGGCCAGCTCTACATCCCCATGGTCAACAACGTCATGCTTGTCGGCTGCGTCATCGTGGTACTGCTGTTCCAGAACTCGGCGCATATGGAAGCCGCCTACGGCCTTGCCATTACGCTGACAATGATGTGCACCACGCTGCTGCTCTTCTTCTACCTGCACGAGGAGCGCAAGCTCAAGGTTGCTCCGTGGATCTTCGCAGCCTTCTTCCTTTTGCTCGAAGGCTTCTTCTTCGTGAGCTCGCTCACCAAGTTCTTCCACGGCGGCTACTTCACCATCCTCATGGCTGCACTCATCATGGGCATCATGGTGTGCTGGTACAACGGCACGGCTGTTGAGCAGCGCCAGTTTACGCTGCTGCCGCTGCGCAGCTACCTGCCGCAGCTCAAGCGCCTGCGCGATGACGATCGCTACGAGCGCCTGAGCGACAACGTCGTGTACCTGACCAAGGACACCCATACCGATTACATCGACCGTGATATCGTCTACTCGATCTTGGACAAGCATCCCAAGCGCGCTCGCGCCTGGTGGTTCGTGAATGTCGAGACCATGGACGAGCCGCATACCTTTGCCTATTCGGTCGAGACGTTCGGCACCGACTACGTGTTCCGCGTGCATCTGTACCTGGGCTACAAGATTAACCAGCGCGTCAATGCCTATCTGCGTCAGGTCGTTCAGGACCTGGCTGCCACCGGCGAGCTGCCGGCGCAGACGCATGACTACTCGGTCTACAAGGATCCGGGTAACATCGGTACGTTCAAGTTCGTCCTGATCCGTAAGCTTCTGGCGCCCGAAAGCGATGTGGAGCCGAGCGAGCGTACGGCCATCACGCTCAAGTACATCATCCGCCGCGCCGCCGGCACGCCCGCGCGTTGGTACGGCCTGGAGAACTCCAACGTGAGCTTTGAGTACGTGCCGCTGTTCACCAAGTTCAAAGCCGTGAACAAGATGCAGCGCCTGGCCCCCAACGAGCGCCCGTAGGCGCCGACAGTTGCATGGAGTTGGTTTTCGATGGACAAGATTGAGACCGGGGAGGCAAACATGGATGCAAAGATGCTTGATGGCCGCGAGGTGGTTGCCGAGCTGGTACGTGAGGCACGCGCCGACGCCGCCGAAGATCGGTTTTTGACGAACCGTGCCAACATGGATATGGCCGACCGCGTGATCTCGATCGTGGCACTGGTATTTGGAGCGGTGTGCGTGTGTGCCCTGCTCGCGCACGTGCTGTTTGTCTAGCGACCGCCGGTTGCAAAGGCTATACACTTGGAACCACCACAAGGGAAACCACCACAAAGGTGCCTGTCCCTTTGTGGTGGTTTTTGTTTTTGAGAGAGGGGCGGGGCGCTGATGGACGTCCGTACGGACGGCGATATTGCCGATAGCTTTTGGTGGCGGCGCACAACGCTGACGCGCCGCACTCCTCTGTATGACGCCTGCGTATCAGTGGGGCTGCTGGTCGCGGCGACGATTGTGGGCGCGCTGCTCGACCATCCGGGTCTCGCGCCGAGCATCATGATCGTCTATGTGTTCGCCGTTCAGCTGTGCGCATTCTTTACCTGGAGTCGCCTGTATTGCTTGCTGAGCTCGGCTGCCGCCGTGGCGCTCTACAACTTCTTGTTTGTCGACCCGCGCTACTCGCTGTCGCTTATCGACCGCGGCTATCCTGGCATGTTCTTCATCATGTTTGTGGTCTCGCTTGTGTCGAGCTCGATTGCGTTGGCCCTGCGCCGCGCCTTGGCACAGGCTGCCGCCAGCGACCGCCGCACGCATATGGTGCTCGAGACCAACCGCATGTTGCAGCGGTGCGCCGATCAGCATCAGATCGTTCATGCCATGGCCACGCAGCTGGCGCGTCTTTCGGGCTGTCCGGTCGTGTGGTATAGCGCCGACGCCGAGGGCGATGACCTGCTGCCGCGTGCGACGTACACAGCCGTGGGCGATGCCGCCCCGGTGCACGAGCCGGCGCCGCAGATGCCGCCGCGGCTCTCGGCGTCCGCCTATGTGGGAACGCCGCTCGATGCTACGTTCGGCGGCTCGGCGTTTTATGGCATCTACCTGACGGTTCGCACAGGCGACGGCTTCGCGCGCTCGGGCGACCCCGCCTCGGTGGTGGGCGTGCTGGCTATCGTTGCCGAGCCCGACGTGCTGACGCACGAGGAGCGGACACTTGCCGATGCTATCGTGAGCGAAGGCGAGCTGGCGCTCGATCGCGCCCGCGCCATGGAGGCCCGCGAGGAGGCGGCGGTGCTTGCCAAAAATGAGCAGCTGCGCGCCAACCTGCTGCGCTCCATCTCGCACGACCTGCGCACGCCGCTCACCAGTATTTCGGGTAATGCCGATGTGCTGCTCGACCAGGGCTCGACCGGCACCGCCGTGCTCGACGCCCAAACGCGCCGCGGCCTGCTCTTGTCCATTCGCTCGGATGCGCAATGGCTCAACGCCACCGTCGAGAACCTGCTCGCCATCACCAAGCTCGAGGGCGGCGGTATGCGCCTGTCGACCACGCTCGAGCTCATGGACGATATCGTGGAGGAGGCGCTGCGCCACGTGAACCCTGCCGTGCGCGAGCACGACCTTAAGGTGGTGGCGTGCGATGAGCCAGCGCTCGTCAACGTCGATGCGCGCCTGATGGTGCAGCTGGTGGTCAATCTGGTGAACAACGCCATCACCTATACGCCCGCGGGCTCGCATATCATGATTTCGATTAGCGTCGACGATGGACGCGTGGCGTGCTCGGTGGCCGATGATGGTCCGGGCATCGCACCCGAGGATCGCGAGCGGATCTTCGAGTCGTTCTATACCGCCAACCATGGTCTGGCCGACAGCCACCGTAGTGTGGGCCTGGGTCTTTCGCTCTGCCGTTCCATTGCGTTGGCACATGGCGGTAGCATAGAGGTTGCCGCGGCGGACCCGCACGGTTCGGTCTTTACGATTGAACTTCCCGCCGCCGACGTTTCGTTTGATAAGGAGTAGCGCTGTGCCGAACTCTGCCGTAAAACCGCTCATCTTGGTCGTTGAGGACGACCCCGCCGTTCGCAATCTTATCGTTGCCGCGCTCGAGGCGCACGGCTTGCGCCATATGGCTGTGGAGACCGCCCATGCCGCCATCGCCGCCGCCTCATCGCAGGCGCCGAGCATTGTGCTGCTCGACCTGGGTCTGCCCGATATGGACGGCGTCAAGGTGGTGGAGTCGGTGCGCGCATGGTCGGGCATGCCGATCATCGTGGTCTCGGCGCGCAGCGAAGATGCGGACAAAATCCGCGCGCTCGATGCCGGTGCCGACGACTATCTGACCAAGCCGTTTTCGGTCGAGGAACTGCTCGCGCGCATTCGCACGACGCTCAGGCGCCTTTCGTATGCGCAGACGGGCGGCGTTGTCTCCGAGGGCTCGTTCGATACCGGTGAGCTGCATATCGATTTTGATGCCGGCATCGCCACGATGGATGGCGAGGAGCTGCATCTGACGCCGATCGAGTATAAGCTCCTGTGCCTGCTGGCGCACAACGCCGACAAGGTACTGACGCACCAGTTTATCCTGCACGAGATTTGGGGCACGGCAACCAAGAGCGACCTGGCGAGCCTGCGCGTCTTTATGGGCACGCTGCGCAAGAAGATTGAGTCCGACCCCGCGCATCCGCGCTATATCCAGACGCACGTGGGTATTGGTTACCGATTGGTCATCCAGGGATAGGTCGGCATCCGCCATCCCAATATGAGTTGCGGTGAAATACGGTCTAAATTTACCTAATTCCAGGCAAAACAGTCCGTATTCCACCGCAACGTTGTCTATTTATCCTTGGGCTTGCTGGCGTAGAACTTCTTCTTTTTGGACTTGCCGGCAGGGGAGGGTTTGCTGGCAAAGTTGGACTTTCCGTGGCCGGCCTGCGCGTGCGCGGGCGCTGCTGCACGGGGCTTGCGGGCCTCGGGGTTGCGCAGCTCCGCGGTTCGCTCGGCAATCTCCTCGGCGCTAAAGCCGACTTCGGCCATGGCGTCCTCGATGGGCAGGCGGCGCACGATATAGCAGTGGTGCACCTTCTGGTTGCGTGCGAAATCCTCGGGGATGGTCTGCGCCGTAATGTCCTCCAGCACGACGCCCGCGCGCGCGAGCTTGCGCGTTTCGGGGCGGAAACCGCGCAGGTTGCAGCTAAAGATGGCATGGCCGCCCTGTGCAAGCAGGCGTGAAACGCCGGCCAAAAGCTCAACATGGTCGCGCTGGACATCCCAGGTGCGGCGGCCCATCTTGGACGAGTTCGAAAACGTGGGCGGGTCGACAAAGATCAGGTCCCAGCGGTTGCGCGTCTGGCGCTGGTCGCGAATCCAGGCGAGCACGTCGTCGCGCACAAAGTGATGCTGCGGCCCCACAAAGCCGTTCTGGCGCATGTTGCGCTCGGCCCAGTCTAGGTAGGTGTTCGAGAGGTCGACCGTCACGGTCTCCTCGACGCCGCCGTCGGCCGCATAGCAGGTGGCGGTGCCGGTATAGGCGAACAGGTTGAGGAAGCGGCGTGCCTGTTTGGCGTGTTCGCGCACCAGGTTGCGGGTGACGCGGTGATCCAGGAAGATGCCCACATCCAGGTAGTCGTCAAAGTTGACGGCAAAGGTGAGCCCGCCTTCTTCGATGAGCGGCAGACGCCGGCGCGCGATGTTGGCGCGCTCGCCCGATCCGCCCTTGCCGGCGCCCTGCTTGCCGTACTGCGAGCCGCCGCGCGAACGCATGCGGGCCTTGGCGTGCACATGCTCGGCCGGAACATCAAGGATGCGCGGCGCGATGGCCAAGATGTCGAGCATGCGGGCCTGGGCCAGCGCGGGGTCGATGGTCTTGGGCGCGGCGTATTCGGCGATGACGAGCCAGCGGCCCGGCGTCTGCGGGCAACCCTCGTACAGGTCGATGGCAGCGGAGTAGTCGGGCAGGTCGGCATCGTAGACGCGATAGCAGCTCACGCCCTCGCGCTTGGCCCACTTGCGGCGCAGACGGGCATTCTTGCGCAGGCGGTTGGCGAACTGCTCGGACTCCGGGATGAGCACGGGCAGCGGCTTGCCGTCGCCCAAGTCGAGCGTGGCGGCAGGTTCGGGCATGGAGGAAGCGGCGGCTTCGTCGTTGGCTTCGTTGGCATCCGCAACCTCGGCCTCGGCATCCGCGCTGGTCGCAGCCTCAAACGCTGCAGCGGCGTGGTCGAGTGAGGGCCAAACCTCAAGAGCCGCCTCCTCGTTATTGGGCATGACGGCGATCGAGCGCTCGGGCTCGGCGTGAAGGGCGCGGGCTAGTAAGCCGTCGCGGGTGAGAGCGGCGACCGGCGCCGAAGCGAGCTCGGGGGCGCGGCGCAGCTCGCCGATGAGCGTCATGGCATCGTGCATGAGCGAAAGCGGGGTCTCGGTCGTGTCCGCGACCAGGGCGGCACCGGCGACGGCGCCCGCATGGTCCAGCACGGTGGCGGGCTTGGCGGCACAAAAGTCGACAAAACGCTTGTAGCCGGCGCACTTGACCATGCGCTCGGCAGTCTTGCGGGCGGCGGGGTCGATGTCTACGGCCACGATGCGCGCCTGGCGCTCGCGCGCTGCCGCCTCGCGCTCGCGTGCCTCGGCAAGCAACTGCTCCCACAGAGCGGCGTCGTGCAGCTGCCAGCCCTCAAAGCCCCAGCGCTCGCGTGCGGCGCCCGGTGCACGGTCAGTCAGGATATTCACGGCCTCCAGCAGCAGGCCGCCGCCGGCGCACGAGGCGTCGACCAGCGTGGGCAGAGCCTCGTTCTCGTAATCGTCGGCCGTCAGCTCGCGCTCGCACAGTGCGGTCCAGCCGACCTGCGCCAGCACCAGGGCGGCGTAGTCGGGGCGCAGCACGTGCGTACCCTCGCCGGCGCGGGTCGCGGCAGGCGGCAGGCGTTTGAACAGCGGGTCGCCCGAAAGGTCCAGGCTGATGCTCGCGCGACGCTGGCGCAGCGAAAGCAGCAGGTGAACGTCGGGGTCGACGGCATCGACATCGGCACGACGGCCCGTGGTCTCGGCCAGGCGGTCGCACAGCGCGTCTTTGGCGCGCAGGGCCGAGAAGCGCGTGTTGCGCAGCTGCTCGGTCACGCCGCGGGCGGTGATGGCGATGGTGGCGCCGGGGCGAACAATGCCCTCCCAGGCGATGTCGTAAACGCTATCGTACAGTTCATCGGCATCTTGCGCCTCAAAGCGCCCAAGCACCACGAACACGCGGCTGGCCAGGCGCGACCACAGGCACGCGCGATAGCCCTGCTCAAGCTCGCCCTCAAACGTAGCGCGGCCCTTCAGCCGGCGAACATGCGAAAGCCCGAGGCGTTTAAGCTCATCGGCGAGTGCGGACTCAAAGCCCTCGGGGCAGCTTGCGTAAAATTCCATGGGTGACCTCTCTGGTTGCGTCGCTCCATTATATGATGGATACTTCGTTTACTCTCGCCCCCGAAAGGAACCCATATGATTGATGCGTGCCCCGATTCCGCCGTGCTCTTTTTTGACGTGGACGGCACGCTGACGTCGTTCGATCCCGACAACATGACCGACAAGGACTTTTCGGCGGTTTGCCCCTCGCAGGCGGTCGTCGAGGCGTTTCATCGTCTGCGCGACGCGGGACACCAGGCATTTATCTGCACGGGTCGTCCCTTGTGGCTGATTGCCGATGGCCTGCGCGCGCTGAACCCGGCGGGTGTCGTTGCCATGGCGGGAGCGACGCTCGAGGTCGAGGGCCGCGTGGTACACGAGGACTGCTTTGATGAGGACGTTATCGAGGAGCTGGCACGCCGTATGGCCGCGGCAGGGATTGAAGCCTTTTTCGAGACCAACGTGGCTACCTTTGCCCTGGAACCCGCGGGTGTTGAGCAGCCGTCTCTGATCGGCACTTCTGTGGTGCACAGCGCCGAGGAGATGCGCGTCGACGGCCGTCTGCGCGTGGGCAAGGTGTGCATCGTCGCGAGCTACCTGGCTCGCGTAGCCAACGATGACGGCTTTATCGATCGCGAGTTTGAGCTGTGCAACACCGGTGGTCAGAATCGCGAGCTGAGCCCCAAGGGCATTGACAAGGGCGTGGGCGTGGCGCGAGCGCTGGAATACCTGGGTCGCACCGGCAACGCGCGCACCTTTGGCTTTGGCGATTCCGGCAACGATCTGGGTATGCTCGCCGCTGTCGAGACGGCTGTCGCCATGGGCAACGCCATGCCCGAGGTCAAGGCGCTCGCCGACTACGTGACCGACGATGTCGCACACGACGGTACCGTCACCGCCATGCAGCATTTCGGCCTCATCTAATGAATCCCGCGTTCTGACGTTTGCTCAAACTGCGACTCTTTGCTTTTGCATGCTCAATCGATTTATCAATCCAAACACTGAGGTGTTTATACCGTTCGCCGAGAAGATAAAAAACCGCAGCTCACGCCTTGATAAACGTAGGTAAAGTGTTTAGCAGTTTATCGGCCGTATGCTAACGAAAGGAATCAGGCAGATGGCAATCAAGGTGTTCGCTGACGGTGCAAACCTCGAGGGCATGCTCGACATGTACGAGAACGGCAACGTTCAGGGTTTCACGACCAACCCGTCCCTTATGAAGAAGGGCGGCGTGACGGATTACCGTGCGTTTGCCAAAGAGGTCTTGACCCACATCACCGATGTGTCCGTCTCGTTTGAGGTCTTTGCCGACGACGTCGAGACCATGGAGGTCGAGGCGCGCGAGATCGCTACCTGGGCCGAGAACGTCTATGTCAAGATTCCGTGCGTGACCACCAAGGGCGAGTCCACCGCCGAGCTGGTGCGCAAGCTTTCGGCCGACGGCATCAAGGTCAACGTCACCACCATCTTTACGCCTAAGCAGGTTGACGAGATGGTCGAGGCCGTTGACACCGAGACGCCGTCCATCATCTCGCTCTTTGCCGGCCGCATCGCCGACACCGGCGTCGACCCCATTCCGTTTATGACGGAGTCGGTCAAGAAGGCCGCCATCAAGCCCAACTGTGAGGTCCTGTGGGCGTCCACGCGCGAGCTCATCAACATTTACCAGGCAGAAGCCTGCGGTTGCCAGATCATTACGGTGCCCAACAGCATCCTGGCCAAGCGCAAGAACATCGGTCGCGACCCGTACGAGGTCTCGCTCGATACCGTGCGCGGCTTTGCCAAGGATATCGCCGCTTTGGGCTTCCATATCCTGCCGTAAGCAAGGGTACCCCCGCCTGCGCCGTGCAAAATTGAGAGTATTCAGCAAGGTAAAGGTCTTTATCAGTTGACCGAAGCATGGAACGGCCCCCGTTTTGGCTCTGACGACGCTAAAACGGGGGCTGTTTTTTGCTTTTTCGTCTCTGAGGGGCATCCGGAACGGTGGAATTTGCAGAATACTCGCGATTTTGCACATCGCTACAGGGGGTACCTTTGCTTTGGCGGTTTACTTTCCCTGCACCATGGTGAGCGAGATCTTCTTGCGGTCGCGATCGACCTTTTCGACCCACACCTTGACCGTGTCGCCGACGCGCACCACGTCGCTCGGGTGCTTGACAAAGCGGTTGGCCAGCTTGGAGATGTGCACGAGGCCGTCCTGGTGCACACCCACGTCGACGAAGGCACCAAAGTCCACAACGTTGCGCACCGTGCCCTTGAGCTCCATGCCGGGCTCCAGGTCGTCAATAGAAAGTGCCGAGCGGCTAAAGACCACCTCGGGCGCATCGTCGCGCGGGTCGCGGCCGGGCTTTTTGAGCTCGTTGACGATGTCGATGAGCGTGAGGGTGCCGCAGTCCAGGTCGCTTGCCAGCGCCGAGATGCTGCCCAGACGACGCTCGATGTCGGGTACGCCGCCGCGGCTGAGTTCACTGGCCGCCACGCCGGCGCGCTCCAGGACGGACGTGGCCACCTCGTAGCTTTCGGGGTGGACGCTCGTGGCGTCGAGCGGGTTCTTGCCGCCGCTGATGCGCAGGAAGCCTGCGGCGTTGAGATATGCCTTGGGTCCCAACTTGGGGACCTTCTTGAGCTGGCGGCGATCGGTAAAGGCGCCGTTTTCCTCGCGGTAGGCAACGATGTTCTTGGCTACGCTCGGCGTGATGCCCGAAACGTATCCCAGCAGGCTTGCGCTCGCGGTGTTCACGTCGACGCCCACGCGGTTGACGACGTCCTCCACCACGTGGCCCAGGGTGCGCGAAAGCTCGGCCTGGTCAAGGTCGTGCTGGTACTGGCCCACGCCGATAGACTGGGGTGGAATCTTAACGAGCTCTGCCAGCGGGTCCTGCAGGCGGCGGCCCAAGCTCATGGCGCCGCGCACGGTGACGTCCAAATTGGGATACTCCTGGCTCGCGAGCTCGGAAGCGGAGTACACCGACGCGCCGGCCTCGTTGACGATGGTGTAGCGAAGGCTGGGCGCCTGCTCGGCAATGAACTCCGAGACGACTTCTTCGGTCTCGCGGCTGGCGGTGCCGTTGCCAATGACGATGGTGTTGACGCCGTCCTTTTTGACGAGGCGAGCGAGCTCGCGCTTGGTGCCGGCGACGTCGTGGCGCGGCTTGGTGGGGTAGACCACGCCGTGGTCGAGTAGCTTGCCGGTCTCGTCCATGACGGCGACCTTGCAGCCGGTGCGGTAGCCCGGGTCGAGCGCGAGCACGCGGGCGCCACGGACGGGGCGTGCCGAGAGCAGGCCCTCGAGATTCTTGGCAAAGACGTTGATGGCCTCGGTCTGTGCGCGGACAGTGAGTTTGGCGCGGGCCTCGCGCTCCAGCGAGGGGGCCATGAGGCGCTTGTAGCCGTCGGCGATAGCGGCGTCAAAGACGGGCGCAAACACGCCCTGGCGTCGGGGCCAGCGGCTGCCGAGGCGTGCCGTGGCGGCAGCGCCGTCGACGTTCACGCGCACGCGGAGCTTGCCCTCGCGCTCACCGCGGTCGATAGCCAGCACGCGGTGGTTGGGTATACGGCGCAGCGGCTCGTCAAAGTTGTAGTAGGGCTCGTAGGGGGTCTTCTCGGCGGGGTCGGTGGCCTCGACGACGATATCGGCGGTGTTTTGCGTAAAGGCGCGCAGGTCGGCGACGTTTTCGGGGTCCTCGGCTACCGTCTCGGCCACGATGTCGGCGGCGCCGGCGAGCACCTTCTCGGGCGTGTCGAAGCCGGCCTCCTCGTTGACGTATGCCGCGGCGGCGTCGAGTGCGCTGCCCTTGGCCGAGGCCTGCATGATGATCATGTTGGCGAGCGGCTCCAAGCCCGCCTCGCGGGCCTTCTGCGCGCGGGTCATGCGCTTTTTGCGGTAGGGCTTGTAGAGGTCCTCGACACGCTGGAGCTGCGTGGCCTCGCGAATCTGCTGCTCGAGTTCGGGCGTGAGTTTGCCCTGGGCGTCGATAAGCAGGATGACGTCCTCTTTACGCTGCTCAAGATTGCGCAGATAGGACAGGCGCTCGTCGAGCGCGCGCAGGGCGACGTCGTCCATACCGCCCGTTGCTTCCTTGCGGTAGCGCGAAATAAAGGGGATGGTGTTGCCCTCGTCGATGAGCTTGACGGCCGCCTCGATGTTGGCGGCCTTAAGGTTGAGCTCGCGGGCGAGCTGGGCGATAAGATCCATGGGACTCCTTGCGTTTAAGGTGCGTTTGCAGCACAGGGCTACCAAGGATACCACCCGCCACTCCACCCAAGTAGTCATTTTGGGACGGGGCTCTTTTAGCCACTTTTGCCGCCCCGTCCCAGAAAAATCGCCGGCAAGGTACCAAAAAGCCCCGCGGGCAGGAGGCTGCTCGCGGGGCAAAGAAGAGGGGCTTGTTGGTGGCGGACCGAAGGGTTCGGCATGGGGGTTTCTGCCGCGGTCGCTCTTAAGGCATTACAGCTCGACGAGCTGGCCGGTCTCGGCGGCCTCCTTGATAGCGTTAAGCAGCGTGAGCGTCTTGACATTATCGGCGGGGGTCACGACGGGCTCGACCTCGCGGCGGACAACCTTCACAAAGTGCTTGAGCTGCATCTTGTGCGGCAGTGCCGGGTCGACGGCCGGAATCTCCATCTGCAGCGGCTTGTGCCAGTTGGAGGCGCCGTCGTAGGAGAACTGGTGCAGGCGGGGCAGCGACAGGGCGCCCTTAGTGCCGCCGATAAAGTAGGCGTCGGCGTCGAAGGGGCGGTACTGCGGATCCTCGCGAGCGGTTGCCTCCCAGTTCCAGGGGCTGGCGGTGGCGTCGGAGATGGTCATGCTTGCGAGCGCGCCATCGGCAAAACGGACGTTGACCACGGCGGAGTCCTCGGTCTCAAAACCGCGGGCGGCGCTGGACTGCATACCCTGGACGGCAACGGGCTCGCCCAGCAGGTAGCGGAGCAGGTCGACGTCATGCACCAGGTTGACCAGGATCGGGCCGGCACCCTTCTTGCGGCGCCACTCGACATCGAAATACTCGTCATTCTTATAGATCATGTAGTGGAAGCTCGACACGGTGAGCTTGCCCAGCTCGCCGGACTCGATGATCTCCTTGGCCTTGTTGACGAAGGGATTGTGGCGACGGTGCTGACCCACGAGCACGGGCACGCCAGCGGTCTCGGCCTCGGCGGCGAAGGCCTGGGCATCCTCCAGGTCGTTGGAGATCGGCTTTTCGACCAACGGCACGATGTTGCGCTTCACAGCCTCGCGGGCAACGCCCAGGTGTAGGTCGTTGGGCGTGGCGATGATGACGGCCTCGGGCTTGACCTCGTCCATCATCTGGGCGGGATCGGTATAAAATGGCACGCCGGCGGCCTCGGCCGTGGCGCGGGCGCCCTCAAAGGCGTCGGCGATGGCGACGAGCTCGGCCTCGGGCTCCTCGGTGACAAAGCGGATGTGGTTGCGGCCCATGGCGCCGGCGCCGATAACGGCAATGCGGACGGGGTTGAGCTCAGACATTTCGACTCCTTAATACTGGTGACCGGTGGAATGCGACAAAGGGACTGTCCCTTTGTCGCATCGGTAAAACTAGGCGGACTTCTTCTTGCTGTCGGAGACCATCATGTAGACGGTGAGCACGACGGCGATGGCGGCGATCACAATGGCGCCGTAGAAGGACTGCTGGTAGGCGGCGCTGCCGGCCTCGGCGTGATACAGCACGGCGGTGATGGGCTGGCTGATCCAGGTGGAAGCGGCATAGCCCAAAAACATGATGCCGTAGTTGACGCCGATGTTGCTGGTACCAAAGGCGCCACCGGTGAGCGGCGGGTAGATGACGAGCAGGGCGCCAAAGCTAAAGCCGAGCAGGGCGAGCGCCACAAAGAACATGCTCTGCGTAAAGCTCATCGACATGATGACGAGTGCGACGATGGTGACGACAAGGCTGATGAGCAGCGACTTATAGGCGCCGAGCTTGTCGATGATCTGGCCAAAGGACAGGCGGCCGACCAGGTTGGCGCAGGTGTTGACGGAGACCACCACGCCGCCGAGGGCGACGGCCGCGGCGCTCGTGGGGTCGGCGAAGAGCTGGACGGCGGCGATGGAGGCAACCTTGCCCACGAGCAGGGTGCCAGCGGTAGCGGCAAAGGCGAAGGTGACGATGAGGACCCAGAAGCGCGGGGTCTTGACCATCTCGCCCGGGGTGAGGTCGCCGAAGGTGCCGGCGTGCGCGCCGCCCTTGGGTGCCTCGAAGCCCTCGGGCAGCCAACCGGCCTCGGGGGCCTTCAGGAACAGGGCGGAGGCGGCGATCGTCACAAAGAAGATGACGCCGAGCGCCTTAAGGGCGCCAAAGATGCCCAGGCTCGGGATGAGCAGCGAGGCGAGCACCGGGGACAGCACGGCGGGACCGGCGGTCGAAGCGGCTAGGGTGATGCCGGAGGCGAGACCCTTCTTGTCGATGAACCACTTTTGGCCGGTGGTGAGCGCCGGGTTATAGCCCAGACCGTTGCCGACGGCGGCGACGAGTGAGAACCACAGGTAGAACTGCCACGGCTCGGTGACAGTGCCGGACATGAACCAGCCCACGCCGTAGCACACGGCGGCGGCGATCACAACGTTGCGCGGGCCGATCTTATCGGAGATGCGGCCGGCGAAGATGCCCGTCACGGCCATGATGGTCTGGAAGACGGGAAAAGCCCAGGTAAGGGCGCTCGACCACTCGGGGTAGACGGCGAGCAGATTCTTGCTCACGACGGAATACAGCGCGATGGAGCTGATAAAGAACATGGTGACGCACGCGGCGGAAAGCACGACGGCGCGACCCTTGTTGGAGTTGCTGGAAGCCATTTGACTCTTTCTAATCGATACGGGGGAGGAGCGGGCGTGTCCGCGGGGCCTCCCTGTCAGGTTGGTTTACTGGTCGGTCGGCTTGGCGACGCCGGACTCATCGGACCAGAGCTCGACACCCTTGTTCTTAAGGTAGTTGTCGGCATAGGCGCGACGGCCGCCGGGCTTGGCGGTGAGGTCGCCCATCATGTTGGAGAAGCCGCCGTCGACCTTGATGGCGTCGCCGGTGGTAAAGTCCGAGCGCTTGGACGCCAGAAACATGACGGCGTTGGCGATATCGCTGACCTCGCCGATGCGGCGCGTGGCGATCAGACGGCTGCGGCTCTTTTCGACCTCGGGGTCGGCGTAGAAGTTGGCCGACATCGGGGTCTTGACGAAGCAGGGCTCGACGCAGTTGGAGCGCACGCCGTAGGGGCCCCATTCGGCAGCCAGCATCTTGGACATCATGTTGACGCCCGCCTTGGTGGAGCTGTACACGCCCGAGAACGTCTCGGGGGAGTGGCTGGCAACGGTCGAGATGTGCACCAGGCGGCCCTGGCCGGCCTTGATCATCTCGCGACCAAAGCGCTGCGAGGTGATGAAGTAACCGGTGAGGTTGACGTTGAGCACCTGCTCCCAGTCGCTCAGCGGCAGGTCCTCCATGGCGGCGAAGCGCAGGATGCCGGCGGTGTTGACGAGGACGTCGACGCGGCCGAAGTCGGTGATGGTGGCATCGACGGCGGCCTGAACCTCGGCCTCGTCGGTGGCGTTCATCTTGTAACCCTCGGCGTGGATGCCAAACTCGGCGGCGAGGTCGGCGGCTGCGGCCTTGACCTTCTCCTCGTCCAGGTCGAGCAGGACGACATTGGCGCCGTTGCGGGCGAACTCGCGGCAGATCTCGACGCCCATACCGCCGAGTGCGCCGGTCACGGCGCAGACATCGCCCTCGAGCTTAAGCCAGTTGCTCATAGGAACTTCCCTTCTTGTGCCTCCCGGTGGGTCGCTCCCATTAACCGACCCACGTGGTTTTCGCTGGTTATCGTATGCTTTGCATTTGCGCAGGTGAATTGCATATTTGTTAGAATGGCGTTAACCATAGGTTTACACTGTGCGATGCAGTTTTTTCTCAATTGAGCGCGTGACCTGCCAAAACGACCCCCTTCGGCAGTTCATTGCCATGCGTCTGGAAACGGGAGATTGACGTGTACGATCGACGACTCGAGGCCATATCGGCCGCCGCGGAGCTGGGAAGCTTCTCGCGTGCGGCGGCAAAATTGCGCGTGTCGACCCCGGCGCTCGTCAAGCAGGTGTCGGGCTTCGAGGCCGAGTTTGGCATCACGTTGTTCGAGCGCTCGCATTCGGGTGTTAAGGTGACGCCGGCGGGCGCTCTGCTGGTGGACGACGCGCGCTCGATCATGCGGCAGTCCGAGGATGCGCTGCGTCGCGCCCGACGCGCGGCGGGCGATGGCGGTGCCGTGCGTCTGGGCGTGTCGATGATGTGCCCGGGGCGCCAAACGCTGTCGATGTGGACGGACGTACACGAGCTGGAACCGTCGTTGCGCTTCGAGATCGTGCCGGTGAGCGACCTCTACGACGAACGCGAATCCGTCATGCGCAGCCTTGGTCGCGAGGTGGATGTAGTGCAGTCGAGTTTTTCGACCCCGCGCTGGGGCGACGCCTGCCAAAAGCTCCGCATCGTTAACGTACCGTTTTATATCGACCTGCCGCGCACGAGCCCGCTGGCGCGCAAGAATCGCATTACGGTCGCCGACTTGGAGGGTATGCGTCTGCGCGTGCTCCGCCACGGCAACGACGCTATGGACAGCCTGCGTATCGATCTTTTGGCAGACGGCGGCGTGGACGTGATCGATGTGGATAGCTTCGACTTTGCGCTCTTTAACGAGGCGGAGGAAAAGGGTGACGCGGTGCTCACCTGCGGCGCATGGTCGGGGGTGCACCCGGCCTTTGTGGGCGTACCGTTCCTGTGCGGCCGCGAGGTGCCGGTCTTTTTGCACTATCCGCTCGAGCCCACCCTCCAAGTACAAAAATTCGTCAACGCCATGGCCCAACTTCTCAAGTAGCTCATTTGGGACGGGTTTAGCGGTCCTCGCGTTGCGGGTCGGCTGTCTCGGCTGCCTTTACGCGGTTCTTATCGACGTACATGTTCTTGTCGGCCTGGGAAAAGAGCTCGCGCATCGTAGGCGGTTCATCAAAATCACTGGAAAGCGCATAGCCCACCGCATAGCTGATAGGCATGTCGGGATGAGTCTCGGAATACTCGTTCACGTTCGCGCGAACCCGAGCGAGACAGGACTCCACGGCAGCTCGATCGGTATCTCGCAGCACCGCGATAAACTCATCGCCGCCGTCGCGGCCCACAAAGCAGGTCTCCGACGCCACGCGCCCCAGCTGCTGGGCAAAAGAACGGATGTATTCGTCGCCCTTCTCGTGGCCGAAGCTGTTATTGACCGTATGCAGATTGTTAAGGTCGAAGACGCACACCGCAACGGGCTCCTCCGCGGAGACAGGCTGCTCCTGCCCCAAGATCTCCTCGCACTTGTTCTTGTTGGGCAGCCCCGTGGCTTCGTCGAGATAGACTTTGCTCTGCAGTTCGCGATTGAGCGCGGCGGTGCGCACCGCGCGAACGGGTTCGACCGCAAAGGTCGCCACCAAGCCCACGATGTCGATGATCACCAAGCCCTCGAGATAGTTGAGCGCCGACGCCTTCTCCTGAGAGTAGTCCTCTGCGAGTCGCGTAGCATCGTCGCAAATGCCAAAGAACTCCTCGCTCATGGAGATGATGTCGGTGTTCTCATAGCCGACTTCGCGCACGCGGATGATCTCGGTGCAAAGCTCATCAAAATAATTTGCAAGCTCGGTCATCTTTGCCTGATACTCATCGTCGTCGAGACGGACGAGATTGAGGTCGTCGCTTCCGTAGCGCAAGCCGTTAATGTATGAATCCACGGCCTTGAGCAGGTCGTCTTGTGACTGGCCTGCGTCCTCGAGCTTCACGATGCGCTGCGTGGTGTCGCGTACCAGGCCGGCGTAGTTGACCACACGCGCCGTGCCCTGGATATCGGAGACGAGCAGCATAACATTGATGAAGAAGAAGATGAGAACTGCCGTGAGCACCATCATGAGCAGGCGCACCGCCTGGCCGGCCTTCTTGGCGACAGAAGTATTCACAAGTTCACTCCCCTAAATGACAAAAGAACAGGTAGCACGCAGTGTGCTGAAATTCATGGGTGGTTAACTCTACCATATGGGCCAGCAGCCTCAAACTGCAGCAGACGCTCGTCCAAATTGGCGTGACGCTTGCCTTGTTGTTCTTGACCTGGCCGCGCTATCGGACATGCTTCTGGTCTTGGATCACCATGGGAAAGCTCATCCCGTTTTGTGCGTCTAGAGTGGGATGCGGCTTCCCAAAGGTGCCGTTAGGGGAAATCACATCCCGGTTTACTCCCTTGAAATGGGATGCCGTTTCCCGGAGGGGGTCCAGCGGGAAACGGCATCCCATTTTGGCCCGAAAAGTGGGATACGGTTTCCGGCCGGCATGAAAAAAGCCTCCGCAGCTCGTGTGGCTGCGGAGGCTTTTTTCGTTGCGGTGCATTGTGTTTGGGTCGTTGAGATGAGTCGATTTGCCCCGAAAGAGGAGGGCATTGACCTTAGGGTCATGCCCGACGAATGAGCGGCAAATCGGCCATCTCGGCGAGCCGAACTACTCCAGCTCAAACGCTCCGGTATAGAGCTGGTAGTAATACCCGCGCTTGGCAATCAGCTCGTCGTGGTTGCCGCGCTCGATGATGCGGCCGTGATCCAGACAGATGATCGCGTCGGAGTTGCGCACGGTGGACAGGCGGTGCGCGATGACAAACGTCGTGCGGCCTTCCATGAGCTTGTCCATGCCGGCTTGCACGATGGCCTCGGTGCGGGTGTCAATGGAGCTCGTGGCCTCGTCCAGAATCATTGCCGGCGGATCGGCGACGGCGGCACGCGCAATCGAGATCAGCTGGCGCTGGCCCTGCGACAGCTGTGCGCCGTTGCCGGTGAGCATCGTGTCGTAGCCGTCGGGTAGGCGGGTGATAAAGTCGTCCGCGCCGGCGAGCTTGGCCGCCGCGATGCACTCCTCGTCGGTAGCGTCCAGGTTGCCGTAGCGGATGTTATCCATCACGGTGCCGGTGAACAGGTTCACGTCCTGTAGCACGACGCCCAGCGAGCGGCGCAGATCGGCCTTGCGGATCTTGTTGACGTTGATGCCGTCGTAGCGGATCTTGCCGTCGGCGATGTCATAGAAGCGGTTGATGAGGTTGGTGATGGTCGTCTTGCCGGCACCGGTGGCGCCGACAAACGCGACCTTCTGACCCGGCTTGGCAAACACGGACACGCCGTGCAGCACCTCGTGGTCGGGCGTGTAGCCAAAGTCGACGTTGTCCATGACCAGGTCGCCACGCAGCGGCACGTATTCGATCTCGCCGGTCGCGCGGTGCGGATGTTTCCACGCCCACATGCCGGTGTGGTGGTCGGCCTCCTCGAGCTGCCAGGTGTCGGGGTTCACCTGCGCGTTGACGAGCGTCACGTAGCCCTCGTCGGCCTCGGGCTTCTCGTCAATGAGCTCAAAGATGCGGTCGGCACCGGCGAGGCCCATGACCACGGCGTTGATCTGCTGCGAGATCTGGCCAATCTGTCCGCAGAACTGCTTTGTCATGTTGAGGAACGGCACCACGACGGCGATGGACAGCGCCATGCCCGAGATGCTCAGGTTGGGCACGCCCAGCGCCAGGAAAATGCCGCCTGCCAGTGCGACCAGCACGTAGAGCAGGTTTCCCAGGTTCATAAGGATGGGCATGAGGATGTTGGCGTACATGTTGGCCTTCTGCGAGACCTCGAAGAGCTTTTCGTTGCGCTCGTCAAAATCGGCCTCGGCGGCAGACTCGTGGCAGAATGCCTTGACGACCTTCTGGCCGTTCATGACTTCCTCGATATGGCCCTCGACCACGCCGAGCTCGGTCTGCTGCGCAATGAAGAAGCGCGCGGAGTTGGAGCCGAGCAGCTTGGTCATAAAGGTCATAAAGGCGACGCCTGCCACAATGACCAGGCACATCCAAACGCTGTAGTACAGCATGATAAAGAACACCGTGACGATGACGATGGCCGTCATGAGCAGGTTGGGCAGCGACTGGCTGATCATCTGGCGCAGCGTGTCGATGTCGTTGGTGTAGTGGCTCATGATGTCGCCGCGCTGGTGCGTGTCGAAGTAGCGAATCGGCAGGTCCTGCATGCGGTTGAACATCTTCTCGCGCAGCTTCTCGAGCGAGCCCTGCGTGACGATGGCCATGGCGCGGTTCCAGAACAGCGAGGACAGGATGCCGACGCCGTAGATGCAGGCGAGGGTGGTCACGAGCTGTGCGATCTTGGGCTGCGCGGCTTCCCAATCGCCCGACTGCCACGATTCGCTAATAATCTGCAGGGCGCTCTGAAGGAAGGTCGCGCCGATGGAGTTGATGATGGCGCAGAGCACCACGCCGACGACGACGAGGGGCAAAAGCACGGGGTAGAAGCCAAAGAGCGTCTTGATGAGGCGCGACATGGTGCCGCCCTTGCGGTTGAGCGCGCGCTCGGCGGTAGTTGCCTTACTCATGTGCCTCGCCCCCTTCCTGGGTCTGAGCTTGCGTTACGGATGCCTCGGTGTCGGCCTTGACGGCCCCTTCGCCTTCGGCAGACATCTTGTTTTGCGAGGTAAAGGTCTCGCGGTAGATCTCGCTCGTCTTGAGCAGTTCGTCGTGGTTGCCGATCTGAGCGATACGGCCGCCCTCCATGACGATGATGCGGTCTGCGTCCTGCACGGAGCTAATGCGCTGGGCGATGATGAGCTTGGTCGTGTTGGGCAGATAGCTTGCCAACCCTGCGCGGATCTTGGCGTCGGTCTTGGTGTCGACGGCGCTGGTGGAGTCGTCCAGGATCAAAATCTTGGGGCGACGCAGCAGGGCACGCGCAATGCACAGGCGCTGCTTCTGACCGCCGGAAACATTGGAGCCGCCCTGTTCGATCCAGGTGTCATAGCCCTTGGGGAAGCCGTCGACAAACTCGTCGGCGCAGGCCAGATGTGCCGCCTCGCGGACCTCCTCGTCGGTGGCGTTCGGGTCGCCCCAGCGCAGATTCTCGGCGATGGTGCCGCTAAACAGCACGTTTTTCTGTAGCACCATGGCCACTTGGTGGCGCAAGGCGTCCAAGTCGTAGTCGCGCACGTCCATGCCGCCCACGCGCACGGTGCCCTCGGTGGCGTCGTACAGGCGGGCGATGAGGTTTACAAGCGTGGACTTGGCCGAGCCGGTGCCGCCGATGATGCCGATGGTCTCGCCGCTCTTAATGTGCAGGTCGATATCGTCGAGCGCCTGGCGCTTCGCATGCGCGGAATACTTAAAGCTCACGTGGTCAAAGTCGATGGAACCGTCGGCAACCTCGAGCACGGGCTCGGCGGGATCGGCGATCGTGGGCTCGGCGGCTAGCACCTCGGTGATGCGGTGCGCCGATTCGTCGGCCATGGTCACCATGACAAAGATCATCGACAGCTGCATCAGGCTCATAAGGATCTGGAAGCCATAGGTAAAGATCGAGGAGAGCTGGCCCACGTCGAACAGGGTGCCCTGGCTCGTGATGATGAGCTTGGAGCCCAGGTAGATGATGACGACGAACGCGCCGTTGACGCAGATGTTCATCATGGGGTTGTTAAAGGCCAGCAGCTTCTCGGCGCGGGTGAAGTCCATTTGGACGTCGCGTGCGGCGGTCGCGAACTTCTCCTTCTCAAAGTCTTCGCGCACATAGCTCTTGACCACGCGCATGCCGGTGACGTTTTCCTCGACGGACTCGTTAAGGGCGTCGTACTTGTGGAACACGCGCGAGAAGATGGGACGCACCTTAAAGATGATAAAGAACAGCCCAAAGCCCAGCAGCGGAATGATGACCAGGTAGACCATGGCGACGCTGCCGCCCATGATAAATGCCATGGTAAAGGCGAAGATCAATACCAGCGGCGCGCGCACGGCGATACGGATGATCATCATAAAGGCCTGCTGCACGTTGTTGATATCGGTGGTCAGGCGCGTGACGAGCGAGGAGCTCGAGAACTCATCGATGTTGGCAAAGCTGAACGTCTGGATCTTGTAGAACAGGTCGTGACGCAGGTTCTTAGCGAAGCCGCAACTCGCATGGCTGCAGGTGACGCCGGCGGCGGCGCCAAAAGCAAGCGACGTCAGCGCGATGAGCACCAAAAAGCCCGCGGTGGGAAGCATCTCGGCTACGGTGGTGCCATCTTTGATGGCGTCGATCAGGTTGGCGGTGATAAATGGAATCAGCATCTCGCAGAGCACCTCGCCAAGCACGAGCAACGGCGTGGCAACGGTGACTTTTATATAGTCGCGGATGCTGCCCATGAGGGTTTTAATCATCCAGTTCCTCCCAGGTTACACGGATTTTCTCGAGCATTTCGGCGAGCTGCTCGCGCTCGTCGTGGGTGAGGGCACCAAAGGCCTGCTCTCTAAAGCGAGTGCGGGCTGCCTGGTCGATGCGGGCGTTTTCCCGGCCGGTTTCGGTCAGGCGAATGGTGAGCTGCCGTCGATCCTTGGGGTTACGGCTGCGCTCGATGAGGCCGTTGAGCTCGAGTTTGGACAGGATCTCGGAAAGCGACCCCGGCTTGAGGTCAAAGTGCATGCCGAGTTCCTGCTGCGACATCTCGCCGCCGGGTTGCTTGGCCAGCAGGCAGATGATGGGCGCCTTGCCGGACACGCCTCCGCCATGAAAATGCATGTAATGGCCGCAAAACCCAAGCCCATTGAGGATTCGCTTGGCAAGCTTGTCTTCTGAGCTAACCGCTTCGGGTGCATCCGCCGGCTGTGACGGGTCGCCGCCGGGCTCGTGCGAACAAAGGTTAAGAGGTTCATCGCACATGAATTAGTGTTGCTCCTTTCTTTAGTTAGGTAGTGGAATTGTTTTGTGCCTAACCAATCTAGGAGCATGAGAAATGAATGTCAAGGTACCAAAGTAGTTGTTGCGCGGTTTTACCAAACCGCGCAACGGCTCGACGCTGCGCGGGCCGCATTTGGACAATCTGACGTTCAACTTCAAGGGCGCGACCAGAAGGTCAGCGCCCTTTCGTTTCACGTCACCTTGTC
>CABSMQ010000020.1:0-31458 GCA_902478965.1 uncultured Collinsella sp. | reverse complement strand
TCTACACTTCTAGCTTCGTCGGCAGCGTCAGATGTGTATAAGAGACAGACGCTCGCCCTTATGGACGGCGGCGTGCCCATTAAGCGCCCGGTCTCCGGTATCGCCATGGGCCTGATCCAGGAGGAGGGCAAGACCGTGGTCCTGTCCGACATCCAGGGTCTCGAGGACTTCCTGGGCGACATGGACTTTAAGGTCACCGGCACCACCGAGGGCATCACCGCCCTGCAGATGGACAACAAGGCCACCGGCCTCACCTTCGACATCCTGGCCCGCGCTCTGCAGCAGGCCAAGGAGGGTCGCGCCTTCATCCTGCAGAAGATGCTCGATGTGATCCCCGAGCCGCGCCACACCACGCGCAGCACCGCTCCGCGCATCGTCTCCATCCAGGTTCCGACCGACAAGATCCGCGACGTCATCGGTTCCGGCGGTAAGGTCATCCGCGGTATCCAGGATGAGACCGGCGCTTCGGTCGACATCCAGGAGGACGGCACCGTCTTTGTCGGCGGCACCGGCGAGTCCGTGGACCAGGCTGTCGAGCGCATCAAGCTCATCATCAAGGTTCCCGAGCCGGGCGAGGAGTACACCGGTCGCGTGGTCTCCATCCAGCCCTTCGGCGCCTTCGTCAACCTGCTGCCCGGTAAGGACGGCCTGCTGCACATCTCTCGCGTCGCCAAGGGCCGCGTGGAGAAGGTCGAGGACGTCCTCAACGTGGGCGACGAGGTCAAGGTCGTCGTCATCGAGGTTGACGATCGCGGCAAGATCTCGCTCGATCGTCTTGACAAGCCCGAGGCCCCGGCTCGCGCCGAGGGTGCCTCCGAGGGCGACGGCGAGCACTTCCAGCGCCGTGAGCGTCCGCGTCGCGAGCGCTCCGAGCGCAGCGATCGTCCGCGCCGTCCCGGCGACAACGGAGGCCGTAAGCCCCGCCGTCACCACGACGCCGAGTAACAGCTAAACATAAGCAGCTCAACAAGGGCGACCCCGTACGGGGTCGCCCTTTTGCTATTCCCGGCGGGGCCGCAGGTAAAGTTTCCTGCTCTACAGTCCTGCTCGCACGGAGAGCATATTAAGTGCTTTCCTTTGCGTGCGGAACTCGCGATAAACTTCATATGCGGCCCTCCCGGGCGCAAGCAAAAGGGCTGGTTAGTTCCGCTCGCTATTGAGTTTGACATTCTATCCAGTTGTCAGATTTCAGATCTTTAGACAGACGTAGCAGCATTTCTCCAGATAAAACCTACCAATATAAACCTGTCCCTTATTGGCAGGTTTCCCGTGGGGCGGGGACTGATGAAGTTTATCGCGAGTTCCGCACGAACAGGAGGCCACTTAATGTGGCCTCCGTCGTGAGCAGGACTGTAGAGCAGGAAACTTCATCAGTGCCCGCCCCACGGGAAACCGGCGGGATATACCGGTTCAGATGGGGCTTTGATGCATGGGTGGTCTGTTGGTAGGCAAATGGGTATCATACTGAGGTTACTGCGTCGACTCTGTGATGCATGTTGTATGTTCCCGGCGGTCGGTTTGTCAGAAGCGCCCCGTCGGTTGTTCCAGACCCGTTTCGAAGAAAGGAAACCACACGAACCTATGGCAGCTAAAAAATCATCTCCTTTGAAGATCATTCCGCTCGGCGGCCTTGACGGCATCGGCAAGAACATGACGGTCTTCGAGTGCGGCGACGACATGGTGCTCGTCGACGCTGGCCTCATGTTCCCCGACGACTCCCAGCCCGGTATCGACCTGGTGCTTCCTGACTACACCTACGTTCTTGAGAACGAGGAGAAGCTCCGCGGTATCGTCGTCACCCACGGCCACGAGGACCACACCGGTTCGCTTCCGTATCTGCTGCAGGACCTCAACAACAAGGTGCCCATCTTCTCGAGCAAGCTGACGCTTGGCTTTATCGAGGGTAAGCTTTCTGAGTTCCGCATCCGCGCACCCAAGTTCCGCGAGGTCAAGGGCGGCAGCCATGTCAATCTCGGTGGCATCTCGCTCGACTTCTTCTCGATGACGCACTCCATCCCCGGCGCTCTGGGCGTGTTCATTCGCACCAACCAGGGCACCGTTATGCACACCGGCGACTTTAAGCTCGATCAGACGCCCATCGACGGCGTCACGCCCGACTATGCCGCTATCAGCCGCTTTGCCAAGCAGGGCATCGACCTGCTGCTTTCCGACTCCACCAATGCCACGGTTCCCGGCTTTACCAAGTCCGAGGCCGAGGTTGGTCCCAACCTGCTGCATGCCATCAAGAACGCCCCGGGTCGCGTGTTCGTCGCTTCGTTCTCGAGCCATATCCATCGTTTGCAGCAGATCTGCGATGCCGCCCGCAAGTGCGGCCGTAAGGTCGTTGTGACCGGTCGCTCCATGCTCACCAACACCCGCGTGGCGCGTGAGCTGGGCTACCTCAACATCGACGATGCCGATATCATCGATGCCTTCGATATCGATAACCTGCCCGACGATAAGATCGTCGTCATGTGCACCGGTTCGCAGGGCGAGCCGCTGTCGGCTCTGTCCCGCATGGCCAATGGCGAGCACAAGACGCTCTCTATCCACGAGGGCGATACCGTCATCCTCTCGGCAACTCCCGTTCCTGGCAACGAGAAGGCCGTCCAGCAGGTCGTCAACAGTCTGGCCAAGCTCGGCTGCGACGTGTGGGATAAGAACCGCGCTCTCGTCCACGTCTCGGGTCACGGTAGCCAGGAGGAGCTCAAGCTCCTGATGGCCATGGCCAAGCCCACGTACTTTATGCCGGTTCACGGTGAGGCCGTGCATCTGCGCGCCCATGCCCAGCTGGCCCGCAAGATGGGCATCAAGGACGATCATATCTTTATCCTCGATAACGGCGACACGCTCGAGATGCGCGGTGGTATCGTCAAGCGCGGTACGCCCGTCGAGTCCGGCGTCGTCTACGTCGACGGCCTGCGTATCGGCGATACCGACCCCATCGTCCTGCGCGATCGCCAGAAGCTCGCCAACGACGGTATGGTTACCGCTGTTGCCATCGTCTCGCTCAAGCACAAGAAGATCGAGGCCATCGAGTTCTCGGGCCGCGGCGTCTCGTTTGCCATCGACGACCAGTTCTCCGAGGATGCCTCCGCGTCCATTATGAAGACGATCGAGAAGGGTAAGTTCAGCTTTACGAGCAGCGGTTCCGATGCCATTCGCAAGGCCGTGCGCGATTCGCTCTCCAACTTCATTTGGAGCCGTACACGCACCCGTCCGATGATCATCCCGGTCGTCATGGAGGTTTAGTTTGGCGCGCGGATCTGCACAAAACGCCAAAGGTAATAAGGCCAATAACCAACCGGCATCTGCTAAGGGTGCCGGTTCCCATCTTCGTGCCAATAAGGGCCACGAGGCCGACTTCGACGATTTTGAGCCCCTGGTCGAGCCCTCGGCCAACCGCGATATTGCCGGCGTGGTCATCGCCGTTTTGGCGATTGCGTCCTTCATTGCCGTGATTTCTCCGGCAACAGCACCCGTTACGGCTGCGGTTGCCGGTTTCTACCACCTGGGCTTTGGTCTGGGCGCCTACGTGCTGCCGATCGTCATCTTGCTGTTTGCCGCCACGCTCTTTTTAGGCGAGGACTCGCCGCTCAACATTCGCTCGGTCGCGGGCGGAGCCGTGGTCTTTATCGCCGTCGTCTCCATTCTTTCGCTGATGGTGCCGGGTACGAGTGTCTCGTGTGACCTTATGTTCACGCCGCAAAATTTGTCCGCCTCGGGTGGCTACATTGGTGCGTTTATTGCGAGTGCGCTGCAGAATGCCCTGGGTAAGCCTATCGCGATGGTAGTCCTGTTGGGCCTTGTCGTCGTGGGCTTGGTCATCATCGGCTTTTCGGTGGGTGGCGTGCTGCGCTCTGCTCGCGACCGTGCGGCCGATTTTGCCGAGCGCCGTCGTGCCGATGTCAACGCCAGCCCGTGGGGTGACGACGAAGCCCTGTCGGTGCCCGGCGTTGCCCGTCCGCACCTGAGCATTCTTCGTCAAAAGGGCTCCGATGCTGCCGTGACCACGGTCATGGGCAACGATGTGGACCCGGTTTTGGACGATGACGACGAGGACGAGAATCCGTTTGTCGACGTGTCCGAGTCGGTTGAGGTTGAGCGCGCTAAGACGACGCTGCTGCCGCGCCGCCATGCCAAGAAGGGCAAGGCTGCGCCTAAGCTCAATACAAGCGAGCCCGACCCGTCTTGGTCCGATAGCGAGATTGAGCTCACCGAGGGCGATGACGAGGACGACGAGGCTCCGATTGAGACCGCAAAGACAACTTTGCTGCCGCGTCGCCATGCAAAGCGCGACCAGGTAACCGGCCAGCTTTCGATGGAAGACGACCCCGATAAGATCGACGAGTTCGAGCCGCCGTTTGCCGTGAATCCTGTCTCGGCAGCACCTCAGATTCCCGACTTCTTGAAGCATCCCAAGGTTGCCGATGCGCCTGCCTCGAGTGCCGTCGAATCGGCTGCGGCTAGCGATGGGGGAGCGGACGGTGGCGCCGCAGATAACGAGGGCGAAGAAGAGGACGGCCTCAAGCTTCCGCCGCTCGAAATCCTGCATGCCAACCCGCAGTCGGCTTCCGCCGCGTCTTCGGACAAGGAGTTGGAGCAGACCGCTGAGTCACTGCAATCCACCTTGCTTGAGTTTGGCCGCAGTGCCCGCGTGGTCGGCTGGATCGCCGGCCCCACGGTGACGACCTTTAAGCTGCAACCTGGTGAGGGCGAGCGCGTGAGCAAGATTTCGAGCCTCGAGGACGATATCGCGCTTTCGCTCGCTGCCCAGTCGGTACGTATCTTTGCCCCGATCCCCGGCACCTCGCTCGTGGGCATCGAGATTCCCAACCGCAAGCGCCAGAACGTCAACCTGGGCGACGTGCTGCCCTATGTGAAGGGCGGTCCGCTCGAGCTCGCCATCGGCCGCGATGCCGAGGGCACGCCGGTTGTCGCCGACCTTGCCAAGATGCCCCACCTGTTGATTGCCGGTACGACCGGTTCTGGTAAGTCGGTGATGATCAACTCCATCATCACGACTCTGCTCATGCGTACTCTTCCCGAGGACGTTCGCCTGATCATGGTCGACCCCAAGCGCGTCGAGCTTGCGGGCTATAACGGACTGCCGCATCTCTATGTGCCCGTGGTGACCGAGCCCAAGCAGGCCGCGAGCGCTCTGCAATGGGCCGTGTCCGAGATGGAGCGTCGCCTGAAGGTCTTCGAGCGTCTCAACGTGCGTAAGATCTCGACCTACAACGAAAAGCAGGCCGCCGGCGAGTTTGAGCATTACGACAATCCGCCGCAAAAGATGCCCTACCTGGTCATCATCATTGACGAGCTCTCGGACCTGATGATGGTCGCCGGTAAGGATGTCGAGGCCTCGATCGTGCGTATTGCACAGCTGGGCCGTGCCGCCGGTATTCATCTTATCGTGGCCACGCAGCGTCCCAGCTCAAACGTGGTGACGGGCCTCATCAAGGCCAACATCACCAATCGCATCGCCTTTAACGTCGCCACGGGCATCGACTCGCGCGTCATCATCGACCAGATGGGTGCCGAAAAGCTAACCGGTTTGGGCGACATGCTGTTCTCCAAGGTCGACTGGGGCAAGCCTCGCCGTATCCAGGGCTGCTTTGTCTCGGACGATGAAATCAATGAGATTGTCGAGTTCGTCAAGTCGCAGAGCGAGCCCGACTACCACGAGGAGATTCTGTCTGCCGTGGCGCCCGCTTCCATGTCCATGGCGGGTGGCGGCGGCATTGTCCGCACCGGAGTAGCCGAGCCGCAAGACGATGATCCGCTCATTTGGGAAGCCGCCCATATTGTGGTGGAATCGCAGCTTGGCTCCACATCTGGCCTGCAACGTCGTCTGAAGGTTGGCTACGCGCGTGCCGGGCGTATTATGGACATGCTGGAAGAAAAGGGTGTCGTCGGCCCGCCCGACGGTTCCAAGCCGCGCGAGGTCCTGTTGGACGAGGAGGGGCTTGCCGCGCTGGAGTCTGTCGACGCCGAGATGGCACGTGAAGATCGTGAGTTTGGAGGATTCTGATGGCTGCACGCTTTGGTGACATGCTGCTCGAGCAGCGTCGCCGAATGGGCCTTTCCATTCAGCAGGTCGCCAACACCATCAAAATCAGGCCGCAGATCATCGAGTTTTTCGAGACCGGTAACTTTGCTTCGATGCCGCCGCGCGGCTATGCGCAGGGCATGATTTCGAGCTATGCTCGCTTTTTGGGCCTCAATCCGCGCGAGGTCGTCAATGCCTACTTTGACGACCTGATGGCATACGAACGCGAGACGTCGCAGCAGGGCGGTCGTTTTCAGGACGCCGCCGGCTACGTCAATTCGCGTTCCTCGGTCGACAACGGGCGCTTCCTGATGGTTCAGGGCGGTCGTTCGACCCGCTATGGACAGCGTCCTCAGCAGGCCGGTTATATTACCGAGACGGGTTCGGGCGAGGAGATTCGCTCACAGCGTGACCGGTTCCGCAGTACGCCGATGCCCGAGGACCGTGCACTTCCCGCTGCCCGCGGTGTAGCGCGTGACCCTCGTGCCGGCTACGGCGACGGCGGCTATTCCGATCGCGGTTACCGTGGTGCCTCCGCCGGACGCTCTCGCGGTGGCTATGCGGATGCCGATACCACGCAGGTGACGCCGCGTCTTCGCTCTCAATCACAGCCGTATGGCCAGCGCTCTTCGGCTCCGCGTTCGGGCCAGCGTGGCTATCAATGCCGCGGTGAGCTTGCGCCCCGCTCGGGTCAACGCA
The DNA here is from genome assembly GCA_902478965.1 of uncultured Collinsella sp. Taxonomy (GTDB): domain Bacteria; phylum Actinomycetota; class Coriobacteriia; order Coriobacteriales; family Coriobacteriaceae; genus Collinsella. The sequence continues at coordinate 24,707 of CABSMQ010000020.1, read as the reverse complement.
GCCTTCAGGGCCAGGGCGGCTATCGCGGCCGTCCCGATAGCAATCGCGGTCGTATGCCTCAGGGAGGCGGCCGCAGCAGTTCCGGTCGTGGACGCGGCGGGTCACGTACTCCTCAAAACAACGGGCTCGATCCGCGTATCATCTACGCCGGCATCGGTGCCGTTGCGCTGCTGTTGATTGTGCTCATCGTGGTGCTTCTGCGTGGCTGCGCATCTTCGACGCCCGAGACCACGCCCGAGACGCCCGCTGCTACCAAGACGACGACCAAGAAGTCTTCTAAGAAGACCGAAACGGTTGACGAGGACGAAGACACCGATGAGGCGACGGATGAGTCGACCGATTCGGACGCCACCAAGACGACGGCTAAAAAGGAAGAGAACGAGGTAACGAAGGTCAAGGTCTCCGTTGCCAAGGGAAAGACCGCGTGGATTGAGGTCAAGGTCGACGGCAAGTCGGTCTATGGCGCCCAGGCGACTGGCCCCTTTGAGCAGGAGTACACGCCCGAGTCCTCGATCGAGATCACCACGTCCAAGCCTTCCGATGTCACCGTTACCAAGAACGGTGAAAAGGTTCGTTACGATACCAAGACCTCGGGCGTGGCGCGTGTGACGATCACCGTTCCCAAGAAGGAGACGACTGATTCCGAGAATGGTGAAAGTTCTGATGGTACCGACACCACCGATGGTACCGATACCACCGACGGTACCGATGCCCAGTCCACGGATGGCGCCGATACCGCAACTGACGGTCAGACGCCCACCGATTCTACCGACTATTCGTACGATAGCTACTAAGCCGCTCGTACGCGAAAGGAAACATCATGGCTAAAGATTCCAGCTTCGACGTCGTGTCCGAGGTCAACATGCAAGAGGTCGACAACGCCTTCCAGCAGACCACGCGCGAGATTTCCCAGCGCTATGACCTTAAGGATTCTGGCGCCACGATCGAGCTTTCGAAGGGCGACAAGCTCTTTACGATCAACGCCCCGGCCGACTTTGTCTCCAAACAGATTATCGACGTGTTGAGCTCCAAGCTCATCAAGCGCGGCATCGACCTCAAGGCTGTCTCGTGGGATGCTCCGCAGGCGGCGTCGGGCGGCACCGTGCGCGTGCTCGGCCATATCGTCGAGGGTATCGACCAGGCGACCGCCAAGAAGATCAACAAGGACATCAAGGACCAAAAGCTCAAGGTCAAGGTGACCATCGAGGCCGACAAACTGCGTGTTTCCTCTGCTTCGAAGGACGCGTTGCAGACCGTGATCCAGTTCCTGCGCGACCAGGACTACGGCCAGCCGCTGCAGTTCACCAACTACCGCTAATATCAATCGAAAGGACCGCTCTCCAACATGGATACACCGTTGGGCTCCGTGCTCTACATCACCCTCGGGTGCGCTAAGAACGAGGTTGACACCGACCGCATGCGTTCTCTTTTGACCGCCGCGGGCTACGAGGAGGCATTCGACCCGCAGGATGCCGATATCGCCATCGTCAATACATGTTCGTTCCTCGCCTCCGCAACGTCCGAGAGCATCGAGACCACGCTCGAGCTCGCCAACGAGGTTCAGGACGGCGTTCGTTCTTGCCCCATCGTCATGTGCGGCTGCGTGCCGTCGCGCTATGGCGATGACCTGCCTGACGAGCTGCCCGAGGTCGCTGCCTTTGTGAAGGCCGACGAGGAAGACGGCATCGTGGCGGTCATCGATGGCGTGCTGGGTGTCGAGCGTGAGATTGCAGCCTATATCCCGCAGGTCAAACGTACCGTCGAGGGTGCTGTCGCCTACGTCAAGATTTCCGATGGCTGCAACCGCTTCTGCAGCTTCTGCATGATTCCCTACATCCGCGGCCGCTATCATTCGCGCAATGCCGAGAGCATCATCTCCGAGGTGCGCGACCTGGTTGCCGGCGGTGTGCGCGAGATCGTGCTGATCGGCCAGGACACGGGCATCTGGGGTACCGACTTTGCCGACGAGGACGTCGCCGATGGCTCGCCGCGCAATCTGGCGCAGCTGCTGCGTGCCGTCGCCGAGGCCGTACACCCGCACAACGTCTGGGTCCGCGTGCTCTATCTGCAGCCCGAGGGCATGACTGACGAACTCATCGAGACGATTCGCGATACGCCCGAGGTGCTGCCCTATATCGATATCCCCGTGCAGCACTGCGACGCGCGCATTCTTAAGGCCATGCGTCGCTCCGGTTCGCGCCAGGAGCTCGAGGATCTGTTCCGCGACCTTCGCGAGCGCATCCCCGGCATCGTGATTCGTTCCACGGCCATGGTCGGCTTCCCGACCGAGACCGACGACGAGTTCCGCGACCTTATCGACTTTATGGACACCGTCGGCTTTGACTACACGAGTGTCTTTGCCTACTCGCGTGAGGAAGGTAGCCTGGCCGCCAAGATGGAGGGCCAGGTCGATGAGGAGGTTAAGCTCGAGCGCGCCCAGGAGGCCATGGACCTGGCCGAGTCGCTCGGTTTTGCCGCCACCGCCGCCCATGTGGGCGAGCGAGCCCAGGTAATCGTCGACGGTATCGAAGAGACCGAGGATGGCGCCGAGCTGATCGGCCATGCCTGGTTCCAGGCGCCCGATTCCGATGGCGCGGTGCATCTGGACGCCAGCGAGGCGTCCGTGGGCGATATTCTGACCGTCGAGTTTACCGATAGCTTCTGCTACGAGCTTATCGGTCATGTTGTGGAGTAGGAGAGCGTCGTGGCTAACGAGAGTAATAAGGAACTGACGAGTGTCTGGACGCCCGCCAACATCGTGACGTGCGTTCGCATCGTCTTTATCCCGGTGTTCATGATCGTGTCGGCGCTTTCTCACACGAGTGTTGCCGGTACGGATTGGAGCACCTTCGACGGCCCGCTCGCCGCCGCTGCCTTCATTCTGTATGTGATCCTGTCGTGCACCGATAAGGTCGACGGTTATCTGGCGCGTTCGCGCAACGAGATCACCGACTTCGGTAAATTCTTGGACCCCATCGCCGATAAGCTGCTCGTGTTCTCGGCCCTGCTGCTGTTCTTGGATTTTGGCGCAGCGACCGTGTGGTCCGTGTTCATTATCCTGTTCCGTGAGCTTCTGGTGAGCGCCCTTCGCATGGTCGCGAGTGCGGCCGGTGTGGTCGTTGCGGCCGATAAGCTCGGCAAGTACAAGACGGCAACCACGATGGTCTCCATTTGCGGTTACCTGTGCGTTTTTGCTATGGCCGGCTTGCACCTTGGCCCGGTGGCGCTGACGCTCGGCATCTACTCGGTGTCGCGCTTCCTGTACGCCGTTGCCGTTGTCCTGACCGTTATCTCGGGCGCCCAGTACTTCTGGAACTGCCGCAAGATCGTCTTTTCGGTCTAGGTCCTGGTGGGTATGACGGACTCTTTTGAGCAGATTTCCGCACATAACGAGGAGCTGGCGCGTGATATTGTCGAGCGCGCGAGCGCTCGGGGCGTGACGGTTTCGACGGCTGAGTCGCTGACGGCGGGTATGATCGCCTCGACGATTGCCGATATCCCGGGCGCCTCGGCGGTGCTTCGTGGCGGTGCGGTGACCTATTGCGATGAGATTAAGCATCGTGTTCTTGGTGTTGAGCAGGAGACGCTCGACCGCTTTACCGCGGTGTCGCATCAGACCGCGCGCGAGATGGCGGTGGGTTCGCTGGAGCTGTACCAGAGCGATATTGCAGTGAGCGCAACGGGTTATGCCGGCCCCGGCGGTGGTACTGAGGACGATCCGGCGGGCACTTTCTATATTGGCTGGGCGCATCGTTCTGCCGATGGGGGCGCGCCGGTCGTGGACTCCATTCGTTGTCGCTATGAGGGCGACCGTTCGTGTGTTCGTGCCCATGCGGTCACGGAGGCATCGGGTCGCATTGCCCTTGTGCTCAACTCTATGGAATAGACGTGTTTTAAGGGGCCTCCGGGCCCCTTAATTGTGGAGATAGGGACCTTAGGCTCATTTGGCGTTTGTGCTGGTTGTAGACGTAATTTTGCCTGCCTTGTTCATATTTGGTCCTTTGTGGTCAAGTATTTGGTCAGTGTTTGGTCGGCGTTTGGTTGGGTTTTGGAAAGACCGCCTGCATATGATTTATCTGAACGGTTGACCACGAACAGCCGTTCGTTTATTATCGATGCAGGTTGTTAAGAGGAGGGCTATTCATGGCCAAGAATTCAGGTCCCGTACGTACCGTTCATGCTCGCACGACGGGTAAAGAGCGCGATGAGATGATCGCCACCACCAAGGCCGAGATCGAGAAGAAATTCGGCCAGGGTTCCATCATGAGGTACGGCGACGGTGGTCCCGAGCTCGAGGTCGAGGCCATTCCCACGGGCGCCCTGGCCCTCGATGCCGCTCTGGGTATCGGCGGTGTGCCGCGCGGCCGTATCGTCGAGATTTACGGTCCTGAGTCCTCCGGTAAGACGACGCTTTCGCTCGAGATCCTGGCCGAGGCCCAGGCAATGGGTGGCGTTGTGGCATTTATCGATGCCGAGCACGCGCTTGATCCCACGTATGCCGCGCGCATCGGCGTGGATATCGACGAGGTGCTCATTTCCCAGCCCGACACGGGCGAGCAGGCGCTCGAGATTGTTGACATGCTCGTGCGTTCCGGCGCCATCGATGCCATCGTCGTCGACTCCGTCGCCGCGCTGACCCCGCGTGCCGAGATCGAGGGAGAAATCGGCGATACTACGGTCGGTCTTCAGGCTCGCCTGATGAGCCAGGCGCTCCGCAAGCTCGCCGGCTCGCTGTCCAAGTCCAACACGACGTGCATCTTCATTAACCAGCTGCGTGAGAAGATCGGCGTCATGTTCGGCAACCCCGAGACTACGACGGGCGGCCGTGCCCTTAAGTTCTTCTCTTCGGTGCGTATCGACATTCGCCGTATCGACAGCATTAAGCTTAAGGACGAGGTTATCGGTAACCGCGTGCGCGCCAAGGTCGTTAAGAACAAGGTGGCAGCTCCGTTCCGTTCTGCTGAGTTCGACATCATGTACGGTACGGGCATCTCTAAGGAGGGCTCGATTCTGGACATGGCTGTCGAGTGCGGCATTTGCAAGAAGATGGGCTCCTGGTTTGCCTATGGCGAGGATAAGCTCGGCAACGGTCGCGAGGCCGCCAAGGCGTTCCTGCGCGAACACCCCGATTGTGCCGACGAGATTGAGCATAAGGTCCGCCTTGCCTGTGGACTTGAGTTTGATGACGATGCTCCGTCCGAGGTCGAGCTGACCGATCAGCCTGCGCCTGAGGAGTTTGACGAGCTTTACGCCATCGATGGTTCCGCCATGCTCGATGATGACGACGAGTAGCGGTTACGCTCATGTCGTATACGGTGACCGAGGCCACGGTAGTCTTTCCCGATAAGAAGGCGGCCTCCTCGTTCTCGAGCGGGTATGCGTCCAAAAAGCCTTGCGCACATATCGATTGTGAGCTTGAGGGCGGTTTTGAGCGGTCCATTTGGATTCCCGTGCGGGTCGCGCGGCTGTATGTCAAAAACCGCCCCGATCTTCCCTGTGATTGGGACAACTTCCGTGAGGCGGTGCAGCTCATCGAGCGTAAATGTGCACTTACCATGGTGACCGAGATGCTATCGCGCCGCGACCATGCGACGGGTGAGGTCCGTGACAAGCTGGCTCGCTACGGCTTTCACCAGCCCGCGATCGATTTCGCTGTCGAGCGCGCCACCGAGTATCACTTTTTAGACGAGAACCGCTTTTGCTCGTACTTTATCGAGGAGCGCAAGCGGCGCGGTTGGGGACAGCGCAAAATCGAGACCGAGCTCAAGCGCCGTCATGTCGTGCTCGATGACATTCCCGGTTATCCCGAGGATTATTTTGCCGTCGAAGACGATTTGGCGCGTGCGTCAGCCCTGCTCGCCAAGCGGCGTGTTCCAGAGACGCGTGGATTCGAAAAACTGGTTCGGTTTTTGATGGGCAAGGGCTTCTCGTATCACATCGCCGCCGATGCCGTTAAGGCACGTCTCGATGCCGAACGCGAGGAATGTGCGGTTTAGGCGTATGCGTTTTGTGGCCCTGCCGTTCACCGCGTTTTAGCCGCCGTGCCGGGGCCATTTATTTGACAGTTGTTGTGGTTCAACGTACGATAAACACTGTCATTTGCTTTGTGATATGTGCTCATCTGTGATGAGTTTGTTTATATGTTTATCTGTATCCGACCCGCATAAGCTGCGCCCATATTACTCAAATGTCGCGAGCCGTTCGTAAGGACGGTTCGCTTTGTTGTGTAACGAATCCATAAAAAGGAGTGAGCATGCCTATCATCGCAGCGCTCGTTGGCATCGTTTTGGGTGCCATCGCCGCCATTGCCTACATGCGCACCGCCAAGCAGGGTAGTCTTCACGAGGCCGACGAAAAGATCCAGTCGGCACACGCACAGGCTGAGTCCCTCATCGGCGATGCAAAGCGTCAGGCCGAGACCCTCAAAAAAGAGGCTCTGCTTGAGGCTAAAGAAGAGATTATCAAGAACAAGCAGGCTGCCGAGGCCGAGGACAAGCAGCGCAAGAACGAGATTCGTACGCTCGAGAACCGTGTGATGCAGCGCGAGGAGTCCCTCGATCGCCGCAACGATGCCCTCGACAAGCGCGAGCACCAGCTGTCCAGCCAGGCTGGCCAGGTAGAGAAGCGCTCCCGCGAGCTTGAGGAGCTCTGCACCAAGCAGACCTCGGAGCTCGAGCGCATCGCCGACCTGACCCGCGAGGACGCTCACAAGGAGCTCCTCGACAAGGTTCGCGGCGAGGTTACCCACGAGGCCGCCACGATTATCCGCGAGTCCGAGCAGCAGGTTCGCGCCGAGTGCCACAAGACCGCTCAGGAGATTTTGTCCCTGGCTATTCAACGCTGTGCCGCCGACCACACCGCCGAGGTCACCGTTACCTCCGTGCACATTCCTTCCGATGACCTCAAGGGTCGCATCATCGGCCGCGAGGGACGCAACATCCGCACCTTCGAGCAGGTTTCCGGCGTCAACCTGGTGATCGATGATACGCCCGAGACCGTCGTGCTTTCGAGTTTCGATCCAGTCCGTCGCGAGACCGCCCGCGTCGCCCTCGAGAACCTTATTGCTGACGGCCGCATTCATCCTGCCCGTATCGAGGAGATGTATCACAAGGCCGCCGACTTGGTTCAGCAGCGCGTGCGCGAGGCCGGCGAACAGGCTGCCTTCGATACCGGTATCCACGATCTGCACCCCGAGATCGTTAAGACCCTGGGTGCCCTGCGCTACCGCACCTCGTTTGGCCAGAACGTGCTCCAGCATTCCCTCGAGGTTTCCGACCTGTGCGGCGTAATGGCTTCCGAGCTTGGCCTGGACGTTGTGACCGCCAAGCGTGCCGGCCTGCTGCACGATCTTGGCAAGGCAATCGACCATGACGTCGAGGGCCCGCATGCCGTTATCGGCGCCGAGCTCGCCCGTCGCTATGGCGAGAAGCCCGTTATCGTTCACGCTATCGAGGCTCACCACGCCGACGTCGACCCCAACACGGTACTCGATGTTCTGGTCCAGGCTGCCGATGCTGTTTCTGCCTCTCGCCCCGGTGCCCGTCGCGAGTCGGCCGAGAACTACATCAAGCGCCTTGAGAAGCTCGAGGAGATTGCCAACTCCCATGACGGCGTCGAGCGTACCTATGCCATGCAGGCTGGTCGCGAGGTTCACGTCATGGTTCAGCCGGACAAGATTTCCGACGCTCAGTCCACGGTCCTGGCTCATGACATTGCCCATCAGATCGAGGAAGAGATGGAGTATCCCGGTCAGGTGCGCGTCGTCGTGATTCGCGAGAGCCGCGCTGTCGATATCGCTAAATAACATGAGCGACGCGAACGAGCTCATCTCATTTATCGCGTCGATGTCGGGGGAGGGCAACCTTCGCGTCGAGGAGAACCTTGGCGAGGGGTATGTCCGCCTCCGCGTTTCGGAGGCCGAGCGGCGCCAGGCAAAGCACGACATTCAGCATGTCGAGGATATTGTCATCGAAATGCTGCGCAACGCTCGTGATGCCGGCGCCGACAAGGTCTATCTCGCCACGACCAAGGAAGACGGCGTCCGTACGCTCGTCTTTCTGGATAACGGCTCGGGCGTGCCGCAGGATATGCAGGAGCGCATCTTCGATGCCCGCGTTACCTCCAAGCTCGAGAGCATGAAGATGGATCGTTGGGGCGTTCACGGTCGAGGCATGGCATTGTTCTCGATTAAGCAGAACACCGATGAGGCACGCGTTGTCGCGTCTGATGTTGACCTTGGCTCGGTCTTTAAGGTGAGCGTCGCTACCGACCGCCTTGGCGAGCGCGCCGATCAGTCCAGCTGGCCTCAGGCCGTGAAGGACGAGGACGGTCGCTATGTCTGCGCCCGCGGCCCTCACAACATCATTCGCGCCGCCTGCGAGTTTGCCCTCGAGGAGCTGCGCGCCTGTGATGTCTATTTGGGGTCTCCGTCCGAGATTGCCGCGACGTTGCATGCACAGGCCTCCAGCTGTCTCGATGCTTCTCGTCTTTTGTTTATCGATGACGAAGCCGAGCTTCCGGTGGTCGATCGCCTGGGTCTTGCTTCGGATGCGGAAGACTTTATCCGTATCTGTTCGGGTTTGGGCCTTGAGATGTCCGAGCGTACGGCTCATCGTATCTTGGCTGGCCAGATTAAGCCCGTTCGCGGTGTGACCGCACGCCTGCTACGTGAGCGCGATTCGTCCTCACATGCGTCCGCTCCGGTTGATCTAGCCAAAGATCGTCGCGGGCTGCGTATCGCCAAGGACGACATGGCGCAGTTCTCGCGAGCAGTGGAGCGCGACTTTAACGATCTTGCATCGCGGTACTATCTCAACCTTTGCGGCGACCCCAAGATTCGTGTTTCGCGTGATCGCATCACTGTGACGTTCGATCTTGCCAAAGAGGAATAGCATCTTTACCGAGTCCGTTCGGTACGATGCAGTTATTGCAGTTAAAACGTACTTTTAAACGCAGGAGTTTCTTCATGGATTGCCTGAAGGTATCAAGCAAATCATCGCCCGCGTCCGTTGCCGGCGCCATTGCCGGCATGGTCAAAGATGGTGTTCCCGTCAATATTCAGTGTGTCGGCGCGGGTGCCGTCAACCAGGCCATTAAGGCTGTGGCCATTGCACGCGGCTTTTTGATTCCGACCGGGTTTGATATTTCCTGCGCGCCGGTGTTCTCCGACATCCTCATCAACGGGGAGTCGCGCACGGCCATCCGTCTTTCTATTTACGTTCATCAGATTAATCGAGCTGCTATGGATAACGTTGTGATGGACGACGTTAAGCCTGTGGCATAGCGTGTTTGCTCTTTGCCCGCGCTCTTTGATTCCACCTATTCCACCTCGTTAGGACTTATACACATGGACCAGGGTTCTGTACGCGATATTCTTGCCGGTAAAACCTACTTTATCCGCACCTTTGGCTGCCAGATGAATCAGCACGACTCCGAGCGCGTGAGTGGCCTGCTCGATTCGTATGGCTGCCTTATGGCGCTCGATCCGGAGCATGCTGACATTGTCGTGTTCATGACGTGCTGCGTTCGTGAGGCCGCTGACACCCGTCTGTACGGTCAGTGCAACTCTTGTAAGAGCCTCCCGCCTTCGCCCTCGGGCAAGCGTGTGGTCGCCGTGGGCGGCTGCATCGCGCAGCGCGACGGCGAGGGTCTGCTCACCAATGTCGATAACGTCAATGTTATCTTTGGCACGCATTCCATCGCGCATGTGGCCGAGCTCATTGCCGAGGCATTCTTGGACGGCAAGCGTCATATTCGCACCAATGAGCACGAGGACACGGATGCGATGAGCATGCCGTGGCATCGTGAGACCCAGTACCACGCCTGGGTCCCCATTATGACGGGCTGTAATAACTTCTGCACCTATTGCATCGTGCCGTATGTGCGCGGTCGCGAAAAGAGCCGCCCTTTCGAGGAGATTGTCGATGAGGTCACCGGTCTCGTACGCCAGGGCGTGCGCGAGATCACGCTTTTGGGTCAAAACGTCAACTCCTATGGTCGCGATCTGTTTGGCAAGCCGCGATTTGCCGACCTGTTGCGTGCCGTGGGCGATACGGGTGTGGAGCGCATCTTCTTTACTTCCTCGCACCCCAAAGACCTGCTGCCCGAGACCATTGACGCTATGGCCGAGACGCCTGCCGTCATGCCGCAACTGCACCTGGCAGTTCAGTCGGGCTCGACGCGCATCCTTAAAGAGATGAATCGTCGCTATACGCGTGAGGATTATCTGGGGCTCGTCGATCGCATCCGCAATCGCATGCCCGATATTGCGCTTTCGACCGATATCATCGTGGGCTTCCCCGGCGAGACCGAGGAAGACTTTGAGCAGACGCTCTCGCTTGCCGAGACGGTCCGTTATGCCCAGGCCTATACGTTTATCTATTCCAAGCGCGCCGGTACTCCGGCAGCCGAGATTGACGATCCCACGCCGCATGAGGTGATTCTTGAGCGCTTCAACCGTCTGGTAAAGGTTATCGAGACCACAGCGCACGAGTATAACCAAGGTGAGCTCCACACCGTTGTGCCGGCCCTTATTGAGGGTACGAGCAAAAAGAATGACGCGGTGCTGCTGGGCAAGAGTCCTAAGAATCAGACCGTTCATGCCCCGATTCCCGCGGGCTATAGCATCGATCAGTTAATTGGCAAGATTGTCGATGTCGACGTCGACGTTGCCAAGACGTGGTATCTGTCCGGATCCGTTGTGGGCGAGCCGCGCTAATGATTTCTCCCGGGGCAGGCCTTTCCGCCGTTGCGATTGTCGGTCCGACCGCGGTTGGCAAAAGTGATGTCGCAGATCGTTTGGCGGCTCGTCTTTCGTCCGAAGTGCTGTCGTGTGACGCGATGCAAATCTATCGAGGCATGGATATCGGCACTGCCAAGATGGCACCCGAGGAATGCACGGCGCCTCTACGCATGGTCGATATTGTTGATCCGGGCGTTCCATATTCTGCAGCACTGTATCAGGTAGACGCTCGTGTGCATGTTGAGCGCTTGCTGGGCGAGGGCCGCCTACCGGTGTTTTGCGGGGGTACAGGCTTGTATCTCAAGGCTGCTCTGGATGAGATGGATTTTCCCTCGGGCGAGCTTGAGGACGATCGCCGCGCGGGGTATCAGGAGCTTGCCGAGCGCATTGGCGAGGAAGCGCTGCACGCGCTGCTTGCCGAGCGTGACCCCGAGTCCGCTGCGGTCATCCACCCCCATAATATTCGTCGTGTGATTCGCGCGCTCGAAATGCACGATGATGGTGTGTCCTACGCGCAGCAAAAGTCGCAGTTTAGTGTTCCGCGCGAGCATTATCACGCTCTGTGGTTTGGGTTGATGCGTAATCGTGAGGCGCTTTACGAGCGTATTAACCTACGCGTTGATCTGATGTTTGAGCAGGGTCTTGTTGATGAAGTTCGCGGTCTTATGGACCAGGGGCTGGAAGATGCCCTGACTTCGATGCAGGCGATTGGCTATAAAGAGATTATCGATGCCTTTGAAGGCGTGATGTCTATGGATGAGGCCCGTGAACTCATCAAGATGCGCTCGCGTCGCTACGCCAAGCGTCAGCTTTCGTGGTTTAAACGCGATGACCGTATCGTGTGGTTCGATATGGACGAGTTTACGATCGATGAGGTCGTTGAGGATATCCTTCACCGTATCGAGGCGGTCTAATGGCTCGGTTTCCCCTCGTTCCAACGGCTCCTGCGCCCGAACGTGCCGTTCTTGTCGGAGTTGAGTGGCGCGATAACGCCTGGCCGCTCGATCGCTCGCTTGACGAGCTTGAGCGCCTGGCACATACGGCTGGCGCTCAGTGCGTGGCGCGTTTGTCACAGCGTCTGGTTAAGCCGTATCCAAAATCGTTTATCGGCTCCGGTAAGGTTGAGGAGCTTTGCGGGCTCGTGCATCGTATGGATGCCGATGTTGTTATCTTCGACGACGATTTAACGCCCTCGCAGCAGTCGTATCTGGAGAAAGCCGTGGGCGAACCGGTTAAGATTATCGACCGTACGGCGTTGATTCTCGATATTTTTGGCCTGCACGCTCAGACTCGGGAGGGCCGCCTGCAGGTTCAGCTAGCCCAATTGCAGTATCTGTTGCCCCGCTTGCGTGGTATGTGGAGCCATCTTGCTAAAGAGCAGACCCGCGGTGGCATTGGTTCGCGCTTTGGCCAGGGCGAAAGCCAGCTCGAGGTTGATCGGCGTTTGATTCGCAACAAGATTGCCGCGCTTCGTCGCGAGCTTAAGCAGGTTGAACAGCGCCGCGATGTCCAGTCAAAGAGTCGTATCGAGTCGCCGGCGTTTCGCGTTGCCATAGCAGGTTATACCAATGCCGGTAAGTCGACGTTGCTCAATCGCTTGACCGGGTCTACGGTGCTTTCACAGGACAAATTGTTTGCCACGCTCGATCCGACGACGCGCTCGTATCGCTTGCCCGGTGGTCGTGGCATGACCATTACCGATACCGTTGGTTTTATTCAAAAGTTACCGCATGGTCTCGTTGATGCCTTTAAGTCTACGCTATCTGAGGTCCTTGGTGCCGACCTGATCCTTAAAGTTGTGGATGCCTCTGACGAGGACTACGAGCGCCAGCTCGAGGCAGTCGATCGCGTTCTTGACGAGATCGGTGCCGGCGAGCGTTTGACGCTTACGGTGTTCAATAAAATCGACCTACTCGATAGCGTCGATCGATTGAGTTTCCATCGTCGCTATCCCGAGGCCGTGCTGTTCTCGGCCCAGACGGGCGAGGGGCTCGACGATCTCGTCGACCGTATTGCTCATGAGGCGGCTGCCACCGATGTGTTGCTCTCCGCTGATATCCCGTATCGCGAGGGCGCCTTCATCACGCTGGTGCATGAGCAGGGAACCCTTCTGCATGAGGAATATCTCGAGGACGGCGTTCGCATTGTGGCAAAGTTGCCGGCCCGAATCGCGCCGCGGCTCAAGCGTTATCGCACCGAGTAGACGAGCTCCAAAAAGCCCAGAATAATGGGTTGATGCAGCAGATAAAAGGGGAGTGCATGACGTCCAAGGCTGGCGAGCGCCGGCAGGGGGTTGGCGTAGGCCCAGCTTAGGGCGGTCTTATCGATTCCCTGCGCTATATGTGCGGCGAAGTATCCTGCAAGATACATAAAGATAAACGGGATGATGGGGTAGTAATCACCTGAAACAAACCCAAGGCTCGGAAATCCCAGCCACGCCAGGTAGGGGACAGGGTAGATCGTTTTGGGGATACTCCAGGTGAGGGCGAACAACACAAGGCATAGCGACATGCCCCATCTCGCCGATATCTTCTTAAGGACGGGATCGGTCAACGCCACGATGCCGGTACATGCGGCCATGCAGTAGATGATGCCAAAATTAACCGAATCGTCGACTGAGACAAGTGTTGTTGCCAGCCAGACGACGAGTGCTGCTAAGGCGTATTTGGCGGCACGTTTGATATTGTTGCGCGAAAGGGTGCACATCCAACCCGCGATAAACAAAAATACCCAGCTGATGCTGGCGCGCCAGATGTCTTGAAAGACGGTCTGGGTAAACCAGGGCATATCCCAGTCGTACAGGTAGGCGAGATCGTAGCAAGCGTGAAAACCTGCCATTGAAATCATCGTAAACCCGCGGACGGTATCAAAGATGGTGATGCGTTTTTGCATTACGAGAACCGGCGCATTAAGCCAACGACTTTGCCCAAGATGATGGGATTCGTTGCATAGATAGGCTCCATGGTGTCATTCTCGGGCTGCAGGCGTACGCGTCCCTGCTCCTTGTAGAACGTCTTGACGGTCGCTGAACCATCAATCATGGCCACGACAATTTCGCCGTTCATGGCACTCTTTTGTTCACGGACGATGATGTAATCGCCATTGAAGATGCCGACATTGATCATTGAGCTCCCATGCACCTCAAGGATAAAGGAACCCTGATCAGTGGCGATTTCGGTCGGGATAGTAAAAGTGTCTTCGATATTCTGCTCGGCCAGAATGGGAATCCCAGCCGCGACGCGACCAACGAGCGGTAGCGAGACCGTTCCGCGAGGTGCGGTGGGCTCGTCAGATTTAGAAATTGAGACAGAGGAACCGTCCTCGTTAAAGAGTTCCAGGGCACGCGGTTTGGTGGCATCGCGCTTGAGTAGCCCGCGCGCCTCCAGGGCAGAGAGATGGGCGTGCACGGTGCTGGGAGAGGATAGGCCCACGGCAGAAGCCATCTCGCGCACGCTGGGCGGATAACCTTTCTCCTGCTGATATTCCTTGATGAAGTCGTAAATTTGCTGCTGACGCTTGGTAATTTTGCGAGCCATCAGGGCATCCTCTCTACCCATGTCAAACAAATGTTCGAATTTTGCTTGACAGGAACAACTGTTCGAAGATAATAATAACCGAACATTCGTTCTCGCGCTAGACATTTTTGTCCGCGCGGCTTGATAAAACTGTTCTCAGCAAAACACGCGAGAGGAGAACATGATGAACGCAACGAATATGGTCCAGGGAAACCTTGCCCTTAAACTCGAGACGCCTGCAGAACCCACTTTTACGGTTGTTCAGGGTGGCCGCTCCGGTTTTCAGCCTTTGACCGTAAAGCCTGCTCGCAATCAGCAGGCTGTAGTTGCGCCGGCCCGCGTTGCCCTGAAGGTTCCGACGATTGTCGCCGTTGCCGTTGCGCTTACGCTCTTCGTTGTCCTCGCTACGTCGGTCTTTAGCGCTCGTCACGCCGCGTATGCCGAGTCCGTTTCCAACGTTACCTACGAGACTATTCGCGTTCAGCCTGGTGATTCTCTTTGGTCGCTTGCCGAGGAATATCCTATTGAAGGCCTTTCCACGCAAGAGACTTCCGACATGATCCGTAACGTCAATCATCTGGAGCATGGTTCGCTCGCCGCCGGTGCGCATCTTAAGGTTCCTGCTCGTTCGTAATCATTATCGCGCTGCGCATGGTACCCTTGTTATCGTTTAAGAGGAGGTACCATGCGCTGTCCCAAATGTGGCAAGGCACATACCCGCGTCGTTGATTCCCGTATGCAGGAGTCAAATAACACCATTAAGCGCCGTCGCGAATGTTGCTCGTGTAACTATCGCTTTACAACGTTTGAGCGATGCGAAGACCCAATCGAGGTCATTAAGTCAGACGGAACCAAGCAGCGGTTCGATCGCAATAAGCTGCTCGTCGGCTTGATGCGCGCCACCATCAAGCGCGATATCGACACTAAGAAGCTCAATGAGATTATCGACGACATCGAGGTCGAGCTGCGCTCTCGCACACTGACGGCCGTCACGTCCCATGAGTTGGGTGACATGGTGCTCAAGCGCTTGGCAAAGATCGACAAGGTGGCGTACATCCGCTTTGCCTCGGTCTACCGCGATTTCAAAGACGTCGATGAGTTTCTGCAAGAGCTCGACAAGCTAAGGTGATTCCATGTTCAACATTACCGTCAACATAAAGCGTCTCGACCCCACCGTCGAGCTTCCCAAATACGCCCATCCCACCGATGCCGGCTTGGATCTGCGCTCCAACGAGGACTGCGTTCTGAAGCCCTTCGAACGCCGTCTGGTCTCTACTGGGCTGGCCATCGCCCTGCCCGATGGCTACGCCGGCTTCGTCCAGCCCCGTAGCGGTCTCGCCATCAAGCAGGGCCTGTCTATAGTCAATACGCCTGGCCTCATCGACGCCCACTACCGAGGAGAACTCAAGGTTATCCTCATCAACCTGGACCCCTCCAACAACATCCAAATCAACAAAGGCGACCGCATAGCCCAACTCGTCATCCAAGAAGTCCCCACGGTCAACCTCGTAGAAGTAGAAGAACTAGACGAAACCGACCGAGGCAACGGAGGCTTCGGCTCCAGCGGCGTCGCCTAGGGGTACTCGTATCCCTCCCGCCCGGGGCTTACCTATATCATTCCATGCTCAAACACTCTCGCGTCGCTTCGCTCGCTGCGAAACTGCGCGTGGAACGATATAGGTAAGCCCCGGGCGGGCGGCTACTCGCTTGAAACAATATTTACTTTTCTAGTAAGTCGATGCGATAAAGGGACGCCTCCTTTGTCGCATCGACTTACTGTATTTATATTTTCTGGTTCCCCTTTTCAGATTCTACTGGTGGGGAATCTGGTATAGCCGCTAGTACGTTAACGCAGCTTACCTGTGGGAGGCCCCTATATATCGTCCCACGCGCAGTTTCGCAGCGCAGCGAGAATGTTTGAGCATGGGATGATATATAGGGGCCTCCCACAGGTAAGCGGACAGTCCAATGCTAGCGGATATGCGCGGGTTTTCCGCCCCAGTAGAAGCGGCAGAAGGCTCGTTTGCGCTTTTGGGGTTTGCCGGTTAGCTCCATGGTTGCAATGGCGATATCCTCGGCTGCGCGTGGACGGCGCAGGACTTCGCCATTGATGAGCAGTGCCTTGAGCGACTCCGGATGATCGTGGAGATGGCGCAACGTCACGATGAGTTCACGTGCGGTGGTGACATGCATGCTGGCACCCATGCCGGTGAGCATCGTGGTGTTGGCCTTTTCCTGGGCATAGGACTTGCCCAGCAGGATCATCGGCAGATGAGCGCACAGGCACTCGGTGACGGTGAGCCCGCCCGATTTGAGGATTGCCAGGTCGCAGCCGTGCATGAGGGCTGCCATGTCGTCCACGTAGTCCAGAACCGTGACGTTTTCGAGCTTCATGGCGTCGAAGAGCGTCTTGAGGCGGGTGGCGTATTCCTCATCCTTGCCCGGCAAAAAGACAAAGTGCATGTCCTCGAAGCTGCGCAGGAAGGGGAGTGTGCGGTCCATCTCCGCGCGAAAGCGAACGTACGGTTGAGGCAAACTGGCACCGGCCATCACCAACACAACGGTCTTGTCAGCGGGGAGATTGAACTTCTCGAGTTCTTCCTCGCGATTGTAGTCCGTATCAAACGCGGCGCGAATGGGGATGCCTGTGATGCGGATTTTGGTCTCGGGAACTTTACGGGGGCGAAGTGTCTCGGCCATAAATTCGTTGGCTACGCAGAACAGGTCGGTGTCCTTGTGGGGCCAAAAGCCTTCGACTTCATAGTCTGTTGGTACGCAGATGACTGGATAATCGATACCCGTGATAACGCGGGCACCCACAGCGACGTTGGCCGCCGTGATGTGTGTTGCGACCACGGCTATGGGCCTGCGGGTGCGGACATATTCGTTGAAGGCAGGGAACATAATACGTGACCATGCCGTGCCTCCGCCCCAAAGCAAGTGTCCGGTAAGGGTATATCGCCAGGTCAAGTCATATATTGGACGCGTGGCGCCGGTAAACGAGGCAGCCGTTTTGTTGCCGTCGAATTTAATACGTCCAAAATCAAGGATATCGAGCACTTCAATCTCAACATCCTCGGGGATGCCGCTGGTGCCGCGGATGAGGTCGAATGCCTGCGCAATCGCGTTGGCGGCGGCTTTGTGGCCCGATCCAACCGATGCGTGCACAATGGTTACCAGTGGTTTTTGTGCAGGTGAAACGGTCATTTGCTCCGGTTGGGGAGTAGCTTGCATGGGCAGGGGAGCGCTATTGCTCGTCTGCGTTTGATCCATCGATAACTCCCCTTCATCTTAGTTTCGCAAGGAATCATTGTAGTGCATGAGTGTCACGTTCGTCTAAATTTGGGTATGAGCGCAAAGAACGCCAATCTTTCGACAGGAGGTCTCTTCATGACTACCCATCAGCCGATCGATGTTGCTATTATCGGTGGCGGCCCCGCGGGCTATGCTGCCGCCATTTACGCTGCGCGCTCCAACCTAACGACGACCGTGATTGAGCAGGGCATGTCGGGTGGACAGATTGCCACGACCAATGAAGTCGAGAACTATCCGGGCATTCCGCTCTTGAGTGGCGCCGAACTCGGCGAGCGTTTTCAGCAACATGCAGAGGGCCTGGGAGCACAGGTTGCATGGAGCATGGTTACGGGTATCGATTACGATGCCGATACAGCGCTGTTTACGGTGCATCATGATATGGGCGATACGCTGGCCTCGAGTGTTATCGCTTGCATGGGTGCTACGCCGCGATCTGCTGGTTTTGTTGGCGAGGATACGTATCGCGGTCGCGGTGTTTCGTATTGCGCGACGTGCGATGGCATGTTCTTTCGCGGTAAACAGGTCTTTGTCATCGGTGGCGGCAATGCCGCCTGCGAGGAAGCCCTGTTCTTGTCAGAAATCGCCAGCAGTGTGACCATCGTGCTGCGCCGCGACCAGTTTCGTGCGCCTGATGGTGTTGTCCAGAAAGTACTCGCAAAAGACAATATTACAGTTATGTACCAAACTAGTATTGTGGAGCTATCGGGCGAAGCCATGCCAACGACGATTACCTTTAAGGACAATGCATCCGGCGAGACTCATACCGAGTCATTTGAGCCTGGCTCGTTTGGCATTTTTGTCTTTACCGGCACGCAACCCCATACCGAGCTTGTTGAGCATCTAGTCGATCTGGCGCCTGATGGCGGCATTCTGACTGATGAATCCATGGCGACCCGCACGCCAGGTCTATTTGCTGCTGGCGACATCCGTTCCAAGCGCTTACGCCAGGTTGTGACCGCCGTTTCTGACGGAGCCATAGCAGCAACGAGCGCATACATGTTTCTTCGCGGATAAGTACGATAATATATCTTATGTAAGGTTGTTATCAATTAACTAAATGGTGGGATGATGCATCAGTGCGTTGTCCCACCAATTTTCTTGCCTGCTATGTGGTATGCAAAACTAGATAACGTAGAATACAATGTAGAAAATGAACGGAGGACCTTTATGAACCACGTTAAACACGTTATTCCGATGTCTGATTCGTCGGTCAGCATTAAGCCTGAGGATATTCAGCCCACTGTGCTGCCCGATGCATTTATTCAGTCCGATATCGTGCGCAAACTCAATACGTTGAGTCTGCCGCGCTATAACCAGCTGCCCAATGTGACGCTCTACCGCGACCAGGTTATTGAGTATGTTGCGTTGTGGATGGAGCCGCTGTCCATTTGCGTTGAGCAGCCTGTCATTACGCCATCGATGATTAATAACTACGTGAAGGTCGGCCTGGTGCCTGCTCCGGTCAAAAAGCAATATGGCCGCGAGCAGATTGCCCGCCTGATCGCTATCTGCATCTTTAAACAGGTGCTACCTATTGCTGCGGTGCAGGCACTCTTTAACATTCAGCGTTTGAGCTACGATGCCCCGACGGCCTTTGATTATGTGGTCGATCAGCTTGAGGCATCGATTCGTTCGGCGTTTTCCGTCGAGCAGACGCCGGTTCCCGATACGGCGCATCAGGTAACGCGTGAGTCGCTGCTTGTGCGCAGCGCGGTTTCATCCTTTGTTTCGAAGGCTTACTTGATGAGCTATCTCAAGTTCAACGGGTTTAATAGCTAGCCGGCGTATAATACGGGCGGGACAAAGAGCCATCTGTCGCTTTGTCCCGCCCGTATTTTTGCTTGGTTGGACTTTATTTGCCCGAAGCTACGCCCATGCCGTAGCCGATGATGAGGCCGTGCATCTCGGCGTAATAGGAATCCAGGCCGTTGCAGGGCATGATGATGGTCTTGGAGCCGGGCCAATGCTCGACTATGCGGTCAGTAAGCGCCTGTGCTCCAGCTTCGTTCTCAACGTGATCGATGATGACCTCACCGCCCGTAAAGCCCTCGGCTTCCATAGTGTCGATGATCTTGTTGAGCATCTTCTTTTCGCCACGCGTGTGCCCGACGAGTTCGATTTTACCGGCCTCACTCGCCGTGCCCAAAATGCGGATATTGAGCTTGTTGGCAATGACGCCGGCTGCCTTAGGGATACGTCCGGCTTTGGCGAGGTTTTCGTAATTGCACAAACTGAAGAGGATTTTGCTGTTCTGTTCAAGGCTATCGAAGTATGCGCAGGCATCCTCGAATGAGACATTCGGATTGCTTGCAAGATAGCGGTCGAACAGCAAGAAAATGAGGTCCATTTTGCCGCCAGCTGCGCGTGAATTGACTAGATGAATCTGTCGGTCCGGTTCCTCGGCAAGAACCATATCGCGAGCCGTGGCTGCCGCGTTGTAGCTGCCCGACACGCCCTCAGAGATCGGCATGCAGATGGTCTTGTCTGCCAATTTGAAGAGCTCGGCCCACTCCCCTACGCTGGGACAAGCGCTCGAAGAAGCGTTCGTCTCCGCCTGAACAGCGCAGTTGAGCTCATGAACATCAAGCGAAAGGTCATCGACGAATTCACGCTCCCCCACTCGAATTTTGAGGGGCGCAAATGCAAAGGTGGTATGGGGCGCGGTCGGTTGCCAATCGCGGAGGTTGCAGCTTGAATCGGAGATAAGTGCCCAGCTCATAGAGGGTCCTTTCTAATGGTTCGTCAACAATTATAGCCTTCTTGCAAACCAAATGGACGGCTATCTAGTTTTGAATACTAGATAGCCGTCTAAGATGAGGGAGAAAAGAGTGGACCTCGCGACTTAAAGCCAAGAGGTCCACATTCACACGCTGTGTAGGATAACTTAGTAGCGCACGAAGATATAGTTGTTGTTCATGCCGGCGGCAACGGAACTGATGATAACACCCGTGTTGTAGTCGGAAGCATGAATCATCTGACCACCACCGATGTAAATGCCAGTGTGGTACGAGTTGACCACAACGTCACCGGGCTGCGGATCGGACACACGCGTCCAGCCCATAAAGGTACCCGTGGTGCCCAGACGGCAATAGCGACCAGTGAGGCAATAGCTAACAAAACCAGAGCAGTCGAAGCTGTTCGGGCCAATTCCGCCCCAGGAATAAGCGCAACCAAGCTTACTGTATGCACGAGAGACAACAGAACCGCCGTCGACGGACTGGCTCGGGGCAGAAGGCGTCGGAGCCGGAGCAGGTGCGGGGGGCTGCGGCGTCGGAGCAGGTGTCGGCGTAGGAGCCGGAGTGTTGTCGCCCTGGTTGTTGTTATTGCTGGTCTGGCCACCATTGTTGGTGTTCTCGGTCGTGCCGGCAGTCTCGTTGCTCACCGTGGCCTTCTCGGCGGTGCTGGCGTTGATGCCAGCCTGCAGCGCGGCGTTGGCCTCGGCCTCGGCGGCAAGCTCGGCCTGCAGCTGTGAATCCAGGGAGTTTACGACGTTCTGGGCTTCAACCTGCTGGGCGTTAAGCTCGTCGACCTTCTTTTGCGTGGCGGCGACGTTCTTTTCCTGCTCGGCCTGCTTATCGGTGAGCTGCTTCTTAAGCTCCTTGACCTCTTGAATGGTCTGAGCTTGCTTATCGGAAACTTTGCCGTAGTAGAACAGACGGTTGAGCATATCGCTCAGGTCATCGACGCCCGTCAGAACCTGAAGCAGGCTCAGACCGCCGGTTTTGTACTCGCCGGCGACATAGGTCGAGAGCTTGGCCTGACCATCGGCGATCTCCTGCTGCTTTTGCGTGATCTCGCCGGCAGTCTGATCGAGCGCCTGCGTCTGCGTGGCGAGCTCATCGTAAATCTGCTGAGTTTGGGTACCGATCTGCTCGAGCTTAGTACGAGCAGCGGCAAGGTCGGATGCGGTATCGGCGTAGGCAGGAGCCGCGAGGCCCAAGCCCAAAACACAAGCGAGGGTTGCCGTAGCAGCGCAGCGTGCCATGTTTTTGTGCGTGTTTGCTGTGCGCATGTAGCTTCCTTTCCAGTAACTAAGGGTAACGGCTAGTCCACCGTCACCAGGCTAAAGAGCTCCACATCGTCATTAGACGGCGTGAGCTTCTCGCGCGGGTTGAGAAACGCAAGCTCAAGGATACAACCGTAACCGACAAGCTTTGCGCCCATATCTCGCACCAGTTTACCTGTTGCCTCGACGGTTCCGCCCGTCGCGACCAAGTCGTCCAGAATCAACACGGTATCTTTAGAGCTGATAGCGTCGGCATGGATCTCAATTGAATCGGTGCCGTACTCGAGCTCGTAGCTCTGGCTTACGGTCTCACGCGGCAGCTTGCCCGGTTTACGTGCAGGAACAAAGCCAGCGCCAAGGGCTACAGCCACCGGTACGCCAACCATAAAGCCGCGAGCCTCGGGACCCACGACCTTGGTGATTCCCATGCCGGCAAAGTGCTCGGCGAGGGCATCGGTCATGGCTTTGAGCGCCTCGGGATTGCCAAAGAGCGGCGTGATGTCCTTAAAGATGACTCCGGGCTCGGGATAGTCGGGGATATCGACGATTTGAGATTCGAAGTCGTACATTGCATGACCTTTCAATGGGTTGCCGAAATTACAGCAGCTGTTATTTGCCCGCGGTGGCGGTTCCGGAGTGCGAAGGGGCGACAACCTTGAGCGGCTTTACGAGAGAATCCTCGTGTGGAGCCGGCGCAGCTATCTCTTCGTTTTTGGCCTTGGTGGACTCGGAACGAGTGATTTCCTCATCGAGTGCATCGATGTCGGCGTCCTCGACCACGGCGTTGAGCGACTCAAAAACGCGGTTCTTGAGCAGCGCGGTGTGCACGCCCTCCGTCAGGTCGTGAAGCTTCTTAAACGCACGCTCGAGCTTGGCGTCGCGCTCGTCATCGGAGGTATCCATTCCGAGCATGCTCACGAGCACCTGCTCAAACATCGAGGACTCGCGGTTGGCGGAAGACACGTACTGACGCAGGTTGCGCGGCTCGATATGGAAGCGTGACAGCTCGGAGCAGTAGCGGATGATCGGAAAATCGCGACCATCGACGAGCTCACGATTCTGCGGACTCTTGATGATGCGAATGAGGTCGTTCTCGGCGAGCGAGCGGATAAACGAAATCTCGACGCCCAGCATATCGGGAATGGTCTCGATGGGATGCAGCTTTTGCTTAGTCTCCTTGGGCTCCGTCTTGAGCGGAACATCGGACAGCAAGCCCACCTCGTAGGCGAGCGTTGACAGGTCCGTGGCGTTTTCCAAGCGCTGCTTAATCACGTTGAGCGGCATGTAGCGAGTCTTCTGCAAGTGCAGAATGACCTCCAGGCGATCAACGTCCTCCTTGGAGTACTGACGGTATCCCTTAGGCGTACGATGAGGGGTAATGAGCCCCTCATCCTCTAGAAATCTAATTTTTGAGTTCGAAAGATCGGGGTATGCGCCTCGAAGTAGGTTGACGACTTGGCCGATACTCAGATAGTTGCGTTCGGCCATGCCCTACTCACCGGTTTCGATGCGCTCCGGCGTGCTCTCGTGGTAGATGAGCGTAAACGTACCGATCTGGACGGAAGAACCGTCGTGCAGCGGGGCTGCATTGACGATGGCACCGTCGACCCAGGTGCCATTGAGCGAGCCTAAGTCCTCGATGCGAGCGCCGAGGCCCTCGCGAATAATGCGCGCATGGCTGCGCGAAACGGTCATGTCATTGAGGAAGATGCCGTTTGCAGGATCGCGACCGATGGTGGTCACGTCGTCCTCGAGCTCAAAGGCGGCACCAGTCTGCGGACCCTTGACGATGGACAGAACGGGGGCGGTGATGCGCACGTTGGCCATGAGGTCGGGAACGGTGACGTCGCTTGAAGGCACGCGGAATACGCAGGTAGCGTCAGCAGTCTTATCATTCTGAGGCATATTGTTAACCATGTTGTCCATGACAACCCCTAACTTATCGCGGACGTGCCGCAAATAATGAACCGTACGTAATCATACCCCAATGAATCAGTCTTCGATTTCAGGGTTCAGAAAGTCGATGTCCTCGTCCTCGGGATGCGTGAGAGCCTGTTTAATGGCCGCTCCGCCCTTAATGGAGTAGATGACAGCCGTGAGCATGGAGAAGATCGCGCCGCCGTACACAAAGAAGATGCCGAGGGGCACCGAGCTTCCGTTGAGGCCCGGGAAGGCCGTAAGGGATGAAGGTAAAAGATGCAGGCCGTCAATAACGGGGAAACCGAGCAGCATGAGCGAGAAACCAGTCATGAGCAGCGCTGTGGCAATCTTTCCGGGGAAGACGACATCGATGGGGCGACGGTGATAATGACGAACGATAAGCGTGCCGATGCCCAGATAGATGTCGCGGCCAATAATGAGCACGCAGACCCAGACGGGCAGCTCTCCGCGGACCACCAGGCCAAGTACGCCGGTGAACAGCAGCGCGCGGTCGCAAATGGGATCCATGACCTTGCCGAGCCATGAGACCGTCTTAGTCATGCGGGCGATCTGACCGTCCATCCAGTCAGTGGAGGCGGCAACGGCGTAGATAACGATGGCGATGACGCGGTTGTTATCCGTCACAAACAGGTACAGAAATACCAGGGTGAGGATCAGCCGCGTAAAGGTGATGAAATTGGAGATCGTAAAGATCTTATTCGACGGGTAATCGGAAGTGCCGATAAGCTCCTTTTTGATCTTCTTTTTGATGCCCACAGGACTCCCCCGCTGGTTAACGACAAAACTTTCGATACTATACCCGTTCCAGCGATGTCTATCCAGCGCAGCCATAGAGAGTCCAGACATGTGGAGGGTGTTGTTGGCGGGGCGGGAACTCACATTTATGTACATCAGCCTCCAAACATGTCGAAAAATGTCGGTTTTGGAGGGTGATGTACACGTTTTTGTTGCGCGTGTGCATCATCTCATATGTTGCCAACGCTAACGGTGAACCTGAGCGCCCGGGCACATTCTTTGTTGGCTGAAACCTGCATAGCAACTAGCGGAAGGCATCATCGAAGGAGCGTGCTGGAAAGCACCCGTCTCCTTAACTGTTAGAAATGCAAGTTAAAAATCTATGTGGTCAATATGATGCCGTTGAACCAGCGTATCGATACCGCTCAGCCATTCGCCTCGCCCCCGTCGCACG